>CAIVEH010000054.1 GCA_903904855.1 uncultured Bacteroidota bacterium | reverse complement strand
TACCCAAAATGGCTGGTCCCAGATCTTTTTTATCATGCTTAGGCCCATATTGAAATACACCATGGCCTACACCTTTTTCATTTACATTAACTACCACAATTATTTCATCTCCACCATTACGGCCGTTAAGATGTAGTAATGTCTGAGGACCCAGAGGACCGTTAACGTGCATTAAAGTTCCCTGAACTTCAAAAGCCAAAATGGCTGTGCCATTATTAAGTGTAATACTTACATGCCCTGTGACCCTGTTTGAACCAATTAGTTGATGTACCCTGATAATACAATCTTCTGATTTGCCTTTAATTTCTCCGCATAAAGAAATTAATAATTCCTGTAATGTTGATGCCATTTTGTTTGAGTTTTATATTTTTCTCCTACTCTTTTTACGGTTTTTCAGATTCCCCCTCCCACTTTGATTCCTGTGCGGGTCAGACCCTGTTTTTTTGAGTGGCGGCTGGTCTCCACTGTTTGCGCAAACTTCTTTATTACTAAAGGCTTTAAGCCCCTGAATATCTTTTTTCGGTTTTTTTTTGTGTTTCTCTCTTTCTAATGCAAACATACATTGACCATCAGCCCATTAAAAGCATAATGTAGTAAACGGCGGAAAACGAACGTAAAGTGTGTTATTGGGGTAGTGAACGGTAACCCTTTAATAATGAATAGCAACTGTTATCCAATGATACTGGTAATATTCAGCTAATAATTAGGATTGATTTCCGGAATTAGTTTCCTGCGCTTTTCAAAGATTTTAAGATTCACTATCCTTATTTGATCGTCTGTAATCGACAGGTCTTCTATTTTTGAATAGTAATTGCCTCTAGGAAAGCTATTAAAGCCAGATTACGTATTGGTTAGGAGAAGCGAGTTAACTTAATTTAGATTTTCAGCCCTGGGTCCACCAGATCACTTAAGTAAGTGATCCGGTGGTTTATTTAAAAATAAGTATGCAAGGCTGGTTTTGTAAAAGTGGAATCAGCGTTTTTCGAAAACTGGCTTATCGCCTGCTTGTACGCACTTCATTCCGCCCCAGTTAAAAGGCACTTTACCATCTATTTTTCCTTTGACTTCATAAAGTTCGCCAACCACTAATTTTCCATAATGTTTGCCGCCTTCAAGATTAGCCATTGTTGGCATTGGCTCACTTCCCGTGCCATGTGCGCCGGAGATTACTAAGGATGGAGGAAGAATGCGATCTTCGTATACTGATACATCTGATATTTTAAATACTGGCATTTTGTTTGAGTTTTAAATTTTTTTCTCCTACTCTTTTCAAGGCTTTTCAGATTACGCCTCCCACTTTGAATCTTGTGTGGGGCAGTTTATAATATTTCATTGGTATAATGAACCTAAATCTTGTTGGCTTACAAATCATTATACAATTTTTTGAGGCCTAGTTTAAAATACACCGGACCAACTAAAAAGCCCGGTGTATTTATAATAGTTATTTACAATTATGTAATGTGACTGGACCCTGTTGTTTATTTTCAAATTTAGGTCCCCATTCAAATCCACCATGCCCTTCACCTTTTTCATTAACGTTTACTGCTACAATAATTTCATCTCCGCCATTACGGCCGTTAAGATGCAGGAAAGTCTCAATACCCTTAGGGTTAACAATGCGTATAATAGTTCCCTGAACTTCAAAAGGAATGATAAGGCCGGTAATATGAGGTGCAACAGCTACATGCCCTGTGACCCTGTTTGAACCATTTAGTTGTTGTACCCTGATTGTACAATTTGCTGTTTTGCCATTTATTTCTCCGCATAAATGGATTAATAATTCCTGTAATGTTGTTGCCATTTTGTTTGAGTTTTTATTTTTTCTCTTACTCTTTTCACGGGTTTTCAGATTCCCCCTCCCGCCTTGAGCGCCTGTGCGGGGCAGGTAATTTTACTTCATTTGTATGAAAACTGTATATTCTAGTGCTTACAATTCATTTTGCAATGTATTGTGTATAATTTTTATGTACACCAGACTTATTAATAGGCCTGGTGTATATAAAATTGTTATTTGCAATTACCCAATGTGGATGGTCCCTGTTCTTTTTTATCATGCTTAGGCCCATATTCAAATACACCATGGCCTACACCTTTTTCATTTACATTAGCTAGCACAATTATTTCATCTCCACCGTTACGGCCGTTAAGATGTAAGATCGTTTCAGTCCCCCGAAGACTGATAATGTGCATTATAGTTCCCTGAACTTCAAAAGGAATGATTAGGTCTGTTTTGTGAGGTTGAACAGCTACATGTCCTGTGACCCTGTTAGTACCATTTAGCTGATGTACCCTGATTGTACAATTTGCTGTTTTGCCATTTATTTCTCCGCATAAAGGGATTATTAATTCCTGTAATGTTGTTGCCATTTTGTTTGAGTTTTTTTATTTTTTCTCTTACTCTTTTCACGGGTTTTCAGATTCCCCCTCTCGCTTTGATTCCTGTGCGGGTCAGGCCCTGTTTTTTTGAGTGGTGACTGGTCTCCACTGTTTGCGCAAACATCTTTATATCAATGGGTATTTAACCCCCGAATCTTTTTTATAGTTTTTTTATTTGTTTCTCTCTTTCTGATACAAACATACAATGACTATCAACCATTTAAAACTAAAAAGTAGCCAACGGTGGCTACTGGGCGCAAAGTGCGGAAATGGGGTAGTAAACGGTAAATGGCAGGAGTAAAATTTATATTGCAATACCTGAATATTTGAATTGCAAAAGGTAGTTTGTAAAGTATATAATCACTGATTATGTCAGATTCTGTAATGGCAATGTCCTGAGGACTATTGTGTCCACTTTTAAATAATAAATAATTTAAGTATAAGATAGTATCCTTTACCCAAAAGCCTCATCTACAATAGCCTTCTGCTCAATGGCATGTTTTTTAGCAAAACCAGTAGCAGTTGATGCACTGGCAGGGCGGCTGATGTATCGAAGCGGGAAATGAGACAGATTAGCAACCAAAAAAGTAAGTGCGCCCATATTTCTCGGTTCTTCCTGCACCCAACACCACTCAGCGCCTGCATATTTTTCTCTCAAGGCAACTAATTGTTTTTGCGGCAAGGGATGGATCTGCTCCAGCCTAATGATGGCAATATCTTCCCGCTTATCGGTTATCTGCCGCTCGCTCAGGTCGAAATACATTTTGCCGGTGCAAAGGAGCACTCTTTTTACTTTGGCTGTATCTGTAATGTATGGGTCATCAATCACTTCTTTAAAACCACCTGTTGTAAATTCACTTATGGTAGAGTAGGAGCGCACATGGCGGAGGTTGGCTTTGGGCGAAAAATTGATAAGTGGTTTCCGGAATGACCAGGTAAGCTGGCGGCGCAGGGCGTGGAAGAAGTTGGCGGCAGTAGTAATATTGGTAACCACCACATTGTTTTCGGCACACATTTGCAGGTACCTTTCTGGCCGGGCATTGCTGTGTTCGGGGCCTGCGCCCTCATAGCCATGGGGCAACAAAAGCACCAGTCCGTTCATATTTCCCCATTTCTGCTCAGCGCTTATAATATACTGATCTATAATTGTTTGTGCGCCATTAGCGAAATCACCATATTGAGCTTCCCACAGCACCAGATTATTGGGGTTGGCCATAGCATAGCCATACTCAAAACCCAACACTGCAAACTCGCTAAGCAAGGAATTATAAATATATGGCACCCCCTGATTTTCACTCAGGCGGCTTAGCCGGTTGTAGGGTTTGTTGTTATTCTGATCATATATTACTGCATGACGATGCGAGAATGTACCCCTTTTCACATCTTCACCACTTAGTCGCACTTCATTGCCTGAGGCAAGAAGGCTGGCATAGGCAAGCAATTCTCCGGTTGCCCAGTCTAATTTTCCTTCCTTTTCAAATAGTGTAATTTTATCCTGAAGCAGTTTCTCCACTTTGCGCAGCGGACTGAAATCTTCGGGCCACAACATCAATGCATTAAATAGTTGTTGCAATTCTGCTTCCTTTATTGAAGTATCCGGTGATTGCTCAAAATCTTCATTTGTAGCTTTTCTCAGTGCTTTCCACCAGAGTTCGGGTTTCTGGTAGGTGTAGGGTAGTGGTTTTTGCTTATTTTCGTCAAGGCGCTGCTGTAGTTCGGCCCAGAATACTTTTTCCATTTCTTTGGCCAGCTCATTTGCATCAGCTTCATCGTGCTTCAGCAGAAACTGGGTATACATTTCGCGCGGATTGGGGTGCTGGTCTATGAGGGCATATAATTGCGGCTGGGTAAATTTAGGCTCATCGCCCTCATTGTGCCCATGCTTTCGGTAGCACACCATATCTATAAATATATCCTGGTTGAACTGCTGCCGGTAGGCGAGTGCGAGTGCTGCGCATTTTACAACCGCTTCAGCATCATCACCATTCACATGCAAAACCGGTGCATGTAGCATAGATGCCATACTTGTGCAATAGTTTGCGCTACGGGCATCATCGAAATCGGTGGTAAAACCTATCTGGTTATTAATTACATAATGAATGGTTCCGCCGGTATAGTATCCTTCCAGCAGCGACATCTGCAGCAGTTCGTAACCTATACCCTGGCCTGCTACAGCCGCATCGCCATGAATGAGAATAGGTAATACTTTGTGGTATTCGCGGTTATACAGGGTATCGGCCTTGGCCCTGGCGAAGCCTTCCACTACAGGGTTTACTGCTTCCAGATGCGAGGGGTTGGGGGTGAGCTGCACGTTGATTTCCTTACCCGATGGGGTAGTGATATTGGCATTAAAGCCCAGATGATACTTTACATCTCCGCTGCCCATGGTCATATCTACCGGCATATGTCCTTCAAATTCTGAGAATATCTGCTCATAGGTCTTTCCCAGAGTATTGGCCAGGATGTTCAGCCGGCCGCGGTGTGCCATACCTATAACTACTTCTTCCACACCTGCATCTGCTGCATCATTAATGATCCGGTCCAGCGCAGGAATGGTAGATTCGCCGCCCTCGAGGCCGAAACGTTTCTGGCCTATGAATTTTGTATTCAGGAATTTTTCGAAAATAACGCCCTCATTCAATTTTTCCAGGATCCGCTTGCGCTCGTCCAGGCAAAACTGCTTCTTCATCATCTCCTCATAGCTCTTTTGAACCCAATGCATCTTTACAGTATCGTTGATGTAGGTATACTCTATTCCCACATTTCCTGTATACAGTTTCTTGAGCTTGCTGACAATATCTCTTAGCGGTGCATCTTTGGCGCCAACAAAACGGCCTGCATAAAATGTTTTATCCAGATCTGCTTCTGTCAGGTTAAAACGTTCCAGCTCCAGCTGGGCATGGCGGTCTTTCCTGGCACGTATTGGATTGGTGGTTGCTGCCAGGTGCCCGCGCTTGCGGTAGGACCTGATCAATTCAAATACACCAATTTCTTTTGCAAGCAGATCAGGTGATATGGGTTCCGGCTTACCGGAGAAACTGATTCCCTGGGGTTGGGCAGGGGAGGACTGGCTATTGGTGGCAAAGTCGAAACCTTCAAAAAACTTTTTCCATTCCGGATCTACGGTGGTTGAGTCTTTGGCGAAGTCGTTATAAAGTGATTCAATATAGGCCGGGTCGGGGCCGGTAATGTAGGAGAAGTCTTTCATTTTTGTTCAGATAACCTTGGAATAATAAAGCATGGTTTGGCGGCACAAAATTAGACTATTTGAGGGTTACAGCAGGTAACAGGGGATAAATAAGATGCAAATTTTAACAGGTTGGAATAAAGTAATGGATTTGCCTTAAAAATACACAAGGCAATTGTGATTTAGTGGTTGATTTGGGTGAAAATAATATTGAACTTTATGTATAGTTAGTAGTAAATAAAGAATTGTATGTCTGTTGTTTATGCGAAATATTATTTGAATCATTTTATGATAGATTATAGAGTAATATCTGCAAAATGCCTAGGATGGGCTAAAATAGAAGTGATGTTGCAAAAAAATAAAAGAAATGTTCTGATAAAAGATATTTAAAGAAGTAAGTAAGAAGTTAAGTGTGATCAGAGTACTTAAAAGTATTTGGCCAGCTACCTGTTTCTGTCAAATGATATGCACCGATGATGAGTATATATGCCTTAATACTCTGTTCATGTAATCACCATAATAAACTATAAATCAGTTTATAAAATTATAATAACAAAAAACAGCCATTTTTAGCTTGAGGGTAAAAATGTGCTCCAAAATCTACTTCTACAGAACTTCTACAAGGCCTCTACTAACTTCTTTTAATATTATTAAGGCTTCTACTTACTTCTGTTTTGTATCTATTGAACTTCTGCTGTTAGAACTTAATTTCTATTTGCAAAAGAAGTTATTATCTTTGTCATCTATCAGCATATGGAGCCACTTCTATCGCAATATATTGAACAATGGGTCGGGCAATACCTTGAACTCCGATTGGAACGTGGCCGTATTGATGAGACTTTGCGCTCCCTGAAAGCTTTAATAACTACCAATGGTGGCTCCCTGCCCGATACAGAAGGTTTACTATCAAAACCAGAAACCAAATCCTCAACTCCTGCCCAAACCAACCTATATGCAGATTATGACTCCAAAGGTAGCTGGGCCTATAAAATAGAATATGTGCTTGCCGCCAATGACGGCCCACCCATACCGGTAATAGATATTGCCACAGCCCTCAATAGTATTGAACCCGAACTGGATATCAACAAAATAATTAAGGCGGTAACCATGGAAGCCTCGAAACTGGGCCTTAACGGCAAACTCGGCATTAAAAAGAAAGGTAATAAGAATTTCTATTTTCTGCCTAAACAAGCTATGCCTGAGCAAAGCACTATTAGTTTTGAGTAAAATTGTATTGCTCAACTACTCGCTGGGTTGCATTATGCATTGAAAAGTCTCACGCAAAGTCGCAAAGCCGCAATTTTATTGATTCGGAATAAGTAGATCATTAAATCAAGACCGCAAAACCATCAATTCCAGTAATGCCTGCCTGTTGTAGAGCAGGTACAATTTCATAATGCTTATAATATACCTGGCAATAGGTAATAATCTTCCTCACATTCTCATCGACAACCCAAGTCGTAAATAAAAGGTATTCAAAGTTTCAGAAATGGGTGCGTGATAACCAATGGCGCCTCCCGTCTCCGTGTCGTAAGTGCCTTTTACCTGGTGCTGACTGTACCCTAACTGTCCTAACCCATACAGGCGTTTATATATTTTATGCATAGTGCCTATATGAATGCCATAACCAAAGGATGGATTGAAATGATAAGTAGTGTACCAACGGGGAGATGTGGTGGCATAAAAAGCTTCCTCAAAATCCAGCCCGGCGAAAAAATGCCGGGTAACAAACTCAGGTGAAATGCCGAAAGTGTTGTTTGTAGTGCTCCATAAGTTGGCCTGATAAAAAGCATTTATTTTCAGGTGTTTAAATACTTTGTAACCCACAGCCAACTGGAAGGAAGGACCATTATCCGTTTGCTCAGTCCTGGTCAGATTGGTGGTAGTACTCACTCCTCCCTGACCTGAAATATCAAACTTTTGTCCGAAGGCGAGGGTGGGGAGGAGAATGAAAATAAGCAGGACATGTTTCATAAATTCAATTTATTAGATAACGTTTACTGGCAGGTATTATTTTATTTCACCTGCCTCAATAAAAAAAAAATTCAAACACCCAAGATTCCTGCAAGTTTTCACGTCTTATATAATTGAATGGTTCCTAATTGAAATCATTACATAGACTTTGAGAAACCTGTATATTTGTTTACTTAACTTGCCTATATGAAAAAAGCATTGCCCCATTTACTGATATTCTTAGTTATTATTTTCCCTGCCTGTAAAAAAAGTAATACTTCACCTCCGTCGGTTATTGGTACGTGGGTGTTTTCAAATGTCACAGGCAGTACCTATAATACATCCTCAGCAGAATCAGATGTTTATTCTTATGATCGGGCTACTGATTCTATGTACATTTCGGCCCATACAAACGGAATTGCTCATAATAGCAGTTTTTATATAAATAACGAAATATTGGCATTCAATAGTGATGGAACCTATAAAATCACTGAGTCTTATTATTATTATTCCACTGCTCATAACGATACATTTATAGGCACCTGGGAATATATGAATAACACTAAACTGAATAATGCTATAGTATTTAATGGCACTTATCCCCAGACACTGCTGCAACATATTCCTTACTATTCTGATGTATATAACTTTCAGATCAGGAACAATACCTTAGTATTTACTTCTGATAATTCCTTTAAAAGCAATTCTCTGGTAGCTATTCCGGATACAGTTACCTATAATTTCACAATCACATTTACAAAAAAATAGTATGAAAAATATACTTTACCTTATATTATTCCTGTGTTCCATTGTCGTTTTTTCGTGTAAAAAAAGTAGTAATTCGGCACCGTCTATTGTTGGCACCTGGCAGTTTGCCTCAATGACTAGCACTACCACTACTTATAGTTTTGGGCATGAGCCTGTTCAAAAATCTTATGTTCCATTCGATCCCGTAACCGACTCCCTTTACATTACTTCTTCTTATTATGGAGGCGAAACTTACTATATCAGTAAAGAAATATGGACCTTCAATACAGATGGCACTTATACTATCTATGAAATCTATTCATTGGCTGGCCAATCGGCAATGACAATCGCTATCAGTGGCACATGGGAATATATCAGTAATACCTCAGTTAATAATGGTTTTATACTTATCGGGCATGCATCTGAAATGCTTCCATCATTTAATTCAACTGGAACGCCAACCTATTACTTTACAATCTCCAGTAATAACATGGTTCTTGAAAATAATTATACAGAAATAACCGGAACCGATACCACCAAAGGAAGCCAGAAAGTAACTTTTAAGAAGCAATAATAATCTGATACATGTAATAATGAAATAATTTAAGAAAAATGAAAAATATACCTTATATAATCGTTGCAGTACTGTTGTCAATGGCTGCCTGCAAAAAGAGCAGTACAATTGCGCCCTCCATAGTAGGAACCTGGGTTTTTAGTAATATTACGGGTAGCAGCATCACTTTACAACCGTCTGGTTTTAAGGATACAACTACTTTTTCCTATAATCCGGTTACAGATTCAGTAATCCTATCTGAAAATAGTAATGGCTTTCATTTATATACCAGAAATTTTATACTGTATAAATATATATGGGCTTTTAATTCAGATGGAACTTACATAATTTCAGAAAAATACTCCAATCAATATGGCGACAATTGGATAAACAATTTTACTGGCAAATGGGAATATCTGAGTACAAATGAAACTAATAATGCAATTATGCTCAATGACTCTACTTCCCAATTGATTTATTATTTGAATAATGACAATTATATTGGTCAGTATAATTTTAAAGTAGTCAATAATACGCTGGTACTCACCGTAAATAATTCCCGGTCAATTGATAACTCTTCAAGCAGCTTCAACCTGACTATTACTTTTACTAAGCAGTAGGAGGAGTAAATAGGGTATAATTTTATAAACATCTATTTAGTTGTTTTTCTTAAAAAATTGATTATCAGTTTATATACTGATTAAAAATTATGTATAATAGGGTATAAAAGGGTATATTTGGGTATAAAAAGGTATAAAAAGGTATAATTTGGGTATAATTTTTCATGGAATTGGGGATTGGGAATTTGGAATTGGGGATTGGGAATTGGGGATTGGGAATTTGGGATTGGGAATTGGGAATTGGGAATTGGGATTTGGGATTGGGAATTGGATATTTGGGATTTGGGATTTGGATTTATGCGTATTGCAGGGTTGAGGCGGCACTTTTACCGACAGGTGGGGGATTGCTGCCTGGTGGTGGCGTTGTTGGTGCATCGTCGTTTGATGGTCCGGGTTCGGGATCATCGGGCGGGGTGCCGGGAAGGGTGTATGGTTTGAATGGATCCTGGCCAATTTTTACCTCGCCTTCCAGATATTTGTCGGCCAGCAGGGTAATGTTGACTACATCTTTCTTGCTTGTGCGGCGGACATAGTGAATAAAGTTCATCATTGTTTCGATCTGTGCGCCTTTAGACTGATAATCTTGTGTGTACTGAAGGGAGACCATTATTTTTCGCCTTGTTTCGGCCTCCTGAACAGTGGGGAAGCGCTGGCCTGGCTCGCGGGCTGCAATATTTTTGTTTAATTCGGTGAGCTCAGAGAACATGTGTTCGACCATGAGGGCGGGCATCTGACTGGCGGTGTCTTTGAGCATTTTCCATTTTCCATCGTTGATCCATAAGGAGATGGTTTTTTGAGATACGCCTATTAATATGGCTATCTGGGCCTGTGTGAGGCCGGATTGGAAGTACAGGTTGCGTGCCTGCTCCCTGGGGTCATTATTGTTTTGATCGTTGTCCATAGAATATATGTATATGTAAATTATCTTGTTTTAAATGATTTAAAGGAAAATGTATATTTTAATACTAAGCACGAGATAATCAAGTGTAATAAATTTTAACTACAAGGTGCACCAAGGTTATTCACAAAGTGCACAAATTCATAGGGTTATAAAGTTAGATTCACAAAGTTCATATTGAAAATGTTTATTGTATTTATTGAGGTATTAGCCCGCAAATCTCCTATATGTATCTATTCGATGTTTTGATTGTTTTATGCCCCAAAGGTAAATAGCAATAAATCAGGAAAAACGAGAATCTATCCACAAAAAGTGGGGTGAAATTGGCTGAAAAGCAGTAGGGTAGCGGGTTTGGGGGCAAAAAAATGATGTGGATAGATTTTTGGATCACGGATTTTAAGGCGATTTGGTGATTTCGCAGATTTTTTTTGGTGGGGTATATAGTAAACACGGTATTAATCAGTGCTAGTGGTTTGAACACGATTTAAAAGATTGTAGGAAAGGCAGGATTTACAAAATCTTGAGAAATAACCTAGCTTAATATCATTGGGGTTTGAACACGATTTAAAAGAGTGTTGGAAAGGCAGGATTTGCAAAATCTTGAGAAATAGTCTTCTAGTGGTTTGAACACGATTTAAAAGATTGTAGGAAAGGACAGGATTTGCAAAATCTTGAGAAATAACCTGGTTTAATATCTTGGGGTTTGAACACGATTTATAAGATTGTTGGGAATACAGGATTTGCAAAATCTTGAGAAATAACCTGGTTTAATATCCTTGTGGTTTGAACACGATTTAAAAGATTGTTGGAAAGAGGATTTACAAAATCTTGAGAAATATACTGGTTTAATATCATTGGGGTTTGAACACGATTTAAAAGATTGTTGGGAATACAGGATTTACAAAATCTTGAGAAATAACCTGGTTTAACATTCTTGGGGTTTGAACACGATTTAAAAGATTGTTGGGAATACAGGATTTACAAAATCTTGAGAAATATCCTGGTTTAATATCATTGGGTAGAAAATAAAGGTTTAATTACCCCCAAAACTAAGTAGGATTCTTTTTGTTGAGATTTTCCATATTATACAATCAGGGAACAATTGCAAATATTTTTCCAGTAAAACTTTAGGTAAGCTGACAACTTTGAGAATTTGAGTCATCACACAAAAATATTAGTTTCTAGAGCGTGTAACGTGTTGAAACAATTTTGCAACCAGAAATAATTATTGAAAACAATTTGTGAATAGACAAATAAATAACTGATTTTGTCTGAAAATTTGTCTGTGGTTACATCTTGTTATCCCTTATGAACACCTTATAATGCCTAAGAATTAATAACAGCCCATTGATCAACTGTTCAAAGTTTTCTATTTTATCCCTATAATTATAGGCTGAATTATATTTCACCTCATTGAACAGATTCTCCCAGATCCGGGCATTTTCCCAATCCAGCCGGCTGGCCAGGGCGTATATTATATCCTCAATAATTTCAAGCAACGCCTCTGAAGACTGATCGTTTTCATAGACCAGGTTCAGGAGTTTATCAATGAATTTATCTGCTCGGCTGATGAGGGCAACTTTGCGTTCCGGGGTCATCACACAAATATAATGGTAATCGGATCGGGAAGTGTTTGATTAGCTATTTTTATCCACAAGGTGGGCATAATTAGTGAGTATAATAATTTGAATTTCTCTTTAAAATTTTCGAACTTAGCGTTATTCGTCTGATGGGCTATGGTCAGCTATTTGTTACTTATGTAAACAATACATTTTAGTAACGTATTGGAAGCTAAATCGTTGTACCGCGAATGTTCTATAATGTCCACTTCGTTATGTTGAGTAGCCGTTTCATTAAAAAATCAAAGCGGATAGGCTACTTAACGATAACGAAAATTATAACAACAGTTGCGGGGCTGATGGCTGGCAATGCGGCTTAATAGCTGTTACTGAATTACGGCTCAAATAGAAATGTTCCATCAAACGCGAAGCTGCCGGATGCTTACGCATCCTACAAGGACGAGAAGGGGAGAACTATGTTCGGGAAAGTAGTATATTTACACTTCACGATTAAATTCAAACAAGATGGGCGATTTATTGAACGCAGTCAAAAAAGATATAGGACATTTCAAATGCCCAACTCATGGCGAAATGCCCAAAATTTCAGTAAGTGGAGATAAATTAAATATGACAACTTGTTGTGATGAATTTAGCAAAACCCTCCAAATAAAGATGAATAAGTCAGTTGAGAATTTTACTAAAAAATCTATGGATAATATTTTCAAGAAGATGGGGAAGCGGTAATTATTATTTACAACATTGCATTGATCGAGTTGATATTATGCCAATAAAGCTATACTATTAATTCAACACATTGTGGATAAATTCCACTCCAGAAATTTGGTAATATCAAAAAAATGTTTCCCAAAAATTTTGAATTAACATTGCATTTCTCGAATTTGGCATTACTTTTGTGTCAAATTGTGTGTTATGGCAAACGTAAATGATGTGGCGAAGTATTTTTTATTTCTGGTTGATCCAGAGGCTGGGGATTTAATTTCTAATCTAAAGCTTCAAAAATTAATTTACTATTCACAAGGATTTCATTTAGCAATGCACAACACTCCATTATTTGATGATGATGTATTGGCTTGGGATCATGGCCCGGTTGTAGAATCTGTATATCACAGTTATAAGCATTTTGGAAGTAATGCAATTCAAACTCCCGATGGATTTGATGATAGTGTTTTAACAGAAACGGAGAAAAGTCTACTTAAAGAAGTATATGAGGTTTTTGGGCAATTTTCAGCTTGGAAATTAAGAAATATGACCCACTCTGAAAGGCCATGGCTTGAAACTCCTAGAAATTATCCAATTGAACGGGAATTAATGAAAGAATACTTTAAGGGATTTATATCTGAATAAATGAAAATTAATCAACAGAAAGGATCTAAGGGAGCTAATATTAGCCCTACTCCAGATAATTTCCCTAAATCTCAATATAATTACCCAATATTTTGTCTTAAATATCTTCATAAGGATTTTAGTCTTTCTAATTGCGAGGAATCAGAAAAATCTAAATTGATCGAAAGGATGCATAAGCTTAGTTCCATGACTTGGGAACAAATTAGGCAAGCTCAACGACATGGACTAGGACAGGAAATTATACCTCAAGATTCTATAAGAGCTGGCAAGCCACCTCATGTTACTCCAGAAGTTAATTTTTATGCACTTAGATTTGATGGATTAAAACCATTTGTTGGCTATAAGAAGGACTTTATTTTTCATATAGTATATATAGATAGGGCATTTACTTTATATGACCATGGGTAATTACAATATATTTATATGTGGAAATTTATTTTTTACTCCGAATACACCACGCTAATATCATGCGAGTTTATAAACTCGGTATATTCTTTTAAAGTATCTTCAATCATGTGTAAGGTAGTGGCATAAGCGTTTATTTCCTGATACTTGTCTTCAAATTTATCAGTTGCTAAATACCTGCCATCAATAAGTAATTGCTTGAAATGTTCCCAATCATTAGCCGGAATACTACGTTCTAATGCCCAAATAATTAGATTGATCAGTTTAATAAGCTGTGCGGTTGATTCAGGATCGACATAAACAGCGTATTGCGGTCTATGTAGCCACTCAATTAGTTTGTTTGCCCTTCTTGTCAGGGCTTGCCGTTTTTCTTCAAGCATTGGTGCAAATATCGCACAAATTGTGGATAACTTCTTTTTTTGGAGGGTTTATTTATTCGTAATTTAGCTGTTATGTTAAGTGGTCTTAAAACTGTTTGTCCCACATCAATTATTGCAGAGTTGATAAATGAAAGTTTAGCTCTTTTTTACTAAAGCGAATTTCTTTTACCTGCTTGCAGGGGTTCGGAAATTTGAAAATATCATTAGCTGAATAAGTGAATGCAATGTTTCACCGTAACAACATTCGACAGTGAACGCCGAAAGGCAAAATAGCTAAATGCCCGCAGAATAGGGAAGTAAAGTAGGGGCTTGATTTCGGCAAGCAAGCATGTTAAGTGTGAAAATTGAACTTTTTTTACTTCTTTTAATGCTAAAAGCTGATTTAAAACTTAGTAACCTAGATAGGTTCACTGGAGAATAGACGGGGTATGCTTACTACTCAATAAATCAACTATTTACATAAAAATAAAAATAAAAAAGCACCGCAGAATCGGTGCTTTATCTTTATATTTGTATTGCAGACAAAAAATAAAGAATATGGAAAATGTAATAAAAGAGTATGAACATTATTTGCAGTCAATATTAGACGATCATACCGATTTGCCAGATGGATCAACCGCAGGCGGCATGATAGCTAAATTGAGAGTATTGCAAACATTTATTGAGGATTATAATAATAGAGCAAATTTTAGAGCAAATGAAATTTTATCGACTAACGATGATTCAGATGGAGTCCTTAAAACTAATCTCGAAAATTGCATTAAGGAGTATTTCCAGAAATACAAAAATGAGATTTATTTAAATAATTAAATTACCGCCCAAGGGACTATATGTAAATGACGATTATCTGGATTGTCTGATATTTTAGTGTCCATATCTTCCAATATAGCCCTTATTTGCTTTAAGGCATCTTCAGTATTTGTCCATTTTATCTCTATTAAATTACCGCCGATTATTTCAATTTTACAAGACATTACGCAATAGTTTAAACTCCGGCAACCCGCCGAAGCGGTTAATTAATGTTGTTTATTTCTGTTGAGATTTGGCACAATGTTTAATCAAAGTATTGCCGCTTGTCAGCCTTTAAATAACGCAGTTAAAGTTGTTTGTCGCTCACCGTCTGATAGTTTTATTATGTTGAGTAGCTTTAAACGTGGTAGATTCAAAATAAAGCTACTTAGCATAATAAAATTATCGCAAGACACTTAAGCCAAACTATTTTAACAAGTTACGCATCGGAGTTAAGAGCAATTGTTTTATAATGTACTATTATATGTTAAGACTCGAAAGTTTCTTAAACCAATAGGAATACCAAAATTGTCTTTTTTGAGCGGCGGAGCATTTTTGAAATAAATTTTGAAACTAAAAATGAAACTATTATCTTTGTAAAAATAAAAACACCGAGGTTGTAAGGCTCGGTGCAGTTATAGGCTAAGAGATTTCTCTCACGATGTTAGATAATGCGAATCACTTAACCGTCTTTAAGACCGAAGCTCGAACTTCGGTTTTTTATTTTTTTAGAAGTAGAGCCAAAAAAGACAAACAGACATTCCTATTGGTTTAAGAATACTTACTCGAACTTAATATATCATAAATTATAGAACGGATATTCCGCTTCTTCGGCTACAAGTCAAAGGTATGGATAAAATTTTATAAGAGGTAGATTCTTTCAAATATTTTATCCATACCTTTGACTTGTAGCCAATCAGAAAGAGCAGATATTTGTTCTATAATTTACATTATGTTAAGTACGCTAAAAGGGAAATATACAGGGCGTTGAATCTACCTATGGATATCAGTTTGGTCTTGAGTTCTGCCTTCTACTATTTTGTGTTTAAATACCAGGCACTTTATACGTTGCCTGTACTTGCCTTGGCAGTCTACTCTATTTTGTGCTGCGGATTATTACTTTTGTAACGGTATTTAAACATACCTTTTATGGACTACCAGAGAATGCTTGTTGAAGTGCGGCGGCTGAACGGTTTGCATAAACGCACCGGCAACCCGGATCAGGAACTATTTTATACTGTTGGTCCCACCGACCCTGAGCGCCGGTGCAAATTTGAAGAAAAGCTCATGATGGCCATGGATATCTCCCAGTGCCTGGACCTGGTATATGAGCCCCGCCGCAATGAGGAACTAAAAATATTTGAGGTTGTGGCTACCTACAACCCTTTCAGGGAGATCACTCAGCTTTCGCTAAAGGTTTATATTCCGGTTTATTAGGGCTGATTCTGTATTTTTATTGTTACTAATGCATGCGATGCCTTCAGCATCGGCGCAGGATCATGATTGGTTACTATAAACATTTAATCCCTTTTGGATTATCAGTTAACCGTTAATAACCTGAAAAGTTTTACTTTGGTATGCTATCGTCATTAATATGCCCTACCTATACTGGTTACTCTAATTTATCTACTTAACATAATGTTGAAAGGGAACAGTAAAATTATATGGTATAGTGTTATTTGAATCGATCCTGTCAAAATTTATAGGCTATACCGAATCTATTCCTGTCTGATTTTACGATAAACCAGCTGCGCCAGCCGTGTTCGTATTTCCAACTTGCAGCGAATACTTCAACACCTACACTAAAAATAGCAATACCTGAAAAACATATTATCGCCGGTGGCTGATTGTCGTTATTGCTATTTGTTCCATAATTCAGCCACATGGCGCCACCTGCAAGTGCCAGCGCTGCCCCACCCGCCATTATATATTCACCCACATACCAGCCCTGGCAATGCTTTTTTTTGTTGTTATAATAGGTGGAGACAGATAGTGCTGGTGGCATTTCGGTATTAATTCCCACTTGCTTGGTAAGGTCGATACGGGTATTTTCTGCTGGCTGAGCAACAACGTAAGTTGTTGATAAAAATAACATTACAGCAAGTAACTGAAGTGTTGGTTTCATAATTTAAAAGTTGTAGGCCAGTCCAAACTGGTTCCTTTTTCCGATAACAGAAACGCGTGTTTTATGCTCAATATCATGTAATGTTCCAAACCCGAAAATTACCGCACCATAAAATACAACAGTACCTCCAAGCAGCATCGTCAGGTCAGGCAAAATTTCTGCATAAGGAATAGTCTTATCTCTTCCTAAATACATAATACCCCCTACGGCGACAATACCCCCACCGGTGATCATCATTACTTTTCCAATTCGAACGGCACCGCAATGAGTCTTATGTTGCTGCAGTGAATATAAATAGTTTTCCTGCACAGGTATTAAACTGGCATAAGCATCATTTCTGAAAGCGGTATTGGAAAAAGCCACATCCTGCCCATAAGCAGCAATCCCTATGCATAAACCAATAATTATGAGTATACCTTTCATAGTCCGAATTTACAAAATTGTCTGATAATCAAGATGTAAGGAACGATGATAAAATAAAGCAAATAATGTGCCAGAAATCAATAAGCGTAAAAATATTTTGAATAGGGAATCTACCCTCTCTTTTTCTTTTCCCTGAAATCCTTGAATTTGCCTACCTTGGCTCCTTTGCGTTTCTCCCCTATTACCTTCTCTATCCGCTCCCTGGGAGGTTTTTTCCCCTTTACGCTCTCTTTCGGTTTCCCCTTATCCCCAATCTCTCTATCTCCTGTCTCCCCTTCCCCTTTATCAACATTTTTCCTTTTCGGTATATATTGTTTTACCTTATCCGGTTTCCCGGCATCGTCTGTTTTGCTGCTTTCGGCCACCATCTGGTTCATTTTTTCTACTTCCGGCAGTGTAAAATAGCGCCATTTGCCTACAGGAAGGCCGGCCAACTCTATATTCATAATGCGTACACGGGTAAGGGTTACTACACTATATCCCAGGTGCTCGCACATTTTCCTTATCTGCCGGTTCAGCCCCTGGGTAAGAATGATCCGGAACCTGCGGCTGCCTTCCTGCCTTACAAAGCAGGGCTTGGTGGTTTTTCCGTCTACCGGCACGCCATTGCTCATTTGCCGCACAAATTCGGGCGTAACTGCCCGGTCAATATTTACCACATATTCTTTTTCGTGGTGGTTGCTGGCGCGTAGTATCTTATTTACTATATCTCCGTCATTGGTCAGAAATATCAGCCCGTCAGAGTCTTTGTCCAACCTACCCACCGGGAAAATGCGTTTAGGGTGGCCTATAAAGTAAATTATATTCGATCTGTCTTTAACATCGGTAGTCGAGGTAACGCCAACCGGTTTATTGAAAGCAATATATATGGGCCTGGCTGCAGGCTTTTTCTTTATTGGTTCGCCATCCACTTCCACAAGGTCGCCGGGTTTAACCCTTGCACCGGGCAATACCAGCTCGCCATTTACGGTTACACGAGCCATTTCAATCAGTTTATCGGCCTCCCGCCGGGAGCAGAAACCCGAGGAACTGATGTATTTATTCAGATTGGTTAGTTCGGCAGCGTTATTTGATTTTGAAGTCATAAATATTGAGTCGTGAGTCGTAAGTATTTAGTCTTAAGTCTTGAGTTGAAATTAATATCAAAAGTAAACCTGTTACAGCTACTATTTACTAATTTTGATTTTTACTTTACAATTTTATTCCCAAAAACGAACTTTAACTCACTTATATTAGAAATATCACGCAAAGGCGCGGAGGCGCAAACTTAACAACGGAGAATAAAAACATTATAAAATCAAGGCCGCAAAGCCATACAATTAATAAATAAACTAAACTATCCCGATTAAAGTATAAGACTAACAACTAAATACTTACGACATAAGACTTAAAAACATGAGCCAGATACAGGAATTCAACGATTACCGCGCCAAAATGAACGAAGTCATACTGGGCAAGCAAAACAAGGTGATTAACCGCCTTTTCAACCTCGATACCAATACCTATATGGAGGGGGCGCTCTCTGTAAAGACCAAAGAAATGCTGGGCCTGGTAGCAAGTATGGTACTCCGTTGCGACGACTGCATCCGGTACCACCTGGGCAAATGCCATGAGCTGGGTATCACCACAGATGAGGTGTATGAGATATTTGCGGTAGCTAATATTGTGGGGGGAACTATTGTAATACCCCATACAAGGCGCGGGGCGGAGTATTGGGAGGAGCTGATGGCGCAGTAAAATAGTGCCTGGTTTTTTTTGTAGTAAATAGTGTAATGGAATTTTTATCTTTGATGTATGATTAAACTGATAGAAGCCAGTAATTTCAGAAGCCTGAAGTATATCAGTCAGCCGCTGGGGCCTTTTCATGTATTGATCGGAGCTAATGCAACCGGGAAAACCACTTTTCTGGATGTGGTTAAGTTTATGGCTGATATCGTTAGTTCGGGCATAGATAAAGCTGTGTTTGACAGAGTAGCTTATTTTGATGAACTAACTTTTGCGGGTAAAGGTGGGGATATTGAACTGGCGATTGAGGTGGAATTGCCGAAAGAAGTTATTGATTCGTTTGAAGATCGAACAATTGATACTATACGATATGAACTTTTATTAGGGTTAATGCCTGAAACTGGAGAAATAGCTGTAAAAGAGGAACAAATTTTACTAATTGCATCTAAAAATAATTTAGATTCAGGGCCAGTTATCAAAAAGCAATTTCCATCTGGATCAAATTATCAACCTATTTTTAATCGATATTTTGATAATAATTGTTGGGTTACAGCAACAAAGAAGAATGGAATGAACGCAAATTATACTTATGAACCAACCAAAAATTATGGCAGATCACTAGATAATAGGATATCGTTTATGTTTGGTGTAGAACATACAGCGCTGAATAATTTGCAAGCAGACAAAACAAAATTTCCTGCTGGAAATTTTTTGAAATCATACTTGCAAAATAGCATTGATCTATTTCAATTGGATAGTCTTCATATGCGCAATCCCAGCGCTCCGGGGCAATCAGTGAAATTTAAGACGGATGGCTCAAATCTGCCATGGGTGATTGAGGATTTAAGAAAAGATAATAAGAAATTTACACAATGGGTAGAACATGTTCAAACTGCATTGCCGGATATTGAGGATATTTTTACTGTAGTGAGAGACGAAGACAGAAAAAGATATATAAAGATTAAATACAAGAACGGTATTGAAATACCTAGCTGGTTGGTTTCTGATGGCACTTTGAGGCTTCTGGCCTTAACGATTCCTGCCTATTTAAGGGATCTAACCGGAATCTTTTTGATAGAAGAACCTGAAAATGGCATCCATCCAAAAGCAATAGAAAGCGTTTATCAATCATTATCATCTGTATATAGCGCTCAGATTTTGCTGGCATCACATTCAACAGTGATTTTAGGGCTTGTAGAACCTGATCAATTACTGTGTTTTGGTAAAACACCTGATGGTGTAACAGATATTGTTTTGGGTAAAGACCACCCTAAGCTGAAAGACTGGCAAGGAAACCCAAATCTGAATATATTATTCGCAAGCGGAATATTATCATGAAAGACCTGATTGTTACTGTAGCTGATAGTTACCAGCAAAAGTTAATGGAAGCCCTTCTGCCAAGGGTGCCTGTATCGTCTCATACCCGGAATTTCAGTTTCGATATTATTCTCAATCCCAATCATGATTCTGGTAGTTATAATGAGAGTCATGAATTATTACGGCCATTCATTAACCAATATAGGTTTGCAATTGTTTTATTCGATCAGGAAGGTTGTGGCATGGAGCATCTGAAGTCGGGAAAAGAAATTGAAGTAGATGTATATAACCAAATGAATAACAATGGCTGGGAACAAAGAAATTCGGTTATTGTAATTGAACCTGAACTCGAAAACTGGATGTGGCAGGACAATGTGCATGTTGAGCAGGCAATCGGTTGGGAAAAAGTTAATTCATTATATGACTGGGCTAGAAATGAAGGATTAATTCGGATGGATGCGATAAAACCAGAAAGGCCCAAAGAAACATTAGAAAAAGCGTTACGAATTTCCAACAAGCCAAAATCAGCTTCTACATATAGAAAAATAGCCGAAAATGTTTCCTATAGAAAATGCACTGATCCCGCATTCCTGAAACTTATACACCAATTGCAACTATGGTTTCCTGTTGGTTCCTGATCAGAAATGCCCCGAAGGTATTACCCTGTACCTTGAGAAAAACAAATGTGATGGGGCAACATATTTGATCATTAGCTCATATCCGTTGCTGCCATTTGTAGTATTGCCAGTGTTAGGGAATTTGAAGTCATAACAAAAGCCCACCCGGAATGAATTGATTTCTATACCTGAAGTAATACTTGAGATGTTACCTGTATGATAATATCCACCAATATAGAATGATGTAGTATGATAGGCCCTGTCGGGATTGTGTTTTGGCCGGTATTTTAACTCGCTGCCGGCAATCACAGCATTGAGGCTCCCCCTGGATAGGTAGAATACTGACGGTTTTATTTCAATTCGTTCCCTGGCCTGCCAGGTAATTTGCTGTGTGCTGCTCAGTGAACGGTTAAGGCCATATTCCCGGTAAGTACTTTCCAGTTCTTTGTCTTTGGGCTGGTTGATATTTTGGGAAGCAATACCAAATGTATAATTGAACCGCTCATTTATTGACTGGGTAAAACATAGGCCCGAGTTGACCATGAAATAACCGACAGGGCTTCTAAGTATATGCAAAGTAGTAACAGGAATTATTCTCTCTCCAAAATAAAGCCCAACAGGATCTATTATGTTGTTGCCAAAAGATCCCTGAATACCTAATCCCAGATCGCAGCCTTTGCGGCGCTTCATATATTGCGTTAAACCCAGAAACTTATGATATGATAACGAAAACAGTCCATTTGAATTATTCAAGTTCCCATCCCCTGCCCTGTCTTGCATAAACTGCATACCCGAAGCTATATAATCACCGTGCTTGTTGATATACAATGGAATATCTACCGAGGCTCCGTTAGTTTCAAAGGGTACAGTTACACTTTCCCACTGGTTGCTATACCATGCCGAAGCTCTTACTCCGCCATCAAACATACCTGTAAAGGCAGGGTTAACAGTAAGCGGTGTAGCCGAAATCTGGGTTGAATGTACTGACTGGGCCTCAATGTGAAACATAGGTAAATTAGCCAATACCAGCATCAACAACCTGGTTAAGTAATTATTTCTCATCATTTAGTTTATAGCTTCCAAATAAGACAAAATCACATGTAATTGAACGAAAATGTCTTAAAATTATTGTACTGACTTTAATTTTTTATTAACAGTGTTCGGTCAATTTCTCTTATGGAAAATGCAGTATTACCCTATCTATATTATATCAAACTATACTTATGCGGTTACTGATAATTGCATCAATTCCCATATTCAGCATTTTGGCATGTTGTAATAATTCATCAAACGGTATGCCTGGTCCGGGTGCAAGAACCACTGAAAGGATCAGCAAACCAGTTGACAGTATTGTGATCATAAAGCACAGCAGGCAACTGACTGCCTACAACCACAAGGTTGCTTTAAAGTCATTTCATGTGTGCCTGGGGCCAAAGCCTGTTGGCAAGAAACACTTTAAAGATGATGGGAAAACGCCTGAAGGAATCTATTATATCAATGGTAAGAACCCCAACAGTCATTATCATAAATGCCTGGGTGTATCGTACCCCAATGATGAAGACCGCCGATATGCCCAGAGCCAGGGGAAGCCCACAGGTGGAGATATCAAAATTCACGGGTTGCCAAACGGAAAAGGATTCATGGCCAAAGAATTCGGTCTAGTCGACTGGACCTTAGGGTGTATTGCGCTTACAGATAAAGAGATTGATGAACTATATGCCCATGTGGAGGTGGGTACATGTGTGAATATTTTGCCTTAAGAATTTAATCCTTAAACACCTTCTTCACAACGATCTTATCACCAATTGAAACCCTTAGAATGTACATACCCGCTGGCAACTGACTAACATTTAATTGGGTGGTACTTCCGGCTATTTTTTGATCCGTAATCTGTTGCCCCAGTTCATTAAACAATTGAACATTCCCTGCAGATGTATTAGCCGGAATGGAAATTGTCAGCAGATCATGTGCCGGATCGGGGTAAATATTCAACAGGTTATTTTGCAATTCATTTACTCCTTCTTTATTAATTACTATGAGAATAGCAGAAATTGACGTATTGGTACATGCAGATGCTTCACTTGTTACAATACATCTGTAAAAATTCCCATTCAGGGAATAATCTGCATTAATGATTTTTAATGTGTCGGAATTTACTCCGGTATAGGTTGTTCCATTAGAGAGGTTTACAAATCCAGAACCTGCATCTGCCTGCCATTGGAATATGGGGGTAGCCATTGTGGTAGCAACACTGAAGGAGGCATCATTTCCTGACAACACGGTATCATTTTGAGGTTGAGAAGTAAAATAATTACCACAACCGGCGCCAATTGTCCGGATTCGGTTATTCACGTTATCAACAATGTACAGATTACCAGCATGGTCTAATGTAAGTGAATTGGACAAATTTAACTGGGCTGACGTAGCATCAATTCCATCGCCGTTGTATCCGGCAACGCCAGTTCCTGCAATAGTGTTGATAATACCTGATGGGGATATTTGCCTGATACGGTTATTGAACTGGTCGGCAATATAAATATTGCCAGAGACATCAACCGCAACGCCAGGCGGATTATTTAATTTAGCAGCTGTTGCCGGGCCACCATCTCCACTAAAGCCAGGTACACCTGTACCGCAAATAGTACTGATAATACCCGAGGTGTTTACCTTGCGGATGTTATGGTTAGATGCGGCTGCTATATATAAATTTTCGGCACCATCAAAGCATACCCCCCAAGCCTGAAATAAAGTTGCATCTATGGCCAGGCCACCGTCGCCTGAGCTACCGGGATAGCCTGTGCCCACCACGGTTGTGATAATACCAGCGGTGTTGACCATTCGAATCACATTATTGCCATAATCAGCAATATATACATTGCCGGCATTATCAATAGCCAGCCCCGAAGCCTTATACATTTCGGCGTTGGTAGCAGGTCCGCCATCTCCGCTATTACCAAGGCTACCATTACCTGCAAATGTAGAAATGATACCACCGGGAGTTATTTTCCTGACAGAATGATTCATAAGGTCGGCTACATATAAATTCCCTGCACCATCAATAGCGAGGTTGGTTGGGCCATTTAATGTTGCGGCCAGGGCCGAGCCTCCATCTCCGGTATGCCCTATACCTCCGCTGCCGGCATAGGTAGTTATTATTCCGGTTGTGGAAACTTTTCGTATCCGGTTGTTGTAATAATCTGAAATGTAGGCATTACCATAGCCATCAAAAACTATACCTCCAGTAATGTTCATTTTAGCGGCAGTGGCCGGGCCACCATCGCCGCTGAATCCGGGAGAACCGTTACCGGCAAATGTTTCAATTAGTTGTCCTTGGGAAATAACAGGCACAAAAAGGAGTAAAAGGAAGATCTTTTTCATAAAGTTGGGTATTTAAAGAATAGGTATAGGCACTTAGGTCGCAATATCAATCCTTTGATAACAAGCGTATTGGATCATTTTTGACCATTCTTTTTATAAGGGTATCAAAGATTACTCCCATTTTTTGTCTTCTGTTATATCTAAAGTGATATTCATCC
>CAIVEH010000053.1 GCA_903904855.1 uncultured Bacteroidota bacterium | reverse complement strand
CTACACAACTAAATTTCCAGATCACTATTGTCACAAAATATATTCATCCAGAAAAATAATAGCCGCTACTGAAAAATCAGAACGGCTATTATTCAGGTCATATATACAATGAGATTTATCTTATTAATGTTACATTACCTGTATGATGTTCTATCTGTCCATCTTTAAAAGTTGCATCTATCCTATAAACATATACACCTTCTGGCTGTGCCTGATTATTGAAATTACCATCCCATCCCTGACCATCTGTATTGGTAGTTTCATAAATCAGCTGACCCCAACGGTTGTAAATATCCATCTTGAATGTCATCAATCCTTTTGTCAGCAACTGGCGTGGATAGAAAAAGTCATTGGTTCCATCTCCGTTTGGTGAGAATATATTTGGTACATCCATGTAGCAATCCTTCTGTACCAAAACAGTATCAGAAGCATAACATCCGTTAATTGCAACAACACTCACATATGTCCCCGGTTTTACAATAGTTATTCCAGGTGTTTTTTCACCAGTACTCCATAGCCATGATGCATAAGGATTGTTCTGATTCCGCTCATCTACAATTGTAATCGGTGCTCCACCCGGACACATAGCAAGATCAGGACCCAGATAAATACTTGGATAGCCAAATACATGCACAGAATGTGTAGCTGATGAGGACGGGCATGCTCGGTAATGAACATTTAATGTTACCGTATACCCACCACCATTCGAAGTATCATCAAAAGAATGAATAATCGGGTTTCTGTTGTAAATCTGGGTACCATCACCAAACGACCAGGCAACCTGTGTATCTCCGGAATTAGCATATATACCATTGAATGTAATTTGCTGACCCTGGCATATTACACTGTCGGTAGTGGTAATAGATACAGTGCTATTAGAGTCTACCGCAATATTTTGCCTGAAAGTATCATAACAGGGGGTATAGAATTGTGGCAGAGGAATCATGTTTTCATTGGCAACAAGTGTGATTTTATAATTTCCAGCATGTGCATAAGCATGTGTTGGATTAGTAGCATTACTTGTAAATCCATCTCCGAATATCCATGTATAGGTTGGATTGGTACCAGAAGATGTATTGGTAAATGTAACTAAGGTATCCTGACATACAAAAGGATCGGGCAGGAAGGTAAACCCTGAATGTATATTATTATCAAATGTTTTGGTAATAAATGCACTATCCACGCACTTTGTATTAGTTATATACAATTTTATTGTAACGGTATTAGCAGTAGTATTTATGTAATCATGTATTGGATTGATAGCAGTACTTGTACCACCATCCCCGAAATACCAATGGTAGGTAAGATCCGATGCCGGACTGGATAAATTGGTAAACATGATCGTATCACCATGACATCCGTAATGAATGGTGGTATCAAATCCAGCCCTGATACCTATTGAATCCAGATTAAAAGGACCAGGCAATGAATCTTTACACACACCAGCAGTATTGACAACGTAGTTTGTGTACTGTCCTGCACAGAGCCCGGAGATAATTACCATACTGTCAGCGCCTATTGAATGTATAAGTGATGAAGTGGTTGGAGTTACTCCTCCCCATGGTATATAAGTATATTTTATCGTATCCAGCTGACCAGGATGTAATCCAAACAGGGTGTCAATACCATCACAGAATCCGCATTTTGATGGTCGTTTTGTTGTAACTGTCCGGTATGTAAACGGTGGATCAACTAATATTGGAGCAGTCAAAGCAACCTGGGTTAACCAATTGCTATAACATAATCCTTCTTTTACCCTGATGGAATCATAAGCGCCTGCCAGCAAACCGCGTATAGTATCCGTTCCTGCAGCAGGTACAAGGAAACCAAGAGATGGCTGCCAAACTCCTCCATATTTATAAAAAATTGAATCAACCTTACCAGGTGTCATACCATAAATTACTATTGATCCGTTTGCTGCACCGCAATAGGTTGGGTTAACATGACTTGTATCAATATTGAATTTTGAAGTATCTAGCCTCATAAATACATTCTGAGCACACTCGTTACTTACACTGGTAAAAATAGTGAGGTTGTATGAGCCGGGTGGCAGACTGTCCAAAAATGCTGAAGTATCGCTGGGGAATACTTCAAAAGTATCAAATGGAGCCAGTGCATGAGATATCTTTATAGTCCATGGCTTACCTGTGCCGCCGGGAATGATCATAAATTTAGCCGAATCGGTACAGGTAGCAGCCAGAACCAGTGAATCTCTGATCGTGGGTACCGGTAGTATATTAATAGAGAACGCAATTGTCTGTGTTCCCGTAAGCGGACAGTGATTGTCCGTATAAGTAAGGTAGAAAGTGTAGTTTCCGGGGCTTATTGTTGCAGTATTACCAGTAACCGAATCATGAGGATGATTAGTGTTATTGCTATCAACACCGAATGTAAACCCACCTCCTAAACCGGTGGCAGTAACAGTAATGTGTAGTGTAGTATCTGGTTCTGTTGGATTGGTATGAACAACAAACGTACCTGAGTTGGCACAGGCATAATAGTGCGTACTGTCAATTCTCTGGATTCCAGCACCATAACCTGTATCAATTTTGCCGGTAGGTGTTGTATAGGTACAGGGTTGAACCAGAAAGTTCATTTCGCGCTGCATTGTTCCTACCTGTGTTTTATTAATATTGGCATTCCTTATTACTTCCCGAACACGATTATTACTTCTGTCGGAAACATAAATATTTTCTTTGTTATCACAGATCACAAATTGTAAACTATCCAGCGAAGCTGAGGCTGGTATCAAACCGTCTCCACCAAATCCGGCGGTTCCGTTACCATCCAATGTGTTAACATAACCACAATTATCTACCATCCTAACCCTATGGTTATATTCATCGGCAATAAGCAGATTTCCCTGATTACTTACGAAAACACCTGTTGGATGGTTAAATTGACAGGCGGCAGCAACTGCCTTACCACCATCACCACCAAAGCCTGCAGTACCTGATCCACCTACACCAGCTGAATTACCAGCTACAGTGGTGATAATACCACCTGCTGAAATCATACGTACTTTATTATTATTGGCATCTGCGATATATATATTTGAACTACCATCCACAAATATCCCATATGGGCCATTTAAAGTGGAGGCAAGGGCTCCAAATCCATCACCACTAGCACCAGGTGTTCCGGCTGTACCTGCAATCCTATTAATTACGCCTGCTGGATTTACCCTGCGTATTGTACTATTACCATAATCGGATACATAAATATTATTTCCCGCATCTACAAATACACCAATAGGTGCATTCAACTGGGCCGCTACTGCAGGGCCTCCATCACCTCCGCTACCTACCGTACCATTACCAACAATAGTAGTAATGATACCGGCTGTGCTTATTTTCCTCACTACATTATTGCCATTATCGGCAAAATATACATTACCAGCGGCATCTGTAGCTACTCCAATTGGGTTACTAATCTTCGCAGCTGTGGCCGTACCGCCATCGCCCGAATAACCAGCTACCCCGGTACCTGCAACTGTTGAAATTATGCCTCCAGCTGATATTTTCCTGATTCTGTTATTCAGATTATCGGCAAAATAAATATTACCTGCGCCGTCCATTACCAGCCCTGCAGGTTTGTTCATTGATGCAGTGAGCGCCGAGGCGCCATCACCCCCGAATCCGGCAACGCCAGTACCTGCATAAGTGGACATCTGGCCCAAAGTATCATTAAGGTATTCGGCAATATTATAAACAACAACGGATCGCTGTGATACACTAGGAGTGAAACACAACTGACCGGTAGAAGGATCGAACGCTATTGGTGTAGTCACTGTAAGCGGGTTTGCTCCGGAAAGACCACCTACATAGGTAACTGGCCCTCCTATGGTGCCGCAACCACCGGTACCATTTGTAGCGGCAACCAATGAGAAAACAAGGCTATCGCCGGTTGGTGTACTTAAATGATTGGTATCGTATAAGTCAACAGCTCCGGGATTGTAACAATTCAAATATAGATTGCAGTAAAAAGGCACCGGTTCAACAGTAAGTACCGGGCTGGAATTATGCCCGCGAGGGTTTGAAAATGAGTTATTCAAAGTAGTAACAAGTTGCACACTTGAGCCACCGGAAATACTTGTGATGGATCCTGACCTTCCCGATGATACAGGTCCTGAACTTGTAATGCCTGTGAGAGAACCGCCACAAGTATAGGAACCACCTGTAGGACCGTTATTTGAAGTATACACAAATTTCCAGTTGGCAGAACGGTGAGATAACCAGACGGTGCGGCTATATATAAATTTTTTAATCCCCGAAATCGGGTAAGAAGTATTATTGCAAGTGGTAAATGAGAGCGAATCAGGACAAACCGGTGTTACCTCCGATCCACACTGAGGAACAGGCAGATTTAGATATATTGAGTTGTCGAGTGTTGGACCATCATAGATGCAGACCTGTGGTGTAGAAACCGGTAAGCCCTGAAAAGCCCCGAAACTACCTGAGTTGCAATCTCCATACAGAAACATGGTTATCTGGTAAGAGTCGCAGGTATTGGGAATATACTTGTACCTCAACTCACCGCCAATAACATGCGATGCATAGGAATGAAGGCTCATCATTACTAAAATACCCGAGAGCATCAGGCCACGCAAATAGGTTGGTAAGAATTTTTTCATAAAAAAGGAATAAAAATTAGCCATAAATTTTATCATTTACTTACTTTCTCACTTAAGTAGACAGACAAAAATCAAAAATAGTTAGTCAAGATGTAAAAATAATTATTTTTCCGGTAAAAAAAGAAAGAAAAATTAAAAAAAAATATTTTTCACTAATGTTTCTACATGAATTTTCAATAATATCAAACAATCATTAAACCACATGGTTTAATTTCATTTTTTCTAAGTAGCAAACTCATGCATATATTTTAATTTCAGGTTAAAATATCGCGCTGAAAATACCATGCATTTCAATTTAATATATTTTTTAAATTATTAAAAAATTCACACCTAAAAAAGCTATTTTTTTTATTATTTAAACCAATTTAAAACATTATTTGGCAATAAAAATAAATGTTAAATCCCAATTTGCTACCAATATTTACATGTACCTACACGTTACCTTTGGGAAACTATCTAAATCAAAGAAGAATTATGGAGCGTAAAGAATTTCTGAAAAAATCATTGGCTGTTTGCGGATTGTCCCTAATACCTGCCGGAATCATTGAAAGCTGTAGTAAACAAAGCTATGGCGGGCCCACTAATGTGAATTTTACAGTTGACCTTTCCAATTCGGCAAATGCAGCATTGGCGGTGGCTGGTGGCTCACTGCTTACAAACGGTGTAATTATTATTCACACAGGTGGAACTGTTTACCATGCATTTTCGGCTACCTGCACCCATGCCGGCTGCACAGTAGGATATAGCCGGGGCTCAATAATTTGCCCATGCCATGGAGGCACTTTTAACCCAACAACCGGAGCTGTAACCGGTGGACCGCCACCCTCTGGCTTAACTTCATATGCAGTTTCGCAAAGCGGCTCAGTGCTTACCATTAAATCTTAGGATAGGTTCATATAAACACATTTGCCAGCCAAAAGAAAAAACAAATACTCATTTCCTGAATTATAAAAAAATATTTTGGCTGTTTTTCAGTTGAACCAGAAACAGCACTCATTGAAACCGGAAAAATAAAGCTTTATAATTTCATTACACACCAAAGTAAATATAAGGCTGGTTTTTTCACTACTTTTGCATAACTAACCAATATATAATAATGTTCAAGAAAATTCTGGTTGCCATACTGCTGTTGATTGTGATAGGAGGATCGGTTGTAGCTTACAAGGTGTTTAAGCCACATCCCAAACCTAAAAATGGTCTGCAGATTACTTCCGAAAACCTCAACAAGGAATATAGTGCCGATGAAAAAACGGCTAATGGAAAATATCTCAATAAAACCCTCGAAGTTTCAGGAATGATAAGCGGTGTAACAAGCAATCAGGACGGAAATGTCGTAATTACACTCGAATCCGGAGATCCTATGGCGGAAACCCAATGCACTATGGCTGATAAGAACACAAAAGCCGCCAAGGGGCAAAACATTACTGTAGTTGGTTTTTGTAAAGGAAACAATATGGGTGTAGTTCTTACAGATTGTTTTATCAAATAAATTACTTCTAAGTCTTTCTAAACACTAAAATAATAATATGAAGAAAATATTGCCAGTCGCAGCATTTTTGATTTTTTTGGGGGGTTGTTATAACGACAAATACGACAAGCTCTACCCTAAACCTGCAACAACTACCTGCGATACTACAACAATAAAATATTCAACGGATATTCAACCAATTATCAATGCTAGCTGTGCAATTAACGGAGGTTGCCATAATGCTGCAGGAAACAGCAGTACCGGAGGTCGCGACTATACCGTACTTGCCACACTTCAGGCTGATGCCACCGCAGCATCTATGCTGAACGATATAAATGGAACACCAACCAGGGGGCATAATACCATGCCATTAAATCTTCCTTCTTTATCCAGTTGCGATATAAATAAAATAACCCGTTGGGTAAATGAGGGTGCGCCAAGTAACTAATACTATATTTCAAATCTAACCAATAAATAAAATCAGGTTTTATGAAATCATTGCTTTTTTCATTGCTTATTGTGCTGGGCATGTCCCTGCATTCGGATGCCCAGATATTTATGACCCGTACCGGAAAAATAAATTTCGATGCAACTACAAAAACTTCGCCGGAAAAAATTGCTGCTAAAAATAACGAAGTAGCCTGTGTAGTGGATACCAAAACAGGAGACCTCCGTTTCCAGGTGCTTATCAAGAGCTTTAAATTTGAGAGCGAACTGATGGAAGAGCATTTTAATGAAAATTATATGGAGAGCGACAAATTCCCTAAGGCTGAATTTAAAGGCACTGTCAGCAACCTTAATGAAGTAAATTTAGGAAAAGATGGCAGTTACAACACCCGTGTATCTGGCAAACTGACTATGCATGGCGTAACAAATGATATTTCCGTTACAGGTACCATTGTTGTTAAAGGCAACACCATCCTGCTTAAATCTAAGTTCCAGGTCAAGCTTGCTGATTACAAAATAGAAGTGCCATCCCTGGTTGCAGATAAAATAAATAAAGTTGCTGACATTTCTTTGGATAGCGACCTCACTAAAAAATAATTGCTCAACTTTTCAACAACTATTATGCGTAAAATCATTTACCTCATTATTGTTTTTAGCTCCTTAACTACACTGACTTATGCCCAGGCCGACAGCCTGATGGATATGCTTACAACCGGCGCCCCATCATCGGGCAATGCCGTATCTGCAACATTTAAGGCTACACGTATTATTAACGGAACAAGTGTGGAAAACCTTGGCGCCGGAGTACTTGACTTCAGAATATCTCACAGGTTCGGAAGGATAAATCAGGGAGCACAGAACTTCTTCGGGCTGGATAATGCCACTACAAGGCTGGGACTGGATTATGGTATCAACAGGTGGCTGATGATTGGTCTTGGACATAGCGTTCTCAATAAAGAAGATGATGGCTCGCTGAAAATAAAAATCCTCCGCCAGAAAACAGGTGGAATGCCAATTACCCTGAGCTATGCAGGAGATATCGGCTTACTGACTACGCCCAACCCTACCCTGCCTGCCGGCGACAAATGGTACTTCAGCAATAAGTTGTCCTATACCAACCAGATACTGATTGCCCGCAAATTCAGCGAAAGGATTTCGTTGCAGCTTATACCTACTATTGTGCACTATAACCTGGTAGACTCTACTAAATTCTCCAACAATACTATTGCTATAGGTGCAGGTGGCCGCTTCAAACTCAATAAGCGCATTGCCATTACTGCAGAGTATTTCTACAGGCTCACCAATACCGATCTGATGTATTCAGGCACTTCCAGCCCCACCTACAATTCATTTTCTGTGGGTGTGGATATTGAAACCGGCGGACACGTATTTCAGCTGATGATTTCCAACTCGGCAGGTTTGACTGAAAGGGCAGTTATTGGCCAGACAACCGATAGCTGGAAAGATCAGTCGCTACATTTCGGGTTCAATATTTCAAGGGTATTCACTGTCGTGAAACCTAAAGAATTCAGAGGGAAAACCGAAGGCAAAAGCTGGTAAAATTATATAAGATTCAACGTTACTATTCAGCCCCTCTGGTTTTTGAGCGTTTTTTAGCAAAATCGAGAAAAAATG
>CAIVEH010000052.1 GCA_903904855.1 uncultured Bacteroidota bacterium | reverse complement strand
GTACGTGGATACGTCAATTAATTCAATCCGCTGAAACCTGGATATCTCTAGATATAGAAAAAGGGTCACGCTGGAATGATAGGATAAGTAAAGAATTGGAAGAAACTAAAATTGGTATTATATGTTTAAACAAAGATAATTTGAATTCCGAATGGATACTATTTGAAGCAGGTGCATTATCAAAAACTCAAGATGCTCATGTATGTACTTTTCTTTTGGATATTAATCCAGCTGATGTTCATCCTCCGTTAGGTCAATTCCAGCACACCTCATTTAAAAAAGATGAAATATTAAAATTGGTTCATACTATTAATAATAAGATAATTGCGAGCAAGGAAAAAACACTTCCGGAAAAAGATTTGGACGAAATTTTTGAAATATTTTGGCCAATATTAGAAACAAAATTAATTGATATCGCTAATAAAAAAAGTATAAAAAAGAATAATCACAGAAGTGATAGGGAGATACTTGAAGAAATACTTCAAATATTGAGATCAAACTCGAATTCAGTATCTAAATTTAATTTTGTTGTTTTTGATAAGTTTAATAAAGATAAGTCATCTAAAAATACATTTTTAAAATATATATATACAATTAAAAATCAATTGAAAGGTTCATATTCTGAGGAGGAGAAATGTATGATTGATTTATTGATGAAATTTAATTATTTACAACATGAGGAGGATGATGAAAATGAAATCATTGAAGAAAAGTTATAATCCCCACTGGTCTAAGTTTGTATTGAAAAATAAAAATGATTACTGGTCTCAGCGTCTCGCTGAGTCCTGCTATATTGCAGCGGCCCGCTGCCGTATAAATTTTTATCTGTGCCTACGTTCTTCTGAGTGTCCACTCTAAAAAATAAAAAGTGAAAATATTCTTCCATGTTTTTCGCAGGGCCGGTAGAATCGAAAAGGCAACTTCTGGGCGGTAATTGGAAGTGCCCATAAAATCCGTTCAAAAATGACTAACTAACAAAAAGCAATAAGCTGCAATTTTAGTAACTTCCGGTTTTCCGGAGGTTACCGGAAGCAAACCCTCAGTTTTTCACCCAAAGCCAGAAGCAAAACCAGAAGTTTTTTCCGCACAGACCTGTACAAAAACACCTGGTTGAAACGGATAAAAAAAATCCCCCATTTTTAAATGGAGGATTTTATTAATAAAAGATCAAGTATCAATTACCATACTCTTGCACGCTCATTCTCAGGGCGGTAGTACTTGCTGCCAGGTTTAATGTTGAATGCTTTGTACCATGCCTCCATATTGCTTGGGGTCATGTTGCAACGCAGTTCAGACGGGGAGTGCGGATCGGTTTTGAGGCGGGAGGCCTTTTCTTCGGGGGTGGTATTGGCACGCCATACCTGCGCCCAGCTCAGGAAGAAACGCTGATCGGGTGTAAAGCCATCAATTTTCTCCTGGCCCTGTCCCTGCTTGGTTTTCTTGAATGCCTCGTAAGCAATATTCAAACCGCCAAGATCGGCAAGGTTTTCACCTTCGGTCAGTGCGCCATTGGCATGACTTGTGTCAATTACAATCATTTTGTTGAACTGATCAACCATAATATTTGCCTTGATTGTAAAGTTGGTAGAATCACCAGGACTCCACCAGTTGCTCAGGTTACCCTCAGCATTGTAAAGGCGGCCCTGGTCGTCGAAACCATGGGTCATTTCGTGGCCTATTACTGCGCCAATGCCACCGTAGTTAACTGCATCGTCGGCGTTCTCATCAAAGAACGGGAACTGCAGAATACCAGCAGGGAATACGATTTCGTTGAATGCCGGATTGTAGTAGGCATTTACTGTTGGAGGCGTCATGCCCCACTCAGTGCGGTCAACTGGTTTGCCCAGTTTATTGAGTTCGTAATTGTAAGCCCACTTCGATGAAGCGATAACGTTTTTCACATAATCGTCTTTTACAATTGTCAAAGCGGTATAGTCTTTCCATTTATCGGTATAGCCTATCTTCTTCATAAACGCATTGAGCTTTATGAGTGCTTTCTTCTTAGTGCTGTCGCTCATCCATTCCAGTTTCCCGATGCGCTCAGCATATGTGCTCTGGAGGTTGTTCACCAGTTCCAGCATACGCTGTTTGGCTTCAGGTTTGAAGTATTTGGCGGTATACAACTGGCCCAGCAGATCGCCTTCGGCTCCATCTACTTCCTGCAGAATCCTCTTCCAGCGTGGTTTCTGCTCTTTCTGACCCCTCATCAGTTTGCCATAGAACGCAAAACGTGTGGTGTCGAAAGAAGTACTCAGTGAAGAGGCCATATCATTAACAAGGTGGAATTTGAGGTACTTCTTCCAGGTCTCAATCGGTGTAGATTTCAACTGTTTGGCCACTTCTGTGAAGAAAGCAGGCATACCCACAATAATGGTATCCTGTCCGGTTACTTTGAAGTTGGCAAGTAGTGTTTTCCAGTCCATGCCGGGAGTTAGTTTGTTGATACCATCAAGGGGCAGTTTGTTGTACAGCTTATACGGATCACGCATATCCACACGTGTCATAGAAGCGCCAGCAAGTGCAATCTCGAGGTTATAAATTTCAGATGCATCTTTATCGGCAGTAGCCTGGTCTTCGCCGGTAAGTACCAGCATTTTAGGAATATACAACTTATAGGCATCACGGATTTTGGTAGTCCGCTCATCTTTATCAAAGTAATATTCGCGGCCTGGCATACCCAAACCACCTTGTCCGAACTGGCAAATTTCTTTAGATACATTCTTGTCATCTGGCGATATACCGAAGCTGAACAACTGGCCAATGCCTTCCATCTGCTCGGTTGCCACTTCCACAAGAAGTCCATTGGCATCTTTTAGGTTACCGATACGGGCAATGATTTCATTCAGCGGTGTTATGCCTTTCTGGTTTATTGCCGTGCTGTCCATACCTGTGCGGTAGAAGTCGCCCACTTTCTGAACCAGGCTTCCTTGCGGAGCATCCTTAATGGCAGCAGCAGAGTCGAGCAGGCCATGAAGGTTTTTGTAGTTATTTTCTACCAGTATATTAAAACTGCCCCAGCGGGTTTCGGTACCCGGTACCGGGTTGTTTTTCAGCCATGTGCCATTGGCATAGAGGTTGAAATTATCGCCCGGCTGCACTGTTGTGTCCATATTAGCCGGATCGAGCAGCTTAGGTCCTGCTGATTTTGGTCCCGCCTGCTGGCAGGATGCCAGGGCCACAACTGCGGCACCGGCAAGCATTATTCTCTTTAAATACATGATATGTTGTTGCTATTTGGGTGCGAAAGTACAATAAACCTTTGGTAAAGTATATACATTAGCAATACATATACGGGGTGAATAAGGGGGTATATATATAAATGATGATCTGAGGCAGTAAATAAAAGACCCCTGCTGAAAACCATCAGCAGGGGCCTTTTATTAATTTAAGAGTTATGCTTTTACAAAATTCATCTGCATAACGAAGCTTACATCTTCACAAACTTCAACACCCTGGTGCCGTTACCGCCGTTGAAGGTAATGTAGTAGAGGCCTGCAGGCAGGGTGGCTACATTTACTGTTGTTTCGTTGGCAGTAATTGGTTTCTGCTCCATTGTCTGGCCAATAGTATTGGTAATAGTGAAGCTATTCCATGCACTGTTATCGGCCCTGATGGTCAGCTTGTTGGTAGCAGGATTTGGGAATAATTCAATCTCCGTACTATAAATAGCGCCTGTAAGTGACAATGAACAAGATCCGCCGTTGCAGATAATATCTTCAACGGTATTGGTTGGTACCGGAGCATTATCATCAAAGTAAATACCTGCATGGCTGAGAATGGTGGTTCCGTTAGGTAGTCCGGTTTTAGTTTTAACAGTAAAAATTACCATTCCGTTATTCTGATTGTGATGCGAACTGTCGGGCAGGTTTATGTGCGGGAAATCAAATTTTATTACGGCATGTGAGCCACTAATGTAGGGCGCTACCTGCATTTTTGCTGATGATGCAACGACCTTCAAACTGGCCAGATCAATGTAATTGGAAATTGTATCCATAATGTAGATATCGTGCGCAACGCCATTACCTGTATTTTCAAAGCCAATGGTGTATTGCAATTGTGTACCAGAAGGAATGAACCCACCAGGATTAACAGTCAGGTAATTAGGGTCGTAAGAAGCCTGTACAGTATCAATTCTGGAAGATGAGTTATTGGCTGGAACAACGTCGCCTGTAGTTGGCGTTACCAGATAACCAGAATGGACAGTATCTCCGATTGTCAAATCGGGAGCTCCTGCTTTCCAGAAAAATACATTAAACACGTAAGGCGGCCTTACAGCAGATACCGAATCTAAATTCCATGTGATTAAGTTGCCCGCAACAGATGCAGGAGGAGGATAAGCGCTTACATAAGCATACTTGGGGCTGAAGGTCATGGTATAGGTCGCGGTATGAGGCACGCAAAAGTTGTTTTCAACAATCATAGTAGCGCCTCCGCTATGAGGACCTGCACGGAAGGATGCATATTCAGCCAGATCGAATGATGATGATCCGGTGCACTCGAATGCGAAATACAGGTTAGGGTAATCGGTAACAGCCGAGGAAATAGTATCGTACAAAATACCACTTGTGGGGCATGATGCCGCTAAGCCTGTGGGTGCAGAAATGATCTTAAATGTATACACTGTACCCGGTCCGCCGAAAGCCTTATAATAAAAACCGCTGGTTGCAGAAATAGTATCTACCGGAACACCGTTTGAATCCACTTCGGTAAGTACAGGCAGGTAGCAATAACTATCGCCGCCGTCGAATGTGCAGTTTGAGTTGGCATCATAATAAAACTTAACAGGCAGTGTGCGGCAGTACTGGTATTCATACGTAAATTCTAAAGTATCTACCGGAGTTGTGCCATTATAAAGCACCTCGTAAATATAATACGATCCCGGTGCAGGATACAGGTGAGTGATGGTTGCATTGTAGAGTGGGGTAGTACTGAGAGCGGTAGTACTTGATGTGCCATCGCCGAAAAAGGTATTAACGCTGTAGCTGCCGGAGGTACCGCAAGCTGTAATATAAAATACAGGACCATTGCAGAAAGAATCAACAGGCGTAGTAACTGCGTTATGCAAAATACCTCCGCTACTCAATGGCACATATACAGGGTTAGAATAGCTGGACAAGCCACTGAATACACAGGTAACCTGGCACCTGTAAAACTTATTGCTGGTTGGGGTAAACGGATAAGCGCTGGTGGTTGCTCCTGCAATATTTGTCCATGTAATATCATCTGTCGATGATTGCCACTGGAAACTTAAACCACAGCCTATGAAGTCACCGGTTATTTCAAGTGTATCTGGTCCACTGCAGCCAGTGGCTACGGTAGCGCTGCCTGCATCAGGTAAACCCAGGCAAGGGGTAGTCGGTGTAATAGTACCGGCTGGTGCAACAAGGAAATTCATTTCATGTTGTGTGGTGCCGACCAGAACGCCACCGCGGAATTCCTCCACATTATAAACCACTACTGATCTCTGGACAATATTTGGTACAAAAGTCAATAATCCGGTTGAACTGTTTAAGGTAATAGGAGTAGAAACCTGTAAGGGGTTGGAACCTGATGTTCCTCCTAAATAAGATACTGCGCTACCTACACTACTGCATCCGCTAGTGCCATTAGTGGCGTCGACCAATTCAAAATGAAGGCTATCCCCATCAGGGTCAACTGCATCAGGGTAGAAATAGTCAATAGAAAGATTTGGAAAGAAGGCGGCAGGATTGCTTAGAAAGGTTACACTATTGTTTGGCGCAGTACTGTTGTTTAGGGTATCAATTAACTGTACACTTGATCCAGCTGAAATATTAGTAATAGAACCAGATCTGCCAGATGAAACCGGTCCGGAACTGGTAATACCTGTAAGGCTGCCGCCACAGGTAAACGAGCCGCCTGAGGCGCCATTATTACTGTTATATACAAACCTCCAGACTGATGAGGCTACTGGCAAAGTTACAGTGCCGGTATAAACAAATTTCTTTATGCCGGATATTGAGTAGGATGTGTTAGTACATGTTGAAGTTAATGCAGTGCATAAGGGTGTGATCTCAGTGCCACATTGTGGGGAAGGTAAGGATAAAGTAATGGATGCGGCCAGCAAGCTACCATTATAAACACAAACATTTGGGGTGCTGACAGGTAAACCCTGGAATGCAGCAAATGAGCCAACATTACAGTCTCCATACAAGTTTATTGTTATGGTGTAGGTAAGGCCACTAACCTGACTGTAGGTCATTTCGGCGCCGATAACGTGCGATGCGTATGAACTGGTAGCATTAAAAATCGCAAGGGCAGTACATGCCAGGCCAACAAGGCCTTTAAATAGGAGTTTTTTCATTTTCTAAAGAGTTTGGTTAAATGATCAGTTAACCAAATATAAGCACAAAATCAATTCAGTTTACATAATTAATAAGCAACTATTACATAAAAAAATTTGCACTTTATATAATAGTTGCTTATTTAAATTACATTTTCACAAACTTCATAACTTTGGTGCCATTACCTCCGCTGAAAGTAATATAATAGAGACCAGAAGGCAGGGACGCTACATTCACTGATGTTTCAGGACCTGCAATTGGTTTTTGCTCTATGATTTGTCCTACTGTATTGGTAATAATTAAACTTTGCCATGCATTGTTATCGGCTTTTATGGTCAGCTTGTTGGTAGCTGGATTGGGGAACAATTCAATGGACTGATTAAGAAAAGTTCCGGGAACCGAAAGAGCACAGGATGGTCCACCACTATTGCAGATAATATCTTCCACAGTATCGGTAAGCACCGGCGCATTGTCATCAAAGTAGATACCTGCATGACTGAATATTAAAGTGCCGTCGGGCAGGCTGGATTTTGTTTTTACAGTAAAAACCACCATGCCGTTGTTCTGATTGTGATGCGAACTGTCGGGCAGGTTTATGTGGGGAAAATCAAATTTTATGATTGCGTGAGAGCCATTGGTATATGGGGCTACCTGCATTGTTGCAGATGAGGCCACAACCTTCAGGCTGGACAGATCTATATAATTGGAAATGGTATCCATAATATAAACATCGTGGGCCATAGCATTTCCTGTATTTTCAAAACCGATAGTGTATTGCAGCTGAGTTCCAGCGGGAATGAACCGGGAAGGTTTAACGATGAGATAATTGGGGTCGAAAGCTGCCTGCACGGTATCAATTCTTGAAGAAGAATTATTTACAGGATTGATATCGCCTGTAGTTGGTGTTACCAGGTAATTGGAATGTACGGTATCTCCAATGGTCAGATCTGGAGTTCCGGCTTTCCAAAAAGACACATTAAATACATATGGAGGTTTTACCGCAGAAACGGAGTCCAGATTCCAGGTTATCAGGTGTCCGACCACAGATGCCGGTGGCGGATAGGCATTTACAAACGAGTACTTCGGGCTGAAGGTCATAGTATAAGTGGCAGTTTCGGGGGTACAATAGTTGTTATTAACAATCATTGTAGCACCGCCATTATGCGGCCCTGCGCGGAAGGTGGCATATTCGGCCAGGTCGAAAGAGGTAGAACCTGTGCAGTTGAAGGCAAAATATAGGCTGGGGTAGTCAGTAACTATTGCAGAAATGGTGTCGTAAAGTATTCCGCTGGTAGGGCAGGAGGCAAATAAACCCGCAGGTGAAGAAATAACTCGGAACTCATATACAGTGCCTGGTCCACCATGGGCCTGATAATAAAATCCGCCCGTTGCAGAAATAGTATCTACAGGTATGCCGTTAGAATCAACTTCGGTAAGTACCGGCAAATAGCAATAGCTCTCGCCACCATCGAATGTACAGTTTGAGTTGGCATCATAATAAAACTTAACAGGCAATGTCCGGCAGTAAGTGTACTCATAGGTAAAGCCCAAAGTGTCTACAGGAGTTGTACCACTATACAGCACCTCGTAAATATAGTAAGATCCAGGGGCAGCATAGGCATGGGTGATGGTTGCATTCAATATAGGTGCGCCTGTAAGTGGCGTACTGCTAAATGTTCCATCGCCAAATGATGTAGTAACATTATAGCTGCTGGTGCTGTCGCAAGATGTAATATATAATACCGGGCCATTGCAGAAGGTATCCACCGGTGTATGCATGGTATTATGCAATATGCCGCCGCTGCTCAATGGAACATAAACTGAATTGGAGTAGCTGGAAAGAGCGCTATAGGTGCACATTACCTGGCAACGATAAAAATAATTGCCTGTAGGTGTATAGGTATAAGGACAAGTTGTTGCACCGGAAATATTTGTCCAGCTAACGCCATCTGCAGAGTACTGCCATTGAAAAGCAAGGCCGCAACCAGGGAATTCACCGGTTAGTTTCAAAGTATCGGGTACTCCGCATCCGGTACCGAAAGCTGCTGTGCCAGGATCCGGTATCCCATAGCAGGGAACACCAAATTCGGCAGTGTCAGCAAGTACACTGAAGGTCATTTCGCGCTGGCTGGTACCTACCAGTACACCAGAACGGAACTCTCTGATATTGTAATCTACAACTGCCCGCTGAATGGCATTTGGCGTAAATGTGATCAATCCGTTTGTTGTATTGAACCCCATGCTGCCAGAAATCAGGAATGGATTTGTACCCGAAAGGCTTCCTACATAAGCAACCGGTCCGCCAACAGTGCCACATGCACCTGTTCCATTGGTCAGATCGGCTAATGAGAAAGTCAGGCTGTCGCCATCCGGGTCTACTGCATCCGGGAAATAGTTATTTACGATCATATTGCGGTAAAATGGCGGCGGCGGTATGGTAAATTCAGGACTGCTGTTCTGGCCACCGGTGTTATTGAGTGTGTCAATAAGTTGAAATAAAGAACCAGCTACTATATTGGTTATAGATGCTGTGCGGCCGGCAGGGTGAGGTGCAGAACCTGTTGTTCCTGTCAGGCTGCCTCCACACGAATAACTAACAGCTGTTGAACCATTATCTGAAGTATAGACAAACCTCCAAACTGATGAAGTTCCGGATATCCGTATTGTCTGGGAATAGATAAATTTCTCCAGCCCGATAATCGGAGATGTTAAATTGGTGCATTGCGAAATGGCCCCGGAACAAAGTGGGGTAACTTCAACGCCGCATTGTGGATCGGGCAGGCTCAAATAGATAGTTGTGTCTAGTGTGGCGCCATTGTAGATGCAGATTTGCGGCGTACTTGCGGGCAGGCCAACAAAGGCTGCCAGAGATGTTGGTCCGCAATCGCCATAAAGTACGAGTGTAATTTTATAAGAATCCACTGTTCCTGTAACATGGGTATAAGTAAGATCTCCTCCCAGTATATGGGATGCATAACTACTGCAAGGCACGCAGAAAAATAGTGACAAGCAAACAAGAGTAATTCTCTTGAAGAAAGATAATTTTTTCATAAAGGCTTGATTTTATTTGGTTAAAAAAATGCTTAATACTTATCTATAGACGTGCCGATAGTTAATAACGTTAGTACTAAAGGAATATTTTTTTTAGAATTCAAAGTAGCAGTATAACAGCTTTGTGTATACTTGTATTTTGGAGTAAAACATGTAAAATATGATATATTTTACCGGTTTCCCGTCGATTGAAAACGGAACTCTGCCATTGAATCCTGGCAATTGAATGTCAAAAGAATAATCAGTAAATTATCCTACTTCTTCACAAACTTCATTACCCTTCTGCCATTTACACCACTGAAAGTAATATAGTACAATCCAGTAAGCTGACAGGCATATTTTATTTAACACACTGACTTACTGTTCAAGCCATAATTACCTGATAAATAGATTTGGATATGGAAACTATGAAATAGAGGTATAGATCATTAATTGGTTTACCCATTATTATCTGGATTGGATTAAAACTGTAGTAAATCTATCACATCCCAATTTATCCTCGGCGCCAATGTTTTTATTTAAAAAACCTTATTTCAGATCAAAATCGCTTAAAATATCCCTGTTTCATTCAATTTTTACCTCATTTCAGGGCATTTTTACTAAAAATAACCGATTTCGCATTTTGGCTTTATTGATTACTTTTGCAGTCCAAATAAAAATAAAAAACTTTCATGGCTACAACAGCAGACATGCGTAACGGTTTAATCATCAAATTGGATGGCAGCCTTTACTCAGTAGTAGAATTCGGTCAGAACAAGACAGCGCGCGCCGCAGCAAAAGTATGGGCAAAATTAAAGGGTGTAGACAATAACCGCTCAATAGAACATACCTGGAACTCAGGCGATAATATTTTCCCTATCCGGGTAGAAAAGCGCCCCTATCAGTATCTGTATAAAGACGACACCGGCTTCAACCTGATGGACAATAATACTTTTGAGCAGATAGTTGTAGGTGAAAACCTGATAGAGCATCCTGAACTGTATAAAGATGGCCAGGAATGTTTTGTGATTTTCAATACCGAAACTGAAATGCCTATGGGTGTTGAGTTGCCACCAAGTGTTAACCTGCTGATTACTTATTCTGCCCCAGGTATTAAAGGCGATACTGCTACCCGAGCCATGAAGCCTGCCACACTGGAAACAGGCGCTGTTATACAGGTGCCTTTGTTTGTAAATGAAGGAGAATTAGTGAAAATTGATTCCAAAACAGGTAATTACGTTGAAAGGGTAAAATCCTGATCTGCGCAGTATGTGCTGATTTAGGGGGATTTTACTATAAACCAGGTAATTGTTAACTTTTTACTTCTAAAAAGAAATTCATGGAATACAAACAGATACAGGAACTGATAAAAACGATCAATAAATCGAACATCAGCGAGTTGTCTATTGAAGAAGGTGATTTCAAAATCACTATTAAGCAGGAGTTTACCGGACAGGCACATTATACTCCTGTAGTACATCCGGTAGCTTTGCCACAACCAGCTATGCAGCATTTGGCTCCGGTTGCGTCTGCTCCTGCCGTTGCTCCAGCGGCCGAAAAACCAGCTGCACAGCCCGTTCCGGCTTCCAACCTCACTACTATTAAATCGCCAATGATTGGTACTTTTTACCGCAGTCCATCTCCCGATAAACCGGTATTTGTAAATGTAGGTGATGAGATCAAAGCCGGACAGGTACTCTGTATTATAGAGGCCATGAAACTGTTCAATGAAATCGAAAGTGAAGTAAGCGGCAGGCTTGTGAAAGTAGTTGCTGATGATTCATCTCCGGTGGAGTATGATCAGCCTTTGTTCCTTATCGAACCAATGTAATTATTACTTCAAAATAGAATTTTCATAAAATATAAAACATCATTGGCTATTTAGCGATAGTGGCATTGAGCCATTAAGCCATTAAGTCATTGAGCCATTATAAAAGGATGTTTAAAAAGATTCTGATTGCCAATCGCGGTGAAATCGCTTTGAGAATAATACGTACCTGCCGCGAAATGGGTATACGCACGGTTGCTGTTTATTCCACGGCTGATAAGGATAGCCTGCATGTTCGTTTTGCAGATGAAGCAGTATGTATTGGTAAACCCCAGAGCGCTGATTCTTACCTGAATATACAGCACATAATGGCAGCCGCCGAAATTACAGCTGCCGATGCCATCCATCCTGGTTATGGGTTTTTGGCTGAGAATGCCAATTTTGCTGAGATCTGTGCGCAATATCATATAAAATTTATCGGCCCTACGCCTGAGATGATCCGCTCAATGGGGGATAAAATAACCGCCAAAGAAACCATGATTAAGGCGGGAGTACCCGTTATTCCTGGTTCCGAAGGTCTGCTTGAAAGCGTGGCTGAGGCCAAACAACTGGCCAGTGATATGGGGTATCCTGTAATTATAAAGGCAACAGCAGGCGGCGGCGGCAAGGGTATGAGGGTGGTATGGAGTGATAGCGAAGTGGAACATGCCTATAATACTGCTAAAATTGAAGCTGCAGCATCGTTTAAAAACGATGGCATCTATATGGAGAAGTTCGTTGAAGAGCCCCGCCATATAGAGATTCAGGTAGCCGGCGACCAGTTTGGTACTGTCTGCCATCTAAGTGAAAGAGATTGTTCCATTCAGCGTCGTCACCAGAAGCTGGTAGAAGAATCACCGTCTCCTTTTATGACGCCCGAATTGCGCCAGAAAATGGGTGAGGCCGCCATAAAAGCCGCCAGCGCCATCAACTACGAAAGTGTTGGTACTATAGAATTCCTGGTTGATAAGCACCGGAATTTCTATTTCATGGAAATGAACACCCGTATACAGGTAGAGCATGGCGTAACAGAAGAGGTAATCAGTTACGACCTTATCAAGGAGCAGATAAAGATTGCTGCAGGAGTTCCAATCAGTGGTCGAAATTACGAACCCAAAATACACGCCATTGAGTGTCGTATAAATGCTGAGGATCCCTATAACGATTTCCGCCCTTGCCCCGGTAAAATAACAACGTTGCATACTCCCGGTGGTCATGGTGTAAGAGTAGATTCGCACATTTATGCTGGTTATACCATTCCACCTTATTACGATTCCATGATTGCTAAGGTTATTGCAGTAGCCCAGACCCGCGAAGAAGCCATTAATACTATGGAGCGCGCCCTGAGTGAGTATGTAATTGAAGGGATTAAAACAACTATACCATTCCACCTGCAACTGATGAAAAACGAGGAGTTCCGGAAGGGGAATTTTACTACTAAGTTTATCGAAAGTTTTAAGCTGGTTTAATAGGGTAGGATATAAAGTTTGTATCTTTGATTAAATAAATACTCACCAAAAATGAATGCGATCAGGATAATTGTAAATAAAGAAATGGATGGTTTTACATTTAGTATTCTTCCTTCTGTTCGAGATTTTATAAAAAAACTTTTTCCAGGTTCTCATCCCGCATCAAGAATATTTATCGGTTATGATATGAAAAGTGGTTTTGATCTGCTGCAAAGTGGTATTGAAAAACAAATCTACCCTACCTTGCTGGGAGTAGATAAAGAGCAGCTCAAAAAACAAATTGATAAAATAGAATTTATAAATTCAGATACTGGCAATGTAGAAAAAATAAATGCGTGACAAAAAAGTACAACCTATATCTCGGAAAAGGGGGCCATCTGGTTATAATGGCAGAGTTTCTTGTAAGAGGTTGGAATGTAGCTATTCCGGAAGTTGATATTGGTGATGATATTTTTGTTGTAGAAGACCATAATGGTACGGTGAAGCGCATACAGGTAAAAACATCGTCTGTTACACAAAGAAAAAACACTTTCAGCGCCCAATATCAGATACCTTATAAACAACTCAACAGAATATCTACATCTCTGATTTATTATGTTTTCATAGCAAGAAAAAAAGATGATTGGGCTAAGCCGATAATAATTTCACAGGAACAATTACTTGATTATGTACAAAATAAGAATGTAGGATCACAACTCAATGGCAACGTTACTTTATACTTCTCCTATTCTGAAAACAAAGTTGATTGTTCAGGACAGGATTTTACTAAATTTATTGCTGATTTTACAGACTTTCCAATAATAGAACACTGATGAAAAAAACATTGCTTATAACAGGTGGCGCAGGATTTATCGGCTCACATGTGGTACGTTTATTTGTAAATAAGTATCCTGATTACAGAATCATAAATCTGGATGCACTTACATATGCTGGTAACCTTGAGAACCTCAAGGATATTGAAAATGCACCTAATTACACTTTTGTAAAGGCAGATATTACAAATGCTGCTGAAATAGATTCCTTGTTTGCAGCAGATCATTTCGATGGCGTTATCCATCTGGCAGCTGAAAGCCATGTAGACCGATCAATCACCGATCCCAACTCATTCATTAAAACGAATGTGATGGGAACTGCTAACCTCCTTAATGCTGCTCTGGCAGCCTGGAAAGGCAAAATGGAAGGAAAGCGTTTTTATCATGTATCTACAGATGAAGTATATGGCTCATTAGGCGCTGAAGGCCTGTTTCTGGAGACCACTCCCTATGATCCTCAGTCGCCATACTCTGCATCAAAAGCGGCTTCCGATCATTTTGTCAGGGCATATGGCAACACTTATGGATTGCCATTTGTTATTACCAATTGCTCTAATAATTATGGGCCTAATCACTTCCCTGAGAAGCTGATTCCGCTGTTCATAAACAATATCCGCAACAATAAACCTTTGCCAGTTTATGGCGATGGTAAATATACCCGCGATTGGCTTTTTGTTATAGATCATGCCAGGGCAATTGATATGGTTTTTCATGATGGAAGGAATGGGGAAACTTATAATATAGGTGGCTTTAATGAGTGGCAGAATATTGAACTGGTTAAGCTTTTGTGTAAAGAAATGGACGAAAAACTGGGTCGTCAACTTGGTGAATCTGAAAAACTAATCACCTACATAAAAGACCGTCCAGGACACGACCGCCGATATGCTATTGACGCCAATAAGCTTAATAAAGAACTGGGCTGGTATCCATCTGTAACATTTGAAGAAGGCCTTAGCAAAACAATTGACTGGTACCTCGCTAATGAAGACTGGCTGAATCATGTTACCTCAGGCGATTATCAGAAATATTACCAGGATCAATATGCAGCTAAATAACTCGATCCTATTTTGCACTAATTTTGCGCCTTCGATCACGATTTAAGACTAAAAAGTTATGAAAGGAATTATTTTGGCAGGAGGTTCTGGTACCCGGCTTTATCCGCTTACAATAGCTGTAAGCAAGCAATTAATGCCGGTTTATGATAAGCCGATGATTTATTATCCGCTGTCAACGCTTATGCTTGCTGGTATCAATGAAATTCTGATCATTACAACTCCGGAAGACCAGCCTGCTTTCCGTAAGTTGTTGGGTGATGGCAGCCAGATTGGTTGCCGTTTTGAGTATGTTATTCAGCCACGGCCAGAAGGCCTTGCGCAGGCATTTATTCTGGGGGCTGACTTTATTGGTAAAGACCCTGTAGCGCTGGTATTGGGCGATAATATATTTTATGGCGCAGGCATGGGCAATCTATTAAAGAAAAAGGCCAACCCCGATGGTGCTGTTGTTTTTGCCTATCAGGTCAGTGATCCGGAGCGTTATGGTGTAGTTGAATTCGATAAGGACAATCGTGTAATAAGCATAGAGGAGAAACCTCAGCAACCAAAATCCAACTATGCTGTTCCGGGTTTATACTTTTATGATAATGAGGTGGTGGCAATAGCTAAAGCAATAAAGCCTTCGCACAGAGGCGAACTGGAAATAACAGATGTCAATAAAGTGTACCTGGAGAAAAATAAACTGGAAGTTGGCGTTCTGCACCGGGGCACAGCATGGCTGGATACCGGCACATTCGATTCGCTGATAGAAGCAGGTGAATTTATTGAAGTGATAGAAAAAAGGCAGGGCCTGAAAGTAGGGTGCATTGAAGAAATTGCTTACCGCAATGGCTGGATTAATGACGAACAAATGGAAAAATTATCGGCCATTTATTTCAAGAGCGGGTACGGGGTTTATTTGAAGAAGCTGATTGGAAATATTTAAGTGACTTACAGGACCAGCGAGGTTTTAACAGGGTATTTCAAATGAACAATTTAATGTTTTGGCTGCAGCCTTTAATTGCTGCTTTTACCGGATGGTTTACTACATGGATAGCGATTAAAATGTTGTTTCATCCCCGTAAGCCAATAAGGTTTATGGGCATCACTTTACAGGGTATTTTTCCTAAAAGGCAAAATCAGGTAGCCGATAAAATAGGCAATATGGTCGCGATGGAATTAATCCATTTTGATGATATTGCATCGCGGATAAATGACCCGGAGGAATTGCAGAAACTGACACCGGTAATTGAAAAACACCTTGATGATTTTCTTAAAGTAAAACTCAAAGAAAAATTACCGGTTATTGCCATGTTTGTTACCGGCAGCACCCTCGATAAAATCAAGGAGGGCATGCTGGAAGAAATCAATATTTTATTGCCCGATCTAATCAGTCGTTACACCGATTCACTGAGCCAGAAAATAGATATCAAGAAAATGGTGACTCAAAAGGTTGCCAATTTTTCATCAGATAAACTGGAACAAATCCTGGAATCGGTTATGAAGAAGGAATTTGCATTTCTCGAAATCATTGGTGGGGTGCTGGGCTTTATTATTGGCCTGATCCAGATGGGATTATCTGTTTTAGGTCACTAAACCTGACTCATTTTATAACTCTTATTCATCAATTGCTATTCCCTTTTCTGCTGCTTCCCGGTTAAGCGGATAATAAAACGATGGAGGTTCGGTATCTACTGCTGGTATCAAATGTTTTTTACGCAGATAAGCCACCCATTTCACTGTTTTTTTTGTGCAGTTACAGGTCGATGAGTGATCACCGCCATAAAAGGGATTGATTCGGTAGTTCTTCTCAGGGAATCCCAATGTTGTACCGAAATGCAGTTCCAGTAGTTTGATAATGGGATAGACGCTCTCCTCCCTGGGTACCCAGTTATTTACAAATCCTCTGGCGTTGTCGTACTTCAGTGCTTCATAAACTTTAGCAAAGCCCAGTTGCCCGCTGCTGTCCATTATATTTTCTCCTGCTTCCACCAGATAATGGGCATAAAGTTGGTATTCATCCATTTTGTTGTAATTGTTCATAAATGCATTCAGCGCGCTGTCGCCCTTGCCTTCAAACCATATTCCGAATTCCAGATGAAGGAATTCAGTTTTATTAAATAAACTATCCGGGACACCCTTCAACGCCCGAACCACCCTTGGTATGTCTTTATATTCGGCACGGCCTATGAGCCATGTGAGCTCTCTTTTAGGCACGAACTTATTCTTGCTTTTAATTATTTGATTGCTGAGGTATCTGGCGCTGTCTTCAAAGTAGTCTGGCAAGCCGTTACCGAAAATATCGCATCCTTCTTTATTTACATCAGTATGTTCTCTGGCTTTTTGGAGCTCAAGGATTTCTTTAACCATGTAACTGATATCATCGTTGTTTTCTTCTTTCGCTATTGTATCAATAAGTGAAAGTGCTTCAGCATCACAATGCCAGAACTTCATCATATAGCCCCGCTTGGCGCCTGCGCCAAAAGTAAGGAAGACATCGCTCTTTATGAGGTAAGCAGCCAGTTGTTGCCTATTATGTGTCAATTCCTGCCAGTGTATTGTATAAAACTTATCTAAAATGCGGCCTGCCGAGAAGCTGAACGACCTGTTATGGTCATAAAACACAGCACAGTATTCAAAGGCCAGCACCTCGTCCAATGTCATGGTAGTTGAAATCGTGTTTTCAAGGTGATATCTTTCTTTCAGTGGCATCGTCTGCCTGAGTGGATGTATATACTCTTGCTCCACCTTTTCGTTCCGGTAAGACAGCCCCTTGGCTTTGAAATACCTTGTCAGTTTTCCCATTGGTTTAAGGTAAGCCACAACAAATTCAGGAATATTACATGATGGTATCGGAAAGTACTCAATGTCGTCCATCAGCGGTTTTATTTCTTCAGCCCTGCGTTCACAAAGGTTAAAATAGGCATCCAACGCAGTCTTCTGACTGGTATCCATAAGCCTACCAACAATGCCGTAAATAGGCACAATGGGTTGTGGTGTTTCCTTTGTATTTATGAAACGATTCCTGCTCTCTGACCACTGATAATCCTTATAATGGGATGCCCAGTAAACCATAAAGTTGTACAGGCCATCCCTCTCATAGCCTGAAAGGTCGCTCACCATTTTTTTTTGTCGCCTGGTACATAAAGTTCTATTCCAGTGAGGATGGACGTCAGTTTATAGTAATCCTGGTGGCCATTATGAGCGTACCATCGACGCCTACCCTGATATGCGAGGCCGCCTATCTCTCTGAGTACTTCCGGGTTTTTGCTTTTCAGCATTTCTTTAAAATGCTGCTGGTCTGCAACTATCTCCTTATAAGTAGGGAAATGTGGAAACCAGCCATCAGAATGCTCAGGCAACCAATATGGTTCTTGTAGCTCATCACTGATAAATTCAGCCTCATGCGATTGCTCCACAGGAGATTTATAACGTAATTCATATTGTGTTTCACGACCGGCTTCAGGTGTAATCAGGTAAGTTCTGGTCAATGGAGAAAAATGGATGCTGTCACGGTTATTGAGCAAGAAATGTTTCAGCTGGTGCGGCGAAGCCTGTTCTTCACGGAAATTGAACTCACTTTTCAGAAAGAGGCTATTCTCATCAATCAGCCTCATAGCAATATTTTTAAGCGCGGTATGTAAGTTATGCTCGTCCAGGTGATCATATACAATACGCTCGCTGTCGAGGTAATCTGCAAGCCGGTAATAGGCATTTATATCGCCGGTGCCGGCAGCGCTGTCGATTCGTAACAGCACAAACAGGTCGCTGTAGCGCGACTGGCTGAGTGCAGCGTTCCAGGGCAATAAACCAAGTAAAATAAAGTAAAAGTACCTCAACATATCTCGTGCCAGTAGCAATTTGGGTTATGAAATGTACAAAAAAAACGCATTTGAAAAGATGTATACCAAAAAAATCAATCCTCTGTAATTCTCTGGAACCTTCTGTATTCATATACTTTTGTGTTTCCTGATTGGCGGCATTGGGCAGACCCTTCGAGAAAACCTCAGGGCAGGCACGTGGGTACTGCCCCTACTATTATAACTTCAGATTTGCTTCATAAAATTGCCGGTTTTGCTTCAGGTTGTTTCCGGAAAACCGGAAGTTTATAGAATTGCAAGTAGCTTATTTTCATACGTTTATATATTTGAGTGCTGAATTCACTCGGGCAAGCTCAGTACAGATTCTAGTGAGGGCTATTTTTTGTTCGATGGATGATAGTGTTATTAGAATAAATCATTTTTGTTTCAGGATTAGGGTATAATGAAAGAAGTGTTATTTTATTTATTATGCTTAATATATTGATTATCATATTTTTAGTTTAAATTGCAGTGTAAAAAACAGGGTATAATCGGGTATAAAAGGGTATATTTAGGTATAAAAAGGTATAAAAAGGTATAAAAAGGTATATTCAGGGTATAATTGGGTTTAGCGATTATTGGAATACAGGGAATATGGTGCTTGGATATCTCAGGATAAAGAATATTGTTTCATAGTTAAATAAATGATAATTTTTGATCAAATTCAGGTCAAAGGTAAGGTGGGTAATCTATGTTTCCTAATAAATTGGAGTATTTATTTTTTGAGCAAGTATTTTGAAACGGGTTTCCATATATTAAGTCCAAATGAACCCTCTAAGAGCTGGGGAATTTGGAATATCAGTATGCTTTTAGAAACATTTCTGCCGGGAGCTGAAAATACTGACGTAGGCGTTGGACCATTTTTAGTGTTAATTCCCTGCAATAAATCAGTGCATTAAATTTTACCACAAAGTACACCAAGGTTGAACGCAAAGTGCACAAAATCATAAGGATATGAGGTTAAGGACACAAAGTACATTTTTTTTTAAAGCTACTTTATCTCACTTTGCAAGTATAATTGCATATGACCTGTGTGATCTGGATTGAAAATTATACATTTGTTTTAGTAAAACATCTGAATAAATTATGTCTACTGAAAATGCTAAATTTATGGTGCGTAACCGCAAAGTTGAAATAAAATGGGTATCGCAGGATTGCGACCATATACTTAGCAACTACATTAATAAAAACAAGGATCACGACCTCTCATTTCTTGAAATCTCCAAACTATTAAAAACGTGCAAAATATTTAAACCATACAGTGCGAGGACCTGGTATGGGTATAATGAAATAAACGGGAAAAATACAGAGTAGTTTTTGTTTTAACTCCTAAATTTGCAGTAATAAAAACCTGTTATCGGTATGGCTATTAAATTAAATGAAGAAAACAATCAGGCGGCTGTGCCCTACGTTATTCAGGGCGAAACTGAACTAGCAGAAGCTCAGTGGCTTATTGAGGAGGGGCTGTTTAAAAATCTTGATGATTACATTCAGCGTTCTGCGCAAGCTGAAATTAATTATATAAAGTACGAGGAAGCCCAAAAGAAGAAACAGATAACTGGAGGGAAAAAGAAAATAATATCTGGTGGAAGAAAAAAGGCTGCCTAATCTATTGTTTTACATTTTTATACAATTTGGGAATAGCATACCTAGAAAATGGTGAAGTACTATGCAAATCTATAACTGGCTAAATTGGTAAAGCACCAGTTACCCAAAGACAAAGACTATACTACAGATCATTGACCACTTCCATACAGAAACCCATGGATGTAGGCTAATGAGCATTTCAGGATGCTTTTAGAAACATTTCAGCCGGGAGCTGAAAATACTGACGTAGGCGTTGGGCCATTTTTAGTGTTAACTCACGACGACCGGAAAGGACCGAAGATACATGACCTTTTGAGCCTATAACCGGTTCAAGGTCTTTGGCCTTAATTCCCCGTTCAGACATTTTGAGTTTAATTACCTCTAAAATATCCAAATCAGGGAGCGTAATGTGTTTATCTTCGTAATCTTTTACCAGGAGTAGCAATAAAGCCAGTTCTTCTACTTCTGGCGTTCCATCGCCTGCATGAAAAATATTCATCGTGCGGGCTATAGCCACCTGGTAATCTTCTTCTGTTCTCAACACTTTCCAGTTCATGTTACTTTGCTTTATATTTTAAAATAGCGGTATCAAATTCTATCGTTG
>CAIVEH010000051.1 GCA_903904855.1 uncultured Bacteroidota bacterium | reverse complement strand
TTGCTTTTATATAATACCTATTATCAATTGATTGGTTTGCGGCTTTGCGCCTTTGCGTGAAACTACCATTGCACAATTTCACACAGCGAGCAGTTTAGTAATGATTAAACGCGGTGAAATTTGCAGTAAAAAAATTAAAACGTTGAATATCAATTAATTGCGCAAATAAAATCTGCAAAAAGACGCAATTTTCAATGAAAAGACGCAATTTTTTGAACGAAACACGCAACAAACACGCAATTTTTTTGACGCAAACACGCAACTTTTTGAATAAAACACGCAACTTTTTGCCCGGAAATAAAATCTTTTTCATCCCCAAACTTTTCAACTTGATCCGGTTTAACTACAAGGGGCACAAGGTATAACACTGGGCACACCATGCATTTAAGTTTAATAGATACTACCCGAAACTATTACATTTTATTCTTTGCGAGTCCCCTGCCCTTAATAGTTTGCTTTGTAGAAATTATAATAGGGCGATGCATCCCTGTCGGTCAGCATTTTGCGGTAGTTGTCGGAGGATATGAGCATTACCTTAAGTTCATCTGGCGCATACCCTTTAAATGATTCGGTAGCCATGAGGTCTTCGAGATATGCTTTTGCCACAATTACATTGGCAAACTTCCTGATCACGAGTACTCCCTGGTCTATGTTGTACAAATCGAACAGCAACTCAAGGCCTGTAGCTGCATACTTGCTGTTATTAATGTCCTTAAGCGACTGTTTAAGGCCGGCTGTTCTGGAATCGACACCCGGCAGTACTATGATACAATAATGAGCGCTGTCGGCATGATAGATATACCGTGGAGGCACATTGGATGGTGCAACCGGTGCGCTGGGCTTTACAGGTGTAAACACAGGAGTTACAGGTCCCACAGCCAGTGCCGAATCTTTTTTCTTAAAGTTGTTCTCATTATACCACGATGGCTTACCGCCATTGCGCACCTCTTTGATGTATTGCTTCACTTCGGTAGCCCATGGCGTAAGAGTGTCTTTAGGATAAGCCTTCAGGAATTTAGAGATAGATGAGTCGGCCATATTATAGTCGGCAGAACCGGCATATGCCATCGCTTCTACCACATCAAACCGCTTCTGATAAGCAGGGTTATCATACTGCTTCCTCGCCTCCCTTACATTCATTAAAGCCTCAGTATACTGATGCTTCATGACCATGTTGTAGGTTTCATCGTAATACCTTGCTACGGTTTTGCCGCCTATCAGGGCCTCGGGCTTGCTTTCGCTTGTACGCGGCTTTACAATGTTGACATATTGTGATGTCGGGTATTTAGCCAGTAATTCATCCGAATACTTTTTAGCCAGTGCCAGGTTTTCCTGTTTCATTGCTATCTGGTAACGCAGGAATAATGCTTCTTCTTTCTGGTTATGGTTAGGGAATCGTATATCAAGGGTATCGAGTGTAGCGGAAGCCATTTTATAATCATCCAGCTGCTTTATATAGGCCTTGGCCAGCATAATATAGGCACGCTGTTCCATTTTTGCCGAGAGGTCTTTCTGAGGCTGGGTATTGGGTATTCGCGCCAGGAGGCTTTCTTCGGTAGGCAGTCCATTTTCTTTGAGGTCGCCTGCCTGGGTAAAGTCATCCTCAGGCCCGTTGCCTGCGCCAGGCACAGCAGGGGCCAGCCTCCAGTTGTCTTTGAGCGGCCTGTTTCCCCATTTCTTTATAAAATCAGTTTTACCCTGCTGCATAAGGGTTGGATTACTGAAGTACCAGTTAGCCGCATCTTTGTTATCGTCGGGATCAAGAGCGGCAACAGCCGTAACACCCGAGTTTTCGGCCTTGGTGATACTATCCTGTAGTTTTTTCTCCATGTCGCGGAGCGAACGCCTTACAGCAGACATCTGTTCCTTTTTGCTTAAACCTGCAAGTTCCATGAGGCTGTCCTGATCATGTATCATTTTAGCTGGTCCCGATACTTCTTCAAGGCCCTTGGCCCTCTGAACGGCAGCCAGCACAGAATTGTCTTTAGCTGCGGCGGATGCGTATTTAGCAGAGCTGTCATAGGCCCATTTCGCATTTGCGTAGCTGGCGGTAGCATAGTATACATCTCCCAGGGCGGCATAGGATAGCGCCTTTTGCTTTTTAGAAGCTTTAGGGGTATTGGCGCTCTTGGTAAGGTAAGTGATAGCCTTATCGTTCTTATGGGCCTTAACAGCCAGTTGGCCCATTACAAAATATACCTGATCGTAATAGGTTACATACTTTCCGTCGTTGAGCACCTTTTTAAGGGGCTTCATGGCATCCTCCACATCTTCGCCCGATAGCAGCCTGTTGGTTGCAATGTATTTGCGGGAGTAGAAATCCATTTCAATCTTGGGGTAATAGCTGATGACCTTTTCGAAACTTAAAGCCGAGGCTTTATAATCTTCCAGATTCTGCAATATCTGCCCGTTAAGGAAAGCTGCCCTCAGCCGCAACCAGTTGGGCAGATGGCTGTCATCAGCTGCAATATCTAGTTGTTTTGAAGCTGCCCTGTCGTTATGTTCGGTAAGGAATGCGAAAGCCTTCTCAATGGCCAGCCTGCCCTTCAGGTCTTCGGGCAGATTTTTGTCGGTCTCCAGCAGCGATAAAATAGACTCCGCATTTTCCACCTGGTGACCTTCGGTATAAGTACGGGCAAGCCATAGAATAGCCTCGTTGTGCACAGATTTGTGTTTCAGAAAATCAAGGCGGCTTTTCTTTTCCTCATCTACTATTGACGGGGCATTTTTTGAAGAACTGTTATTAAAACCTTTAGAAGCCAGTTCTTTCTTCCTGGCGGCTTCATCCTGACTGATGATATAACGAAATGAAGTAGCAGCATATTCATACTTGCCCCTGTAGTAATAAGCTTCACCCATTAGCAGGTACAGGTCGTTCGACCATTTTACCCTTGGGTCGTGAATCTGGATACCAACCGAAATTTTCCGAACTATTGTATCCATATCCGAAGACATCATACTGGAGTCCCGGTTCGGGTCGAACGGATAAAGACCGATTAGGGAATCATAGTTCTCCTTTCGGGATCGCTGCATATTCTGCAGTGCCTCATCCATCTTTTTATTGGCATTATAGTAGTAGTTGTAGTGGGTAAATGAATTCTGGGTAAGCCGTCGGAACGGAGACCACCGGCGTTTAAGCATAGCAGCATTGGACCACTTTTCGTGCTTCTGCTTCATTTTTATCTCCAGCTTCAGCTTTTTATCGTCATCCTTTTTCTTCACTTTAGCTTTTGCAAGGGCTTCCTTCTGCTTCTTGACTTTGGCAAAACTATCTACCCTGGCCTTGCGCACTTTCACAAGGCTATCCGTAGTTTTGGTACGGATGCGTTTCAGGCTGTCGGTCGATTTTTTGCGCACGGTTTTTGTGCTGTCCAGTGAATGTTTCCTGACTTTGGAAATACTATCCTTGAAATTTTCCTGGGCTTCCTTTACACTGTCGGTATGGTTTCGCCGCACCATACCCACACTATCAGTATAGCGCTTGCTTGCTCTGTATTTTTTCACTTTTGCCAGGCTGTCGGTGCGTTTTTTCTGCGAAGTTTTTACACTGTCGGTTTTATTTTTCCTGGAGGCAGTGAGGCTGTCGGTATTTGCCTTACGGGCTTCTTTGATAGAGTCCATGCGCGATGACCTGGATTTCTTTAAAGCAGTTGCTTTGGTGTTACGGGCTTTTGAAACACTATCCTTATAATGTTTTGATTCGCGATATTTCCTCAGTGAAGCAGTGCTATCGGCAATGTGTTTGTGTGCTTTCTGTATACTATCCGTTTTATGCTCGCGTGCTGTTGTTGTGCTGTCGGTAATATGCTCCCGCGCTTCGCGCATACTATCTGTGCTATGCTCGCGTGCAATACGGATACTGTCGTTGATATGCGAACGAGCATCCTTGATGCTATCAGGGTTGGGCTTACGGGATGAGGTATCTTCAGGCTCAAAATCAACCAAATCCAACATGTCCACTGTTCTGCGTGCAGCGTGGGTGTTGGCAAGGCTATTAAAAATGAAAAAACCTAATACAATAAATAATATTATCCTGAAATTCAATGCGTATTATCTTTTGCTAACCATTAGAACGAAAAACCTGCAATAATATTATCTAATTCCGCTCCAAAGGGACAATTTGGGGTTAATTTTCAAAAATAGTCAAAAAAAGAAATTGAGCTGTCTTATATTATTATAAATTAACAAAACAATTTGCCTTATTTGCAGTGCAAATTTCTAATTTAGCAGACTAAGTAAGCAATAATACCTAATTTGCCAGTCTGAAATTTTCAGAAAAAGCCATATGCAACAATCGCATAATACACTCCGCTATGCCAGTCTTGCCAGTCAGTGGATCGTTATGCTGCTGGTTGCGGTATGGTTTGGCAATAAAGTGGTTCATTGGTTTCATCTGAATAATGGATTTATAATTGTTTTTCCATTAATTTCACTTGCGGTATCGTTATGGCTGCTTTTTAAAGAATTGAATAAACCACAAAAATGAAGAAACAGTACATCATAATTATAGTATCCATTTTCGCAGTGCTGAGTACCGTTTTTTTTGAAATGAAGCGATATGCAAGTGCATACCAGTTCACAGCCCTGGAGACAGGCAATACTATTATGGCGGCATTATCTGTGATCACCTATCTGATCATTGATAAGCAACTTAGCGGAAGGCCACAGGCATTTGTGCGCAGTGTGTATGCGGCCTCGCTACTTAAGCTGATGGTATGTATGTCATCGATAGTAGCTTATGTATTTCTGAACAGAACAGGAATTCATAAACCAACAATATTTGTGCTGTTTGGGATCTATGCAGTATACAGTGTTACGGAAACACTCATACTCTCGAAACTGGTAAGAAAAAAGTAAAGAAAGAGTAGATTTATTAAACAATAATCGGCAGAAAATATTTTAAAAAAACGGCCACCAGATATTAATTAGGCCCAATCCTGGTATCTGGTTGAGACAAATATTTTGAAATGAAAAAGCAGAAAACATCGTTTAGTTTTTTAGAACAATTTTTACCTACAGGCGCCTGGGAACAGGTAGCCCCGTTCTTCCGTACACATTCTATTCATCTTACATTGACTCATGAACGCAAAAGTGTTCTGGGAGATTACCGACACCCTACAAGGGATGAGCCACACCACCGCATCAGTATCAATGCCAATCTGAATCCTTACAGCTTTCTTATTACCTTATTGCATGAACTGGCGCATATGTTCACTTTTGTTCATTTCGGGTATAATGCAGCGCCTCATGGCAAAGAATGGAAAACACAATTCCGGCATATACTGATACCATTTATGGGCAAACGCTTCTTCCCATCGGATGTTGAGAAAGCCCTTTATGCCTACCTTCATAATCCGGCTGCAAGCACATGTTCTGATAGCCAGTTATATAAATCACTCTACCGGTATGATGATCATAAGCCCGGATTCAAACTGGTAGATGACCTAAATGAGAACCAGTTTTTCGAAACAGAAGACGGGCAGGTATACCAGAAGCTGGAGAAACTCAGAACGCGAACACGGTGCAAGCACATAAATACCGGAAGGGTTTATTTTTTTCAGGGAATTGTGGAGGTAAAACACATCAGAAGGCAGCCGGTAAGTTTGTAAAAAATCCTGCAAAAAGACAGCTTAATTGGTTGATAGCAAATCATTACAATACTATATTAAGTACTTTCCTTAAAATTTTCATTTTAGCTTGTTCGGTTGTTGCCACAGGTAAAATCTATATTATGCTGGTAAAGATGTGACAACTTTTTCAAAGTTGTCACATCTAACATTAATGCAAAATTGGTAATCGTATACTAATATAGCATTGCAATGAATTAACTGCCAAGTTCCGGATACATCGGGAAACCACTCATAAATTCGTTTACTTCCCCTTTGATGGTTTTTAACATTTGTTCATCATCTGGTTTCATGATAACCCTGTCGAGCCAGTTTATAATAAGCTTCATCTCGCATTGTTACAGTCAATTTATCATATATTCATAATATCAAATATGGGTATCTGAAAAACTTAACTATTATTTAATTATTTTTATAAAAAGCATTTAAAACCAAATTATATCCATACATTAGTATCTTAAAATCTCATTTTATGATTAAATTCTACTTATTAATACTGTGCGCATTTTTTTCATTTACAGCATTTGCGCAAGTTGGGCCAATAACCGGAACCTTTGTTGTTTGCGAGACCTATGGGACTCAACTGTTCTGCACTCCACCTGCTGGTACATGGAGCAGCAGCAACCCGTTAGTTGCATCTGTAAGCCTAACAGGGTTTGTAACAGGAGTCTCAGCAGGGGTAGCAACTATAACCTATAATGACGGTTCCATGGGATTTGCCGTTGCAAGTTTTACTGTAAATCCGCTACCGGCAACCATCATTTGCCCAACTTCGGGATGCAATGTGTGCCTGGGAAGTACAATAACAGTAACTGACGCAACCCCAGGTGGGGCGTGGAGTACACAAACTCCAGGTATCGCTTCTGTAATTCCCTTAACAGGGGTTGTAACAGGTGTATCGCTTGGCACAACACAAATATTTTACACCCTACCAACCGGTTGTTTTGTAGGTTCACTCATAACTGTATTCCCTAACCCTGGCCCTATAACCGGGGTTACAACTGTCTGCGCTGGATTAACAACAACACTTAATTGCACTCCTCCTCCGCCGTATACAGGAGTTTGGAGCAGCAGCCCGCTGACAGTGGCTACTGTCAACCCGGTAAGCGGCGTTGTAACCGGAATTTCTGCAGGTGTGGCTTCCATTACATTTATGCTAAGTACCGGATGTTTTTCCGTAACAAATGTTACAGTAAATCCTACTCCAGGGCCTATATCATGCCCATCAACTTCTGGCTGTAAAGTATGTGTAGGAAATACATTAGCCCTTACCTGTCCACCACCTGGAGGTATATGGAGCAGCAGCAACCCTGCGGTGGGTTCAATTGATCCATCAACAGGAGTGGTAACAGGCATATCGCCGGGTTTTATTACAATCACCTATACTCTTGGAGGGTGTACAGCTACGGCTAACGTTATCGTAAATGCCAATCCCGGGCCAATCACAGGTGTTACCAGCATATGCTCAGGGAGCAATACAACATTATCCTGCTCGCCACCATTTGGGTCCTGGAGCAGCAGTAATCCAACAGTTGCCACGGTAGGTGCAGGAACTGGTTTTGTGATGGGGCTTACAGCAGGCGTTACGACTATAACTTATACACTAAGTTCGGGCTGCTATTCTGTAATTAATTTTACAGTTAACCTTACCCCTGGCCCAATATCCTGCCCTTCTGTTTCGGGTTGTTCAGTTTGTGTGGGAAATACGCTTACATTAACAGATGCCACCCCCGGAGGAGTCTGGACGTGCACCTCTCCGCTTGTAGCTACAATAAATGCGGTTACCGGAGTGCTGACGGGAGTATCACCAGGTATTGCAAATATTGTCTACACTATGCCAGGCGGTTGTTCAGTTACAATAACCGTTATTGTTAACCCCAATCCCGGGCCTATTACCGGTACCACAACAATCTGTACTGGGAACAATACAACATTATCCTGCACACCACCATTTGGCACCTGGAGCAGCAGTAACATTGCTGTAGCCACAGTAAATCCCGGCACAGGATTAGTGAATGGCGTTACGGCTGGTGTTGCTACTATAACCTATATGCTGGGCACCGGTTGCTATTCAGTAACTAATGTTACAGTTAACCCTACCCCTGTAATATCAATTCCTTCACTAGGCCACCAGGTATGTGTTGGTAACCAAATAACCATAATTGCCACGCCTGGTGGTGGCACATGGACATGTACGCCACCTTCGGTAGCCACTATTGGTGCAATATCAGGAATTTTAACCGGCTTGGCGCCTGGCGTTGCAACAGTAGTATATACATTGCCCGGAGGATGTTTTGCAACCACTACAGTTACAGTAAATCCTAATCCTGGGCCTATTACCGGAACAACAGTTGTTTGTGCCGGAAGCACAACTAACTTGTCCTGCCTGCCGAGTACAGGTGTTTGGAGTTCGAGCCCGTTAACTGTTGCCACTGTAAATCCGCTTTCGGGTGTTGTCGGCGGTATTTCTGCCGGCACAGCTACCATTACCTATACGCTGTCTACAGGCTGTTATGTTACCACAGTGGTTACTGTAAATCCATTGCCAACTATCACCGGTACATTGTATACCTGTGTAGGTTCTACTACAGTATTAACCGGAGTGCCATTTACCGGAATCTGGAGCAGCGGCAACCCGATAGTGGCAACAGTTGGCGCAGGCTCAGGGATCGTAACAGGAATTACTCCCGGAACTGCACCCATTTCCTATACGCTGCCAACAGGTTGTTCGGTTACAGTAATTGTAACTGTAACCCCAACACCCGGGCCAATAGCCTGCCCTTCCTTAGGTTGCCAGGTGTGCATGGGTAGTAATGCTCTGGTAACGGATCCTATACCCGGTGGCGTATGGAGCAGCAGTAACGTTAGTATAGCAACCGTAGGGTCTATAACTGGAATTGTAGTTGGAGTTTCAGTGGGCACAACTTATATTACTTATACACTTGGCGGATGCTTTGTGACCACATTATTTACAGTAAATCCTGTTCCGGCGCCATTCAATGTTACCGGAGGTGGCAGTTATTGTGCCGGAGGAACAGGCGTCCTGGTAGGGCTAAGTGGTTCTCAGATTGGTGTAAACTACCAGTTATTCTGTAGTGGAGGGCCTGTTGGCCTTCCGGTTGCCGGTACAGGTTCTGCGATCAGTTTTGGATTGCAGACAACTCCTTGTACCTATACTGTAGTAGGCAGCAATACCTTTGGTTGCCTTACCAACATGACAGGTAATGCAGTAGTAACAGTCAACCCTGTTCCCCAGCCTATCACCTGCCCTATTTCGGGGTGCCAGGTATGTACAGGAAATTCAGTTCAGGTAACTGACCCTACAGTAGGCGGCACGTGGAGTGGAAGCAACCCGACTATAGGGACAATAGGCGCTGGTACTGGAATTGTATATGGTGTTGGCCAAGGTGTATTTTTTGTAACCTATACACTTACGGGCGGATGTTATATAACCACTCCATTTACAGTAAATCCGAGCCCAGCTCCAATTACCGGGCCCAATAATGTATGTGTTGGGAATACAATTAATCTAGCAGATGCCATACTTGGAGGAACATGGACTACCAGTTGCGGAAATGCATCTGTTAACGCCATATCAGGAGTGGTAACTGGCATAGCAGCTGGGCCTTGCTATAGTATTACTTACACACTTGCCGGAGGTTGTAGTGTAACCTATCCTATAACTTTTAACCCCACACCCTGCACCAATGCAGTAATTGGGCTCAATACTATTAGTGGAAATATTGAAATTTATCCGAATCCAGCTTTTAATGAACTAAATTTAAAAATGGATGAATTGGTATACACTTCATTTACAATTACCAATGATCTGGGGCAGGTGTTATTGACACAGCTTGTTTCTGACAAAGAAACAACCATTAATATTAGCAAAATACCTCCTGCACTCTATTATATCACACTAAAAGGAGAGCGGGACATTGTGGTAAAACGATTTATAAAGGAATAACACTCTGATTGTAATTCAGAATGTTTAAAGGCACTACTAAGTGTTACTTTTATTGTATTTGAATGCCAAAATAAAAATTAAAGATTGGAATGATAATATTAGTTGCGGCACACTCTTTGAGTGTGCCGCAACTATAACTTTAATTTCCCAGTTCAGGATACATCGGGAAACCACTCATGAATTCGTTTACTTCCCCTTTGATGGTTTTTAACAATTGTTCATCGTCTGGCTTCATAATTACCCTGTCGAGCCAGTTTACGATATGCTGCATGTCGCTTTCCTTCAGTCCGCGGGTGGTCATTGCCGATACGCCTACGCGAATACCGGAAGTAATGAATGGTGATTTATCATCGAAGGGTACCATGTTTTTATTGATGGTAATATCTGCGAGTACCAAAGTGTTTTCGGCTTTTTTACCACTAATGCCTTTATTGCGAAGGTCAATCAGCATCAGGTGGTTATCGGTACCGCCTGAAACAATATTGTAGCCCTTCTCAGTAAATGCCCTTGACATAGCCTGGGCGTTGGCAACTATCTGTTTGGCATAAGCCATAAACCCATCCTGCAGGATTTCATAGAATGCCACTGCCTTAGCTGCAATTACGTGCTCCAATGGACCTCCCTGAATACCAGGGAAAACAGCCAGATCAATCAACGAACTCATCATCCTTGTTTCACCCTTTGGCCCTTTGATGCCCATAGGGTTCTCAAAGTCATTCTTCATCATGATAAGACCACCACGTGGCCCACGAAGTGTTTTATGAGTAGTTGTAGTTACAAAATGGCAATGCTCAAACGGGCTGCTCAATAAACCTTTCACAATCAGTCCGGCCGGATGGGCAATATCTGCCATGACCAGTGCCCCCACTTTATCGGCAATAGCCCGCACACGGGTATAATCCCAATCCCTGCTGTAGGCCGATGCCCCGCATATTATGAGTTTTGGTTTGTGCGCAAGCGCTTTCTGCTCCATGTCATCATAATCTACAAGCCCTGTTTCTTTTACCACGCCATAATGGTAAGCTTTATACAGCTTGCCCGAAGCGCTTACCGGAGAGCCATGTGTAAGGTGCCCGCCCATGCTCAGGTCCAGACCCAGTATTGCATCGCCTGGTTGCAGTACGGCAATATATACAGCAGTATTTGCCTGGCTGCCACTATGCGGCTGCACATTGGCGAAACCTACATTAAACATTTCCCTGGCCCTGTCGATAGCCAACTGTTCACTTTTGTCAACTACCTCACATCCGCCATAATAACGTCTGCCCGGATAACCCTCCGCATATTTATTGGTCATCACACTGCCCATAGCCTGCATAACCTGCATGCTGGTAAAATTCTCAGAGGCTATCAGTTCCAGGCCGCGGCGCTGGCGCTCCAGTTCTTCATGTATCAGATCAAAAATTGCGGTGTCGCGTTGCATAAATTATTTTTTGGATGGTAAAGATAATAATTGCCGTCTGTTTATTGGAATCAGAAATACAGTACATATTAACATGCTTATTTTCGGCGGAAAAATACGAACCCATTACTGCTGCCTGTCTGTATCAACTGTGGCACTATAGCATACTTCGCGCTGTCCTGGATCTTACAGATAAAATAGGCTGGTTTATCCAATACGCCTCTAACTAACCATTTTTCGTTTGCCTCAGGTTGCAGGTCTTTTCCTTTATTTTCAACGCGCATGCTCTGATACAATGGGTTCAGAGAGGGTTGTTTTTCTGAATAGAAAAGTGTGGCGTAACTTTTAAAACCAAGGGAGTGAACATATACATCCTGACCCGCCAGGCTTTTATAATAATCGATTGCAGCCCTTTGCGAAATAGCTTCAATTTTTGGTGTGAAATGCACCAAAGCCACTTCGATAATCATTATCTGGATACAACAGAGAAGTATAAGGCCTTTTCGGAATTCTTTTTTCATTATTACTACAGTAATAATAATTCCAGCAAGGTACATTATACCCCACAGGCACTCAGAGTAACTCCAGGCTACATCGGCGCAAAGATTGCCCCTTACAAATGGGTCATCAATTAATGGGAAAAGCTTGTCTTTATATAGCCCTGCCAGAGGCAATAGTGTAATGAGGATAGCTATAATGGACCCGATAGCAACCAATACAGGTCTGATCCATTTTTTAATGCTCACCGGGTTATCAATCAATCGGTTGATCTGTACTGTAGCAATGTAGGTAAGCGGAAAATAACAAAGTGAGGAGTAATGAACGATTTTGGTTTTCACTACCGAGAACAAAATCAAGACCACCCAGAATAGTATCCACATCCATTTATTGAAATCAGCACTACCTGTTGAGTCGCTGATTTTCTTTCTTGAATACTGAAACAGGAAAACCGAAGCAGGAAAGCACCCAATAAGCAATACAATAAAATGGTAATAAAATGGCCCGCCATGGTCAGCATCTTCTGTAGAGAACAGCCGTACCTGGTACATTAAGAATTCACTCAGAAACCATTTGCCATAGGCTGATCCATAATGGAGTACAGCAAGGCCAAGCCATGTTGCAACAGGTACCAGTGCAATTAATCCGATCCAAAGAAAATGAATCAGTTTATAACCATTCAGGCCTTTATTGGCCACCAGGTAAACTATTAATGTGAGACCAGCAATCAGCAATGCCACAGGTCCCTTGGTAAGCACTGCAAATCCAAGGAAACAGCCTGCCAATAATATATGCAATGCTTTATTTCGAGACGAACCTAAAAAATGCACCTGAAGAATGGCAAGGAATATAAACAGATTGAAAGTTGGGTCTATTATTCCTGAATGGAAATAAAAATGAGGCAACCAGGTAGCAGCATAAATAAGTACCCACCAAGCGGCGGTACGCTCATTAATTATTCTCTTTCCGGCATAAAACAGGGCAACCAAAGTAACTACTCCTGCAAGTGCATCCGGAAAGCGAGCAGCAAATTCTCCAACGCCAAATATTTTCATTGCCAATACCTGCATCCAGATAAAAAAAGGAGGCTTTTCCCAGAAAGGCATAAAGTCAATCTGGGCACGCAGATATTCTTTTGATACAATCATTTCCCTTGCACATTCCGCAAAGTTGATTTCATCCCAATCGAACAGGTGAACATGACCCAGGAATGGGAAAAATAACAGGCTTGCTGCGCAAATGATGAAAATGTATTTCAGATAATTCGGCATCAGGCTGTTGGAATCTTTTTAAAGAATTTGCTTTTATTCTGATCCATGATATTAAACAGAATCATTGTAAGAATGGTACCCAATATGCTACCGGCATAAACATCATCGAAAAAGTGTGCTGCAAGATACATACGGGAATAGCAAACAGCGAGTGCCAGGATAAAAAACACAATGCCGAATGCTTTATACCTGGCAGTTAACAGCAAAGAAAGAAAACAAAAAAAACTGAACGCCCCTGTGCTGTGCCCTGATGGAAAACCCCTGGACAAATAAACCGGCCATTCGGGCAGGTAATGCATCCATAACCTGTCATAAAACAACAGCCTTGGACGGGGGCTGTCGAACACTGATTTAAGAATCTGCTGTATGAAAAATGGAATAAGGTTGCAGACTGAAGCCGTTGCAAAATACCACCAGTTTCTGAACCGCCGAAAGAGCATTAAAAAAACAAGTACGGGGATAATAACTTCCCCCTGCCCCATCCATGTGGTATAAAACATTACTACATCGGCAAAGTCTGAATAGTGAGTATTAGGTACAAAAAACAGATCTCTCTTTGAAAAGAACAAAAGAAGGAATGCCCCGGTTGCCACCCACACGAGAAATGGGAAAATGAAAAATGGATTAGACGCTATTTTTCTTTTATCAGCCAATAGCATTGATTTTTACAGGTATCATTTTTACAAATTTCCGCCAGGTGCGCAGATACCATTCCTTGGTAAATATCTGCGAATCATTCCGGGCCGATTTCACCAGCCAGAAAGCAAGTGGCAACAGAATAATCGAGGACATCCACATACCCATCCATGGTACAACTGTTTCAGATTTAACCAGTTTTTCGCCTGTGATATTGAGGATATGAAATGCCATAAAGAAAATAACGGCAATAACGAGTGGCATACCCAGACCACCTTTGCGGATAATTGCGCCTAATGGCGCCCCAATTAGGAAAAGCAGAATGCAGGCAAAAGATAAAGCATACTTTCGGTGCCATTCCACATCCAGTTTCATATAATTATCCAGCTGCAGTTTTTTATCGTAAGAGGTAATATCCATTGATGCTTTGAAATTCCTTACATTATTCAGGGCCGTTGTCAGTGCTGCGCTTCGGCTGGAATCGGGAATATGCTGCAAAAAGGAAGTGTCGTATTTAATGAGGGGGTTTTTATTGTTCTTTATACCAGCCAGCAGGTTGTCACTTTCTTTGCTCTTATTATTAATCGAAATGTAGGGCGCCATGTATGATTCTACTGTGGCAACACTTTTTTTCACCGTACGCTTAATGCTATCCATCTGCTCAGATAACTGCGAAACATTCAGCATCTGGTTCGATGTTTTGAACAAGTCTTCATTGGTACGGGTAAACCTGAGTGAAGTAAGATCGAATACTTTATCCCATTTATCAAAATGCATCCGGATTTGAGTGAAATCATTTACACCGCGTGTATACCCTTCTTCATAGCGCCAACCATCCCGCAGTTTGAATACCAGCGATTGTTTATCAGCCGAAGAAGTCATTTCCCCTTCCTTGGCCAGAATTATTTTATTATTCCCGAGGTTATCAGAATGATCGTAAATAAGTATATCGCGTATGGTATTACCGTCGGGGTCTTTGTGACCAACCCTGATGGAAAAACCAGGAATATCATTCGAAAATTTATCTTCCTTGATATTCATGGTAGGCTTCGCATTGCGCACATCATACAGCAACGAAAAAGCTTTTAGGTTGGCTACAGGTATCACATTATTGCTGAAGATAAAAGCCAGACCACTGACGAAAATAATAAACACCAGTAAAGGGGCCATAAAGCGAAGGAAAGATATACCTGAGGACTTAATGGCTACCAACTCAAAGTTCTCGCCCATATTACCGAACGTCATGATAGATGCCAGCAAAACACTCAATGGTAAAGCAAGAGGCACAAGGGTGGTAGACATATAGATAAGCAACTGGAGAATGGTCCAGGCATTGACCCCCTTACCTATCAGTTCATCCATATACAACCAGAAGAACTGCATGACCAATACAAAAAGCGCTACAAAAAAAGTAACGATAAATGGCCCTGTAAAACTTCGGACTATGAGTAAATCCAGCTTTTTTATCAATACAAGGAGGCTTTTAGATTACAAACCTACATAAAAACACGGGCTAAAACAGTATTATACTCCTATCATTAACCTTTCTTTATACTGCCAATGCCTGCTCACAAAAGCAGGCATTGGCAATTTAAGGACCTAATCCTGTATACGGAGATCAGATTCGGCTTTCAGCTTCTGTTATATTATCAGATTAACTGCCGATTCTGTGTTTCAGTTCACTGACCTGTGAATTCCATAATCGCTGCTGGTCTTTCATATCAGCCTTATCTGCAAAATCAGTAATTCTGAGAATGGTTTCGTTAGTAATATTGCTCTGATCAATACTGAATTCGAAGAATTCATCTTTATTAGAGTAATCCCATCTCAACCTGATAAATTCATTGTCGATATGCTCCAGAATCTCAGCAGCATCTGTGCTGCCGTTCCAGGTGAAATAAAATTTATTATCTCTCTGGTCAACCTTATCGGCAAACCATTCCTGAAGTCCAACAGAGGTTGATAAAAATTCGTATAAAATATTCGGTGAACAACGAATAGGGAATTCCACGGAGTACATTATCTTCTTTTTGTTCATTATCGGAGTAGCCACTTTTAGTAGTTTGGGTGCAATAATAAAAAAAGGAAGCTAGAATCAAAATTTTATTATCGTTTCTGACAGATATTTATTAACCACATCCACCGATATAATAAAATTGCGTTAATGGATTCACAAATTTTTTTTGGGTAGGAATGTTAAGACCCTTAGATTTGTCATGGTAATCTCTTTTTTAATTGTTTCAAAGTTGAGCGATTTTAATCCAAACCAATCAATTCTTTGCCTATGTCTATGCGTCAGTTAAAGATCACAAAATCAATTACTAACCGGGAAAGTCAGTCGTTGGAAAAATATCTCCAGGAGATCGGCAAAGTAGATTTAATTACACCTGAAGAAGAAGTTCAGCTCGCCATCAGGATCAAACAAGGAGATCAGAGAGCACTGGAAAAATTAACAAAAGCTAATCTTCGTTTTGTAGTATCAGTTGCAAAACAGTATCAGAACCAGGGCCTCTCCCTAAGTGACCTTATTAATGAGGGAAATCTCGGATTGATTAAGGCCGCCCAGCGTTTTGATGAAACAAGAGGTTTTAAATTCATTTCCTATGCCGTTTGGTGGATCCGCCAGTCGATATTGCAGGCTCTTGCCGAGCAATCGCGTATTGTGCGCCTCCCTCTGAATAAAGTTGGCCTTTCCAATAAAATAAGTAAAGCTTATTCCCAACTGGAACAGGAGTACGAGCGGGAGCCATCGACCGAAGAACTGGCTGAACTACTGGATATCGGCACTGAGGAAGTGGAAACAACGCTGGGTGTTGCTGCAAGGCATGTATCGGTAGATGCACCGTTTGTAGACAGTGAAGACAATACATTGCTGGATATTCTGGAGAACCCCAATTCGGATTCTGCAGATGCTGAATTGTATCATGGCGAGTCGCTCCGTTGTGAAATTGAACGTTCGCTTAGCACACTTACCGACAGGCAAAGAGACGTGATTAAATTGTATTTCGGTATTGGTGTTGCTAACCCGATGAGCCTGGAAGATATCGGCGATAAATTTTCATTGACCCGTGAGCGGGTACGCCAGATAAAAGATAAAGCAATCACCAAGCTGCGCACTGCCAGCAGGTGCCAGTTGCTTAAGACTTACTTGGGGAATTGATATTAAAAATAATTAATAAAACGCCCCGTGCTTATATAGTGCGGGGCGTTTGTTTTTAAATTTATTTACCGACCATTTTTTCTATTTACTTCTAAAAAACTGATGAGAGATAATAATTGGTGTAGAAGAACCAACTGGACAAGGCTGGAAAAAGAAGATTTTTTTACCCGACTAAGCCATTGTAGAAGCCAGGCAGATGGAAATGCTATGGTGCAGGCGTACACTCTGTTAGAGACAGATGAAGAAACACTAATTCCCGAAGCAGTAGAACTTTTCAATTATATTTTAGAAAAATGGCCTGATACGTTTTACCTTGATACAGTTTATTTCGGATTGGCAAAATGTTACGAAAATCTTAATGATGTTCGAAAGACAATTGAATACTATCATTTAATTTTTGAATTGGAGGAAAAAAAGCCAAATTCAATAACTGCTGCAGCGGAGCACTTCGGATTGTATGTAGCTCAAAACAAACTTACGCAGTACTATGGAGAAGTTGTGAGTATGCTAAATAAACGGCAGAAACACTTTGTATTCCCTCTCAGCCTGTTTTTAGTAAATGCTTCAATTGCCCTTATTAATGCAGATTTAGGGAAAAACTCACTGGCTAAAGTATTTGCAGAGAAGGCAATCGAAGCAGCAAATAGAACTGATTCCGGATTTAGGCACCATAAAAAAGTTGGCTTAGTTGGAGAAAAAGAAAAAGATATAATAGTTGAATTAAAACGGTTAGTTTAATCCTGAATTTATCAAATTTGATCCCTCATGTTTTATTCTTATTTTTGAGTGCTACAAAACAAAATTTACAATGAAAGTGCTTCTGGATATAAAAGATAATCGTGTTCCGTTTTTTATGGAATTAGTTAAAAGTCTTGACTATGTCCATGTAATGAAAGAGATTAAAGAAAAGCGGAAGAGCAAATTTGTTGAGGACCTAGCTGAGGCTTTTAATGATGTAAAACTTTATGAAAAAGGAGAAAAGAAATTAAAAAAAGCCAAAGATCTTCTGAATGAACTTTGAGATAATAGCAACAGACCCATTTGTAAGAAAACTAAAAAGACTCGCCAAAAAGTATCCTTCATTGGTTAAAGACCTTGCAGAATTGTTTGATTAACTTGAAGTTAATCCCACACCGGGAATATCAATTGGGAAAGATTGCTTTAAAATACGATTGGCTATAGGTTCGAAAGGTAAGGGTAAAAGAGGTGGGGCAAGGTTAATCATCTATGTTCGAATTCAAAAAAGCAGAGTATTTCTGCTTGACATATATGATAAGTCTGAACAAGCCAATATTTCAAGCCAGGAATTACAAATACTTATAGATATTTTATCACAATAACTTCTCCGGATACATCCTCCACTGCAATGCAATTTTATTCCATTCAGCTTCCGGGAACCCAGGTTTTCCATCGTAAAATCCTGCCTTATGACGTTGCCTGAATGCCTCATAAAGCGTAATTGCACATGCCACAGAAATATTCAGCGACTGCACCATACCCACCTGTGGAATAATAAAATTGCCATCACAATATCCCAGGCATTCTTCTGAAACTCCCGAATGTTCATTGCCAAATACAAGCGCCACCTTTTCTGTTAATTCAAGATCATATAACGACATAGATTGTACACCAAGATGAGTTGCATAAACCTTATCGCACCGCTTTTTCACCTCATTCATGCACTCTTCCGTATTTTCATACTGGTGGATACTGAGCCATCCTAGAGCACTGGCCGCGCTGGTTTTACCAAATTTTTTATGCCGGGGCATTATTGTGGTCAGCACAAATACATCCTGCACGCCAACTGCATCGCATGTGCGCATAACTGCAGAAATATTATGCGGATCATGAACATTTTCCAGTACCACAACTAATCCGGGTTGGCGGTTATTGAGCACTTTATTGATTTTTGCTGTTCTTTCAGGTGTCATAAATAGTATATCTGCGGGCCAAAACTAAACAAGGATTATTAAATCATCAACATATTCAGCACAGGATGAATAATTGAATGGGGTAAAAATAATTTAATCAGCTGTTATTACAGTTTCAGGATATAATTATCATTTAAATACCAGCCCGGATTTGAAATTAGGAATAAAGAAATTCAGCAGGGAGCACCGGAAATGTTGTACTTTTCCTCTTTAAATAAGAGTTGTTCAGGCATTATTATTCATGAATCAAGGCATAGTACTTGGAGCTGTTCGTCCGGATCTGTTGCGTGAAGAAACGCTGGCAGATATTTTCCGTATGTCTGCAAAGACTTTCGGTACAAATACTGCTTTGATTTTTAATGATCAGAGTATCAGTTATGCCGAACTGGACCGATGGAGTGATGCTCTGGCAGATTATCTTTATCAGCAAGGCGTTATGCCGGGTGATTCAGTTGGTTTATGGTGGCCCCGCAGTTTAGAATTGCATGTTGCTGTTTTAGGTATTGTAAAAGCCGGTGCAGCATATGTTCCTCTCGATCGCGAAATGCCCGCGGAAAGAGTGGAAACGGTATTAAAAGAAGTAGGAGCCAAAGGGTATATAAGTGATGAAAAACTGGCGTTGGATTGCCCTATGTTTGGTGTTGTCCCCCAGCCAAAATCAGATATACCTGTTTATATTACTCCCGGCGCACATCCTGATAACTGGGCCTATGTACTGTATACATCGGGCAGCACCGGAAAGCCTAAAGGTATTCCTATAGCGCACCGCCAGATATGCCATTTTGTGAGAGCTGAACAATCAGTTCTGGAGATCAACAGCGATGATAAAGTCTACCAGGGATTTTCTGTTTCCTTCGATATGTGGTGCGAAGAAACATGGATATCCTATTTCGCCGGTGCTACTTTGTGGGTGTCTGATGCCGCAACTGCCAAATCGATTGATGAATTAGGTGAAGTGCTACGCAAAAACCGCATCACTGTACTGCACGCTGTACCCAGCCTGCTGGCAGTGATGGAGGATGATATTCCATTATTAAGATTAGTAAATGCAGGTGGTGAGGCCTGCACACAGCAGGTACTGGCAAGATGGTCTGTTCCGGCAAGGCGTTTTTTCAATAGCTACGGACCTACCGAAACTACCGTTACAGCCACTCTGATATCGTTACAACCAGGCGATCCGATAACGATCGGAATTCCTCTGCCGAACTATAACATAGCAGTTGTAGATGAAAACCTGAATATACTCCCTGTTGGCGAACGTGGCGAACTGGTTATAACCGGTCCGGGTGTTTGCAAAGGGTATATTAATCTCCCTGAATTAACTGCGCAGAAATTTGTTCCTAAACCACCTCAGATGGAAGCTCTGCCGGGAGATACGGTTTACAGAACAGGAGATGCTGCCATAATAAATCCAGATAAAAGTATTGACTTCCAGGGGCGGTTTGATGACCAGATAAAGCTGCGTGGATATCGGATTGAACTGGGCGAAATAGAAAACAGGCTGAGCAACCTGCCGGATATTGCAGCTGCCGCGGTAGCTGTGAAAAAAGACATTAACGGCCAGGATCACCTTGCAGGTTATGTGGTTTGCGATGACCCGGTAACCATGAACCAGCAACATATACGTGGTGAACTGGCTAAGGTGTTGCCAGCTTATATGGTGCCAAGTGTGATCATGCAGTTATCGGAGATGCCCCGCCTGCCCAGTGGCAAAATAAACAGGAAGGCGCTGCCTATACCGGCTATGCTTCTGGAGAATGCCGGAGCTATTACCAATGAAATTATTGATCTGGATGCACCGCTGAGCGAAAGGGTAATTGCCGCTTTAAAAAAGTTTTTCCCTAACAGGACCATACTGCTCACTGATGATTTTTTTACAGATCTCGGTGGTCATTCTTTATTGGCTGCGGCTGTAGTATCCCGGCTGAGAAGAGAGGCCAACATACCCCAGGCATCCTTAAAAGATATATACCAGAACAGGCCTTTGAGTAACCTGGTGCAATACTGGGAGAATAAACCGGTTGCAGAATCTAAAGCCAAAAAGATTTATAATGAAGTTCCACGGCAGAGATACCTGCTTTGCTGGCTGGCACAGACTGGTTCACTTCTGCTTTTTTATTGCCTTTTTGCTGTTCAGATTTTCTTCCCATACCTTGGCTATTACATTGTAGTTGAGGAAACAAAAAAGATACCATATGCTATAACCACGGCACTATGTTTGTTCTGTTTTATTCCACCTTTGTTTTCAATGCTCACTATTGTTGTCAAGTGGCTGGTCATTGGCAAAATGAAAGAGGGCGACTATCCGCTTTGGGGTTCTTATTACTTCAGGTGGTGGTTTGTGAAAACCATGCAACGGTTATTGCCATCGCAGTTTCTTAACGGAACACCGCTTTATTGCATATTCATGCGGCGGATGGGTGTTAAAGTAGCCAAAGACGCCCAATTAGGCGCTATGACAGTGGGCGCAGAAGACCTGGTAACTATAGGCAGTGATGTCAGCATCAGTTCCCAGGTGGTATTAAATAATGCATTTGTGGAAGATGGGTTACTCAAGTTGCGAAGCATTCACCTCGGCGATCATGCTTATATCGGAAGCAGTGCTGTAATTTCAGGTGGCGCCACAATTGAAGCCTGGGGAGAATTGCAGGACCTCAGTTTTCTGCAGGATGGCAAAACAATTAAGAGCGGTGAAGTCTGGATGGGTAGTCCTGCTGTTTTTAAAGAAAAGAAAGCCATTGAAGATTTACCACAACCATTACCTGTTTCCAATGCGAAAAGGAACAGGTATACCTTTATTTTCTCGCTTTCACTACTCATTTTCCCGTTTGTCGTTCTGTTGCCACTGCTACCAACGATAATCATCATCAACAATCTTGATAACTCCACACCCGATTACGATTTCAGTTACCTGATCGTTACACCGTCACTGGCATTGAGTTATATCATAGTGTTTACACTGGTAACTGTAATTCTTACCCGCTTGCTGCAGCGTGGAATTAAGCCTGGGAAGTATCCTATATACAGCTGGTTTTATGTGCGTAAATGGTTTGCCGACCAGTTGATGTCGCTTTCCCTTATTGTATTACACCCTATTTATGCCACTGTATATATATCCCTCTTATTCCGTGCATTGGGCGCCAAGGTGGGACGCAACACAGAGATATCCACAGCCAGCAGCGTAACCCATCCATTACTGGAGATAGGTAAAGGCTCATTTATTGCCGATGCAGTAACGCTGGGAGAATCGGACATCAGGGGGCAGCAATTGATACTCGATAAAACTATTATTGGCAACAACAGCTTCGTAGGCAACAGTGCGTTGATTCCGCAAGGGTATAATCTGCCGGGGCGTATGTTGATAGGCGTCTTGTCTACTCCACCTACCAAAGAACAAATGGCTGGTGAAACTGCCCGAGATTGGTTTGGCTCGCCTGCTATTGCACTACCCCGCCGTCAGGCCAGCAGGACTTTTGCCTCCGAACTCACCGCACGTCCACGGCCATCTGTTGTGCTTGCACGTAGTATTGTTGAATTTATCAGGATACTGATACCTGAAACAGTTATTCTGATATGCAGTATTCTTTTTATTGCATATACCCACGACCTGCTGGTAAGCAAGCCCTGGTGGGTGATCATATTGTTGATGCCATTTTATTACCTGGCATTTATGGGCTTACCTACATTCCTGGTAACAGTGATATTAAAATGGGTTACTGTGGGTAAATATATACCAGAACAAAAACCTATGTGGACCTCAAAAGTATGGCGAAGCGAAGCTATTACCTCAACTTGTGAGGCACTTGCAGTTCCTTTCCTGCTCGACTTTATGAAGGGAACACCATGGCTGCCCATATTATTGAGGGCGCTGGGTATGAAAACCGGCAAAAGAGTTTGGTTGAATACTACCGATATTACCGAACATGACATGGTAACCATAGGCGACGACACCGCACTGAATGAAGACTGCGGTCCACAGACTCACCTCTTCGAAGACCGGGTAATGAAAGTTGGTCCGGTTAAGATTGGCAAAAAGTGCAGTATAGGCGCTAAAACCATTATCCTTTACGACAGCGAGATAGGCGACAATGTAAATATTGAGGCACTATCGCTCGTTATGAAAGGCGAGAACCTGCAATCTGACAGCAGTTGGGGAGGTAGCCCGATAAAGCCGGTATAGGAACAGTGAATAAAACCTTCCTACAAAGCATTTGCCAGTTTCGAGCCAATACGCTTACCAGCAAGTACCATTAATTTTTCTGTAATCGTTTTTGCGTCTTCCACATAGCCATCAGGCAGATTGGATGGCAGCTCATTTGTGCCTATAATATCCCCATCTCTGTATGCTTTTAACCTGGCAGTTTCAAAACTCAGCTCTTTTACCCATTGGCTGACATTTGAAATCTTGTAAAGCTCAGGCAAACTCTGGTCTGAATAATTACTGTTGCCCATCAGCACCAGCGCCTTGGCAGGAGCCGTCTTAACATCACTTACAAAAATATTGTTCCAGAAGCTGTATAAATCAATAGTGGTTGATGCGTAAGAAATATATGTTGACCTGCCGCCATCATCGCCTTTGGGGTGGCGGCTGTCGAACATTGTTATGCAATTCATCGGTTGGTGAATATCGGCTATCAGGTGCATGATCCAGCAAACATCAATCGCTTTCTGAGGCCCGTTGGGTTCGTTGCCAATTTTCTGCAGCAATTCTGTAAGCATTTGCTCGGCATTGGGATTTATTGGATTTGCACCCTGTATCGAACTGCCTTCAGGAACAAAGGGGTAATTAACCCTGTGCCACAAAGTCATCGGGAATGTGCCATACGCAGAGTCTTTGGCATCTTCCGGAAAATTACTTGCCAGCATAAACAGCATGGCATCATATTGCTCACCACCAAGTCCTTTAAGATGGCTTGTCCATATCGGATTATTGATCCACGGATGAAACTTAAGGATATTGTGTATTTTAGGTATGGTGCCGGGCCGGTAAGTCTCCAGGTAGTAAAACGCAATAGCCCCGGCAATGTAATGCCCACCGGCATTCCACCCGAAACTCATAAAAGGGAAAAACAATAAAACTATTACAGATCTGAGTAACTTCATAAGCAATCAAAATTCAGCATTAAAAGTATCATTTATCAAAAAAGAATCAAAACCTCCATCAAATATAGCGAAATTGAAAAACAGACGGGTATTTCAGCTTATCGCCGGGAATTCCTGCAATCCATTCCTTTTCTTACTTTTGGTCCATAATTTAATCGCTGCAAAAATAAACAAGAATTTATGCTTCATACCGAAGGCTACGTTACGCACAGATCAGAACACGGAATCGCCACTATTGAGTTTTTTCATCCGGCCAGTAATTCATTGCCGGCCAGTATACTTAACCTGCTTGCCAATACAATTAAAGAGATTGGCGAAAATGAGCATGTTAAAGTGATCATCTTACGAAGCGGTGGTGAAAAAGCATTTTGTGCCGGAGCCTCGTTCGATGAACTGATAGCAATTGATAATGAAGCAGATGGAAAGCAATTCTTCAGTGGTTTTGCCCATGTAATCAATGCTATGCGCAAATGCCCCAAGCTGATTATAGGCCGCATACAAGGCAAAGCCGTTGGTGGAGGAGTTGGACTGACAGCTGCTACCGATTATGCGATTACAGTAGAACATGCATCCGTGAAACTCAGTGAACTTGCAGTGGGCATAGGCCCTTTTGTAGTAGGCCCTGTAGTAGAAAGGAAGGTTGGCATTTCCTGCTTTGCCCAACTGGCTATTGATGCCACTGAATGGCGCACTGCCGACTGGGCACATCGCAACGGACTGTATGCCGAGGTACATAAAACCATTGAAGATGCAGATGCCGCTATCAATAAACTGGCAGCCCGCCTCGCCACCAGCAGCCCCGAAGCTATGGCCGAACTCAAGAAAATCTTCTGGCAAGGCACTGAGCATTGGGATACCTTACTCTCCGAACGTGCTGCAATAAGTGGGTCACTGGTTTTGAGCGATTTTACTAGAAATGCAATCAATAAGTTCAAGGCAAAACCCCTGAACCCCTAAAGGGGAACCATGAATTTAGCCTCTGAAAAGCATTCAGAAAAATGCTACTAATCAGGCTATATTTTTTGAGACAGTTGTTCTTAGTGTTCATTGCGAATCAATTCAGCAATATACATGCTGTCTGCATGATTGCTGATTCCATTGATGATTTGTGAACTGATTAGTTTCAGTCCGGCAAGTTTAACCAGTCCATCCACCACCATTTCATTTTCCTGCCTGAAAACAGAGCAGGTGATGTAAATTAGTCTGCCGCCAGGTTTCAGGTGCCGGGCAGCATTGGTGGCAATGGTTTGCTGTAATGACGAATATTCGTTGATAGTCTCCGGCTTGAAAAAATAAAGTTGTTCCGGAGTGCGTGCCCAGGTACCGGAGCCGCTGCAGGGTGCATCGCAGATGATGTTATCAAATTTTTTGGTACCCAGTGCTTTATCCAATAATGCCCGGCTGGCTACATCTGTTACATGAGCCACCGGCAAATCATGCTTATACAGCCTGAACCTTTGCTGCAGATTATGAATAATGCTTTCGCGTTTATCACTTACCGTAAGCCGTACTCCCGGCTCAAGGTCTTTGAGTAATAGCGCTTTCCCCCCAGCGCCGGAGCAGCAGTCATACCACAGTTCATTCTTCCGGGGCTTAAACCAGGCCCCTGTTTGCTGCGATGAGGCATCCTGCACCACATAGCATTCCTGGGGCAATTTTGAATCGATTTTGGCGCCGTTAGGCAGCGAAAGGCAATTGCCTGTTATGAATGTATAGGGTATCCCAGACTTTTCCAATAACTGAATCAGCAAATCCTTTTCCTTCCTGATCCTGATAAACAATTCCGGCTGCTCCAGCATCGATCCCAACCAGGCTTCTTTGATCATACCATCCGACAATTCAAGATCATAAGGCAACAATGCATTCAGGTCCAGAATGACGCCTGGATGAACTTCTCTAAGCCATCCTATAAAAGATTTACTGGCCCATATCTTTTCATTCAGCCATTGAGCCATTAAGTCATTAAGCATTTCATCATTACCAACGGCCCTGCTGCACCTATACCAGCTATAAACCATTGCCGAAATTAGCTTCCTGTCCCTGCTGCCGAGAACCGGATGAAGCTTAAAATAGTTTTTCAGGAAATGTACCAGTGGTACAGTTCCTTCGTAGTTGTTGATAACTTGGTTGAAATGAAAAATCAGGGAGCGCACAGTCTAAGGTAGGATTTTATGCCAGAAATTAACCCAAAGAAATATTTTAGTTAACAAAAGAGACTTTCCTCGCTTATTGATTGCCTTTTATCTATTTTTAACTTGCTAATTTAGTTCGGGATCAAATTTATGAAACGCATAGTTAATAAGCACCCTCTTGCCATCCGCTGGTTTCACTGGATCATCTTTCCTGTCTGTCCAGAGTGGCATTAAATATTAACTGAATTTAAACACTAATATTCCATGAAAAAGCCAAATAAAGATTACCGGTCCGGATTTTGATAATTTCTAAATCAATATTTATTCTTACCCAACCCGAATAACCCAACAGCTGTCTTAATCACTGTGATTATCAAATAGTTCAACACATTTTGTATTTTCATGCAGTCAATCGCTAAAAAAAACATTATTACACCTTAATAAGAACCTGATGAAAAATCTACACATACTCTTCATTTTAATTATCTGTATACTCTACCCTGCTATAAATCAGGCTCAGAGTTGGAAATGGGCAACGGGTGAAACGCCTGGCTCAAGTGAAATTGAAATGAAGTCAATGGTTGCTGATCAATTTGGTAATTTTTTCGAAGCTGGTTATATAGGTGCCGGCTCAGCTCTTGATAGCACAGTATTTGGCGCTTGTGTCCTTCACCACAGTGCATCTGGGTCTTTGCTGGTAACAAAGACTGATTCTAATGGCAATTATTTGTGGGTATTAGGCACAGTAAGCACGGAAGCTTTTCCAAACGGCATTGCCACTGATGCTGCAGGCAATGTGTATGTTTATGGAACTTTCTGGTATGGGACTTTTTCCCTCGACACGATTACAATTACCAGCCCAACTGCAATGAATTATTTTATTGCGAAAATTTCACCTTCAGGCAGAGCGTTGTGGGTGAAAAAATTTGCCAGTTATTCTAAAAGTCCATCCACCGGTGGAATTGGTGTGGATGACGCAGGGAATATATTTGTAACCGGCGATTTTTGTAACCCGTCTTTAACCATCGGTAGTTCTACACTTACCAACACAAATCCTACAGGCGATAGCAGCGATGTGTATATTGCAAAATTTACCTCAGCGGGCATACCAGTATGGGCAAAAAGCTTTGGCGGATTTAAAAACGACGTAGCTAATGCATTATCTGTTACCAATAAAGGAGATATTTTTATTGCAGGCCAGTATAATTCTGACACAATGAATATTTCTGGTAACATACTTAGAGATTCATTGAATTTTCTGGCAGCATACGACAGCAGTGGTAACTGTATTTGGGCAAAAAGCATGGGCCGTTACACTCAAGTATATGGAATGGCAACCGACAGGCTCGAAAACATTTACCTTACCGGCGGGCTGGATACCTCTATAATCTGGGGAACCGATACTCTGGTGGATCGTGGTGGCAGCTGGTTTTTCCCCGGAGGAGATGCATTTGTAGCAAAATTGGATTCCCGGGGCGATGTTCAGTGGGCCAGGTCAGATGGAGGGGATTCGACTGATTTAGGCTATAGTATTGTGCTGGATTCCTGTGGAAATGTCTGGGCATGCGGTGGTCAGAATATGTCTGGTTTTGCAAATCCCGGATATGTAATGCATTTTGGCACCCATACTACTACCACTACACCAGGTGGATGGGGATTGTGCTGGGAACCTATGTTTGTTGTTGAATATGATAATGATGGTAATTTTTTAACTGCAGTACCAACACAATGTGGTGGAGACGACTGGAACTCTATTGCAGTTGACAGGAAAGGTAATTTCTATATTTCGGGAGACTACCATGGATATCCTGTTTTCGGTGCCGACACGCTTGCTTACTCGGGAGGCTCAGAACTGGCTTTTGTAGCTAAGTATAATTATGCCCATGGTAGCTGCTCAGCTATTGTGCCAAGCTTAGGTGTACAACCTGTTTTAATAAATGGCAAAAAGCAGGTGTATCTTTACCCTAACCCTTCAACAAATGAAATTACAATTAGGAATGCTGAAGCGGGGAGTAAACTGTCTATATTTAACCTGATGGGGAAACAGGTATACAGCAGTACGATAACTGATGAAAAACAGGTGGTAGATACTAAAGAATTTATCCCCAGTACTTATCTGGTGGAGATAACAGCAAATGATGGCAAACACATTGTTTTAAGTATGATTAAGGATTAGCCTCCATTATTCCTCCAGTTTCGTACCCGTTTGTGTAAAGGTTATCAGCTTTTTCTTAAACATGGCCCCCATGGTCATCTTAAATGTTTTCTTGCTCATGCCAAAGTAGGCATAAATATCTTCCGGGCTCGATTAATCATTGTAGGGCAGGTAGCCATTATTGTCTTGAAGTAGATTCAGTATCCACCTATTCAGTAATGCCCCGAATAGGTTAACATCCGCCAATCCTATTGCAGCTATTATTCAAGGTAATTTGAAACATATATGCCTTAATTAATTCAGTACAGACAAGCCCTGGGACAACAGAGTTGATAAGAGCTAAAATTATAGTATAATACTATATTTTATTTTTCTGAAATCTCATTAAGCCCAACCTTTCAGGTTATTCGTCTGTCTATTTCATGTAAAACCTAAATATTATGTTATTCCCAAGAATTCAATCAGTTATTATCATTCTATTTATAATACTTTTGCCTTGCTTCTCAATAGCACAAAACATAGTATTATTCGCAGGTGACGGGCCCAGTAATACAGTTCCGGCCGGGCCCAATTATAATGGCGATAGCGTGTTAGCCATTCATAGCTCCCTAAGTTATATGGGGAATGTTGCCTTTGATACAAGTGGCAATGTTTACATAGCTGATAATTTAAATAATCGAATACGGAAAGTAGACCCGGCTGGCATCATTAGTACTTTTCTAAAAGGATATCAAACAGAGTGTATTGTATTTGATAAGTCGATGAATTTGTATTTTGAAATAGGTACACAAATTTTAAAGCGAGATATTTCCGGAGCAATTACAACATTCGCTGGTAATGGCACAGGTACATATACAGGAGATGGCGGGCCGGCCACGGCTGCCGGGTTATTGAACCCGGAAGGAATGGTATTTGATACCGGTGGGAATATGTTCTTTGCAGATTTGCAACATAATGTTGTACGCAAAATTAATACTGCAGGCATAATAACTACTGTTGCAGGAAATGGATACACTATAATGGGAGGTACGGGTGGTTTTAGCGGCGATGGTGGGCCTGCAACAGCGGCCGAATTAAGTTATCCTGAATCACTTGCTTTTGACTCAGTTGGAAATTTATATATAGCCGATGTTTTTAATTACCGGGTAAGGAAGGTTGATCGCATTACGGGAATCATTACAACAGTTGCAGGAAGTGGACCTATATGGCCATCGACTGTTGTTTATAGTGGCGAGGGTGGGCCCGCTACATCTGCAACATTGTGTGCAACAGGAATTGCATTTGATGAAACAGGGAATCTGTTTGTCTCCGATGTATTTACGGAAAGAATATTTAAAATTAACAGATCAGGCATAATCACAACCATTGCCGGAAATGGAACAATGGATTACTCTGGAGATGGAGGCCCTGCATCAGCGGCTATATTCCATAATCCAGATTGGATTAGTTTCGATGCATGCGGGAACATGTATATATCTGATGATGAAAATAACAGGATACGTAAAATAATATTCAATCCGCCGGTTGTTACTCCTACCATTACAGTTTCAGGGCCGGCTTCAGCTTTACCAGGTAGTACCGTAACCCTGACGGCTATAGTTTCCGGTTCGAGCACCTATACAATTACCTGGTTAAAAAATGGTTTGCTTTTCAGTACAACCAATATACCAACAACTACATATATTAAAGGTTCGGGGAATGATACAATTTCTGCAATTATAACCGATAAAGTGACTAAGGCCTGTTTTAGCAATGGTAGTTCACCTGCTATAACCATCCATGATCCCAAATTAAATGTTGGTTTTGTTTTCGATAATCCAATTAAAATATACCCAAATCCATCTGATGGCATATTAAATATCGACAATATTGAATCAGGTGCAACTTTTAGGATTGCTAATATTATTGGTTCAACAATTCTGCAAGGCCACTTAAGTGAAGGGAATAATATCCTCTTTTTAGGAAAGCTTGTGCCGGGAATTTATATGGTGGAGGTTACAGAAAATAATGGAACTAAACGTATTTTCCGGCTATTAATAGAAGGTAAATAATTGGAATAATAGCGATCCTGTAGTATCTAAAAAAGGATTAGTCTTTGTTATGATTCCAGTTTCGTACCCGTCTGCGAAAATGTTATCAGCTTTTTCTTAAACATTGCTCCCATTGTCATCTTAAATGTTTTCTTGCTCATCCCGAAGTAGGCATAAATATCTTCGGGGCTCGATTTATCATTGTATGGCAGGTATCCGTTATTGTCCTTAAGCAGCTTCATTATTTTTTCTTCCTCATCCTGTACCTTGGCATAGCCTTTAGATCCTGGCGAAATATCCAGCTTATGATCTGGTCGGATGTGCTTTACAAAACCCTTCAATTTCTCGCCTATCTCCAGCTCCCGGAATATTTCATTGGTGTGGATCACACCCATGTGTCTGCTGTTCACAATTACCTTATAGCCTATTTCAGTTTTCTGATATACCACCAGGTCTACCGGGTCATGATCGTTTACGGTCAGTTCGTAATTACTTAGGTATTTGTCTATCTTTTCAGTAGCTGTAACCCTTCCTGTTCTTTCATCTATGAAAAGCCTTACCAGTCGCCTGTCTCCGGGCCTCATTCTTTTTTCCTGCAGGGCTATGGGCACAAACACATCCTTCATTATTCCCCATTTCAGGAAAGCACCTGAGGGGTTTACATCCGCCACTTCCATCATCGCAATCTCGCCCACCACAGCAATTGGCTGCTGAGTAGTAGCTATCAGCCTTCCGTCATTGTCGTGATAAACAAAAACACTGATTTCATCATCAGGTTTCAGCCCATCCGGTACAAACCGTTTAGGAAGCAGTATTTCTTCTCCATCGCCGCCATCCAGGTACAGTCCGAAATCAACAGCTTTAACTACCTTTAGTGTATTATATTGGCCAACATTTACCATCGCCACAAGATACGGCGATATGTGATAGGTTGATAGGAGAAAGGTTGATAAATTGCTTTTTATCCAGCATTGCAATTACCAACTTGGCTTTTACCGAATAGGATATACCGGATATGCCGGATAATCATACTCAAAACGTCCCTCATAAATTATCTCCAGGTTTTTATCATAACAGGTGCCTTTGCCACTTTTCTGGCCGTCTTTCCAGTTCCCCTTGTATATTTTGCAGCGAGGGCATCCACCTATATCTGCTGTGCTCCAAAGTTTCTCACCTATCCGCAATGTACCATAACCATCCATTTTATTATCCTTCCATTCCCCTTCATAAATATCTCCGTTCGAGAAGTAACCTTTACCTTTCCCGCCTGGCTTCCCTTGCTCAAAATGGCCTATGTATCTGTATCCGTTTGGTAAAGTAAGCGTACCCTCATCCATTTCGTCTTCTTTCCAGATTCCTTCAAACTTATTTCCGTTTTTAGAGGTTGCAATGCCCTTCCCATTCTGGCGGCCATGTTCAAAATGTCCAACATATTTATCGCCATTTCCCGAATTTAGCGTTCCATCTCCATCCCGCAGATCATATTTCCAGCCTCCGGTATACTTACCTCCATCCACATAGTATAATGTACCCTGCCCGTGTGCCATATCATCCTTCCATTCACCATCATAACGGGCGCCTGCAGCATGGTACAAGATTCCTTTGCCGTTGCGTTTGCCATCCTTCCATTCGCCTTCATAAATATCGCCATCTTGCCAGTATTTAACACCCTTTCCCTCAGGTACTCCATCTTTTATATGACCTATATATTTTGTTCCGTCACTATAGTCCAGAACGTCTGCTTCCGGCACTTTTAAATTTTTCAGTCGGGATGCAAAATTATTGGCTGCATGCCCTTTATCGTAGTTATCCAGCAACTCCTTTACATCATCATAATGCAACCAGAACAGTGTTTGATATGCCGGAGTTGGCAGTTGAAATTCGCCTTTCTCCGGGGCCCTTGTTGGACGCTTCCGCAGGGGGGCAATACCAAGGACCCGTATTTCATCCCTGCCATCAGGAACCGCCCGATGACCACTTGCAAGTAACTTGTAACAATGTACCTGATTGAAATCAAAGTCACTTTCAACAACTCTCTCCAACTTGTAATTTGTTTCCGGATCGAAAGAAGGAATGGTATCAATAACATGGCGGGCCTTCACAATTTCATCAACCTCCGTTAGCGATAGCTTTGATGTCATACCCGAATCAGAATACGCATCTACCTTTCCGGTTCTTACAGCTTCAATAAATGAAGCTGGCAGTGTAGTCTGTAGCTTAGCCGTACCTTCATTATCGCTTAAATCAAAGACCTCAGAAAACTGCTTGTTGATTTTGGCTGTTTTCTGCTGAGTCTGGGCATATACCAAACCCTGCAGCATTATAATCGTTATTATAAAAAATATTGTCCTCACTTTGCTGCCTCCGGTTTTACATCACTCAGAAAATAATCATTCCAGATATGCATCGCAAATGTATTATCCGGATGATATTGTTCATACCGCGCTATAATATCCTTTACCTCATCCATTTTCAGCCAGAACATTGTATTGAAACCTCTGAATATGCCATCAACATATACATTAAGTACCGGCGCCATGGCCTCAATTTGTATTTCGGTTTTTCCAGTTCTGGTATCAAATGACCATTCTTCAAGGATTTTATAAGTACTCATTGCACTGTAATTAAAATCCCGGGTAAAGCATTTTATTATTTCAGTGCCATTGCCATTTGATTCGTTCTCAAACATAGTATCTGGTTTATTTGTTACCATTTTGAGAATTTCCGGATTGGTTAATTTCTTTGAAAATAAATTACTATATACTTCCCAGGCTGCTATTTTCCCCTCCAGTATAGCTGCTACAAATATTTGTCCCAATGCGCTGTCTCCAAAGTTCTGATCTACTAAATGGTGCCGTATCGTGTCATCTGTCTGTCGCATATCTACTGTCCTGATCACGCTTATAGTTCGAATCCCATTGAGTTCAGCTCTGGCAGCAGGCTGATGCCATTTTGAAGTATCTGCCTGAAAATTGTCCTGCCAAAAAACATCGGTCAGTTTAGGAATACATCTATTGTCGTTGAGGATATTACTGACATCATTATAATACAGCCAGAAAACTGTTCGTTTGCCCCTGAATTCTCCCCACGGGCTAATCACATTTTCCACAGGGGCTATACCTTTTATATAGATGCTGGTTTTATAAGTTGAAGGATAAAATTCCCAGTTTTCCAACGTTCGATATTGATAAATTGAGTCACTGATAAGGGTCCGGTTAATGATCTTAGTATATTCTGAGTCATTTTTCGGATTGGAAATGAGGATAGTATCTCGTGATGGGCTGAAAATATAATTGAGGTCATCTTTGTTAAGTACCCTTGTAAAATATTGGGCAAAGTTAGCGTAGGCTTTAAGCCGCTCTGTTCTAACTTCATCAAGAATTTTCTCAGTAGTTGAAAAGCCCTTTATAGCAGCTATTGAATAAGAAGAATATCTTACATCCCTGCTCACAAGCTTCTTCCAGGGCATATTGCAATTATCGGTTTGAGCCACAACAGTATGGCAGGCAAAAATTAAAGCAATAATTATATAGCCAAAGAAATACCGCATAATTGGGTTGATTTATTACAGTTAAGTTAACCCATAAAATCTATTTCGCCGCCTCCGGTTTCACTTCACTCATAAAATAATCATCCCATATGTGCATGGCAATGGTACCTGTCGGATGAAACCCATCAAATTTTACAATCGATGGTAACGCTTCAGTATACTTAATCCAGAATAAAGGCTGTACTCCTCTGAACATTCCATCTGGCCCGAATATATCCTTTACCGGCGCTATGGCCAATATTTGTATATCGGTTTTACCCGTTGCTGCATTAAAAACCCACTCCTCCAGTACCCTGAATTTCTGAAAAGATTCCAAATTCGGATCTCTGGTGATTACCTTGATAGTCTCTATTTTAGTTACCGGATCTGTTACACTTATAGTATCTGGCTTATCTCCACCCAAAAGCGCATGTACCTCTCTGCTGGTCAGTAAATGGGTTAGATTATTGTCGTAAGTCCAGTAGGCATTTAGCTTACCCATCATCACGGCTTCATACAGTATTTCCGCAAGGTTGCTGCTTGTTGCAGCATCTTTTAGTGGCAACTTTTTCTTGTTTTCCTGTTCTCTAAATTCTATTGTGCGATATACTGTTTTTTTCCAGGGGGCTCCGCCATTGTTCTGCGCAAAAGCTGCTGTCACTGCCATAAATAAAACAGCAGTAAATGCATTTCTAAAAATGGTTGGTTTTTTCATAAAAAGTGTTTTTTATAAATGTAATTCCAATTAAAACAAAATGCAACAGCGAGCCACCATTTGCCAATGCCTCTGCAAATAATTTCTACAAACAAAGCCCACTCACTAATCCCATTAATAGTCCAGCATCACCAGTTGTGCCACACTTCCAAAACAGGGTACAATCAATTTAGTAATCGGAAAAAACTAAAAAGCCCATCAACGAGCCAAAGCTGATATCTGAACATATTGTTCTACCCGGAACATAGTCCTGATTTTTATCGGGAGGGGCCAGAGGTTTCCAGACTAATATTCTCATCACCCTCCTGATACGGTACATAAGTAACTATAAACTGAAACATCTCATCCCTGGCCCGCATACTCCCCTTTATCTCCTGCACCAGTTGCGGCGGACTGAATGGGTTATTCAGGTTCTGCCTGGTGTTGTCATAAATGCCCTCAGCAATCATGGTGCTTCCCTTGGGTATCTTCACCATCTTGCGGAACGTATAAAAATATTGCCAGTTGAAATCCCACCGGGGTATCGATACAAGCCTGATAGTGTCGCCTGCAGGTGTCAGTGCATAGGCTTTAAAACTTTTGCCAAGCAGGTGCATATGGGGGTTAACTGTAAGTACCGATATATCCTCAGGAATGAGGTATTTACAATAAACCGGTTTTACAGTATTGGGCAGTATTATCATATCCGGCTGCACTTCAGCTGTACCAAACGAACTCAGAGTGCCTATCTGAAACTCCTCTACCGGCCGCTTGGGTGGCCCTTTCGAGAAAAAGATATTGATATAGGAACTGTCCAGTACATCATCCTTATTCGTAAACCCGTAATGCACATCATTTAGTAAAAACAAGCCCTTCCGAGTCAGTTTATAACCACCTATACCCTCAGGGTATCTTTGCCCGTATGCTCCCGGCAAATAGTTCACTACCGACTTACGTAGCATAGGGTAAGAGCCATCATCATTGGGAATTCCCAGCTTCTGAAAGGCATGCAGCAGTGATGCCGTATCCTCCTCCATATTCACAATTCGTAAGTTGGCAAATACATTTGCTTTCTTTTCATATTCATACTTCACCAGGTCCCCGTTCACATGGTGCACCACATTTCTGTTACCCGGCATAAACTCTATAAGGCTGGCAAAAGTATCAGAAGGAAATTCAAACGGCACTTTCACCAGCAGAAACTGATCATTGCTGTTGGCCTTCAGCAGGTAGGGCTGCACAGGTATGCTCATGTCGGGAGTGCCCACCAGCGACCCCATCGGGTACTTCGGCAATGGCGGCAACTTATCCTTTGGACCCTCTGGCGCCCCTTCTTCGGCCCATTTCTGCAGTATTTTTTTATCCCGCTCACTCAGTATCCTTTGCCCAATAAACTCTGTATAATGCGGATCTGCAGGCCATGGAGGCATTATTTGCTCCCTGACCGCAAAGGCCGATGAAACTGCACTTTTTCGCGCATCATCATAAGTAACCAAAGCAAAATGAGCGCTGCCACCGGGCCTGTGGCAAATGGTGCAGTTGCTGTAAAGTATAGGTGCCACATGCTCGGTGAATGTAACGGTGGCAGGAATGGAATCGGAATGATTACACCCCTGAAAAACAAGAAATGAAAAATATAAAATTAAAGCGCCAATACTATAAACCAGTTGTTTCATCCCGACCCATTTCAATCTGGCCTTAAAGTTAAGCAACGAACCGGATTTTTATTTTCCGGAAAAATGGTATCCCCCACTCATTCAATCTGAAAAGGTTTTTTGGGGTCCCGGCCAATTGAATCTATTTGGCTCCAGTGGCCATAGCACGCTTCAACGACATCATGCTATTGACCTGCCCAGAGGTATCGAAGGGGCGCAGTTCACGTGCGGATATCTATCTGGGAAAAAATCTCAGAAATATGTAGCGATTGAATGCGTCTCAATCGCACTCATCAGGGAATACAATTATCTAACCAGCTACGGTTTTGCAATCGCATTAAGTCTCTGGTAACCAGCTTATGTCTATGCCTGCGCCGAGTCTCCCCTCCCGTCATAGCAGACGCTTCGCCATAGTATCGCTTGCCTGCTGATATGCGTGGCCATTTTGTGCGCCAGCGGAGGACTCATAATAATTGAAATTCTAATAGTCATTTTCAGATCCATGAAGATCAGATGATCTGCCCATGCTTGCCTGCCCCGATTTCTCGGGAGGGCCTCAATTATGTCTAAGTATTACAGATTAAGATACATAGTAGAAAGGGAAGAGAACAACTAAGAAGGAGTACTTTATTAAATCATCCTCAAAACAGTTTACACAACTAATATCTCTTGCAAAAAGGGTGTAGGTTATTGTAAACTACTGATGCATACACTTCAGGTTTTCATAAGCAGTTTCACTCATTGGCATAAAAAAATCAGAACCGTACGATCCTGATTTCTTCATTATAATCACAAAATGATATTATTTTTTATCCCTGCACTATCAGATTATAGCTATACTGTACGGTGCAATGCAAAATAGTAGTAATCGGACTCCTTAAATCACCTGAAATGTTGTAGGTGTACTGGGTGCCGAAATAGCCCTTCAGTTCATCGTTCGAATTAACCGGCAATGAAAGTGATGTAGCATAAGTATTAGGATTATTGGTCAGAGAAATTGCATAAGGCGTACTGTTGGTGTTGGAGTAAAAGGACGCATTGACTGATTGGAAATTAGCAAAATTGTTGTTGGCATCAGGATTATTGATTGTAATCACCACAGAAACCAGCTTAACACTTGAAATGTTACTTACCCCAAGTTGGTTGCCTGTTTGAGCCTTAATAAAAGAATCAAGGTTATAGGTAGAAGTCAGTGGCCCGATTGCAATACTTCCTGCAGGAGTAACCGGAACATCTACAGAAACACTCTGTGTCTGCAGACCAAGGTTAAACTTCAACCCCTGCAGTGCTTTCGTGCAAGACTGAAGAGTACTCATAAATCCAAAGGCAGCAATTAATATCGCAATCCTGAAAATTTTGTTTTGTTTCATAGAATACATTTTTTGTAAAAGTAAGAAAGATGTTATAAAAAACACCATTATTTAGGTTATAATTTTGATTATAAAATGTTAATCCTTTAAATTCTTACCTGTGAGAATTATGCATTACCTTAGCAAAAACTTATTTTAATGTCTGTAACTACACAAAAGCAAATCGTAAAATTTGCTCCTAAAGGAGATAATAGTTTTTACGATGTTGTAAAAAGTCGGGTAAATGACTATTTCAAAACAAACAATATTTCACCTTATCATAACTCAGCAATGGTTGTTAAAACCATTGCAATGATCTCAATGTATTTTGTGCCTTATATATTTATTGTTACCGGCCTGGCCTCAGTAAACATGGTCCTGTTTTATGGGCTTTGGCTCCTGATGGGGTTAGGTATTGTTGGTATAGGATGCTCAATAATGCACGATTCCAACCATGAAGCCTATACTGAGAGCAAGTCAATGAACAACTTTCTGGGCAGCCTCCTGAACATACTTGGGGGCTATGCGCTCAACTGGAAAATACAGCACAATATTCTGCATCACACCTACACCAATATTCAGGGTCTGGATGAGGATATAGATTCCGGAATTATTATCCGCATGACACCTGATAAACCATTACTGAGATTGCATAAGTTCCAGCATATCTATGCATGGTTTATGTATTGCCTTATGAACCTTTTCTGGGTAACGTTTAAGGATTACAGGTTGCTGTTTCGTTACTCTAAAAATGGCTTGTTGCGCAAGCAAAATACTACTTTAGCTAAATCGGTACTTGAGTTATCGCTGCTTAAGGTGGTATATATTGGCTATATTATTGTTCTGCCAATAATGTTCGCCCATGTGCCATGGTATCATATTGTTGGTGGTTTCGTGGCTATGCATGTTGTTGCAGGTTTTTCACTGGCTTGTGTTTTCCAGCCTGCACATGTGGTTGAAACATCAGATTTCTCCAGCCCTTCCGATGACCGTAAAATGGAAAATAACTGGGCTGTGCACCAGATTAAAAACACTGCAGATTTCGCTCAGGATAACAAACTGGTATCCTGGTTTATAGGCGGCTTGAATTTCCAGATCGAGCACCACCTTTTTCCTCAGATTTGCCACATTCACTACCCAAAAATTGCGAAAATAGTACAGCAATCAGCTGAAGAATTCGGACTGCCCTACCAGGTAAATCCTACATTCATTGGGGCTATTGTAGCACATGGTAAAATGCTGAAGATTCTTGGGCAGAACGAAAAGCCCATCCTGAATCCTGCCTGATAAAAAAGCAGGAACCTGTTCCGGGCAATCATATAAAATTCACCTGCAGGTGAGCTATTATTGCGTTATTATGTTTAGGTTATTTTACAGTTGCTTTGGTAAGCGGTGTAGTATTGTTGCCATAAAATGCAATTCTCCGATCCCTGTCAAATATTGAAAGACAAAACAATTATGCGCTAAAGATCCCTACAATTAAAATTTATTCCTGTAACCAATTACCTGGTTCCGGGAATAAAGAACCAACAAGTTATCAGAGGTGGGACAGGGCGATACTTATGAACACAAAAAAGACGTGCAGCGCACGTCTTGCAATGATATTAAGTGGTGCTGTAAAATTAAATTACTTTAACGTTTACGGCATTTAAACCTTTCTTACCATTCTGAACTTCAAAAGACACCTTATCGTGCTCGCGGATCTGGTCTTTCAGACCTGAAACATGAACGAAAATGTCCTGTCCGCCATTGGCAGGCGTAATAAAACCAAATCCTTTGGTTTCATTGAAAAACTTTACTGTACCTTCTTGCATTTTTAATGGAATGAGAAATTAATAATACGCAAATCTACATTTTTTTTATAAACGAACAAATATTTTTCTGCTTTAACAAAAAGGTAATTTCACCCGTGCTGTATCATACCCGTACCAGTATGACCAGATCGGCTGCAAAGTGCTGGATTACAGGCACTTTAATGTTGTTTCGCTGATAAATACTTTTGGAAAAATACTTAGTTTATTCTTTAAATTTTATTTTTAAAATGAAATTCAAGACAAGAATTTGCAAAATAATAGCATTAACCATTAACAGTTTGTAGAAAAAATTTACCGTTTTTATGGTACCTGTTTAATTTGCACCTAACAAATTCAGCAATAAACCAGGGAGAGAATTATCAACGCATATCAGCAGAATTGATGAATACTTGTAAGGCAAACTAATTAAGCGTTCCGGCTTTAAATTTTGTGAATGTCTGATCTATTGTTACCAGTAACCTGTTTTTCAGATCTTTCTTATCAAGGTTTATTTTGCCATTGTTCAGTAACTCATCTATCTTGGCAAACGCCTTGTTATGGTATTCAGCTTCTATGCTCTGTATAAACATTAGTTTATCAAGCAAACCACCCGACTTATTAAGGGTATTGGGAACCGGGTAATTCAATAGTACAGACTGAAGATATTTATCAAAACAAACCAGAATCATTTCCATAGCACATACTTGTTATTACTAAAAACAAAGGTAGCGACAAAGGATCAAACATAGTTAATCATTAACAAATAATTTAGTTAGTTAATTATTTGTTTTTATATTTAGCCAATATTCTACACTTAAGGAAGCTAAAAATTATTAACTGGCACCTTTTAAACTCAATAGTTTTCCCTTTGTATGATTAATTCAGGCATAACCATTAACTTGCAATAGAATATATTTTTCTCATCTTTTCAAAAGAGTTATTTTATGAAAGCTAATTGCCTGCGTTGCTTTCTTTTAATAATTCTCTGTTACCTATCTGTGTTATGTCCGGTCTTTACTGAGGCACAGCTTATTACTACTATTGCAGGTAACGGGATCACCGGATTTAGCGGCGACGGAGGAATTGCAATAGATGCAACATTCAACCGACCTTATGGCTTGGTTTTCGACCATGCCGGAAACCTCTATATATCAGATGTTACCAACAACCGCATAAGGAAAGTAGATGTAACAGGCACTATTACCACCATGGCAGGCAGCAGTTTTGCAGGTTATTACGGCGATGGTGGATTTGCTGCAGCGGCAGGACTTAATAATCCTTCAGGTATAGCCATGGATAATATTGGCAATTTATACATCGCAGATTGCTACGATAACCGGATACGGAAAATTGATACGTTTGGCACAATAAATACTATTGCCGGGAATGGCACAATGGGATTCTCAGGCGATGGCGGGCCTGCTACACTGGCTACTTTGCACCTGCCCGTATCGGTAGCTGCCGACAGCGCAGGCAATATATACATAGCCGATAAAGGCAATAACCGAATCAGAAAAATAAACCCTTCCGGTATTATTACATCTGTTGCAGGTACAGGTTCTATTGCTTATTCAGGAGATGGCGGACCTGCTACCGCCGCAAAATTTCATGACCCCGATTGGGTAGCCACATGGCACCGGAATGTTTACATTGCCGATTGCTCTAACGGGCGTATCCGTATGATTGATACCAATGGACTGATATCGACCATAGCGGGCAACGGTAGCTTAACCTTCAGTGGCGACGGAGGACCGGCAACGGATGCCGGCGTTTACCCGTCTTCAGTGTACCTTGACAGTGCAGGAACTATATATATTGGCGACAACAACAGGGTAAGGAAAATAAATTCCCTGGGCATTATCAACACTATTGCCGGTAACGGGTTGCCGGGTTACAGCAATGATAACTGCTCTGCTACAAACGCAATGCTCCATACCCCACTAGGTATGGCTCTTGATGATTCCGGCAATTTATGTATCGCCGATTATATTAACAACCGTGTACGAAGGCTCAATACACATTCCGGCATCAACCATCCACCTGTTTTCAGCGGCGGGCATTTTCAGGCTTTAACCGTTTGTGAAAATCTTACAGATTCAATCAATGTAATTCTAACAGTTACTGATGCAGATACCGGCCAGACCATAACCTGGAGCATGCCTGTGCCTCCCCTGCATGGCACGGCTATGGGCACCTACGATACATTATCTGCTACGGGTACAATTATTCCGAGGGGCTTGTATTACTCCCCCACTCCGGGGTTTACGGGTAGCGATTCAATAAAAATATTGGTTGTTGATTGTGCAGGCGCTGTTGATTCTTCGGTAATTCATATAACCGTTGCCAATTGCACTCTGTCCGATCCCGGATTAATTGCTCCGCCACCGGATGACATATCGGTTTTTCCCAATCCCAATAACGGGACATTTACCATTGCCGTTTCGTCGGATAAAGAGCCAGCAACAAGGGTTACGATCCTGAATCTTATGGAAGAAATAATCATGGAAACTGAAATAAAAACTAACCATCCCGACAAATTAAGTATTGGGGCCGGACCGGGTATTTACTTTCTCAAGGCAACAAATATCAATGGCAACTTTGTAAGTAAAATAGTTGTGTATTAACAGCAGTCTAAGCCTTGTTTACCAAATAACTCAGGCAGTCAATAAGCATTATTTCATAGCCATTTTGCCACATATTGCTCAGTATTTTAATTTTGTTGTTTTCAGCTTGTCTTTAAAGATCTTTTTAAACTTCTCCACCTTCGGGCCTATTACAAAGTGGCAATAAGGTGCATCGCCATTTTCGTTGTAGTAGTTCTGGTGATAGTCTTCCGCTTTGTAAAATTTAGTAAATGCTGAGATCTCCGTAATCACAGGCTTATCCCAGGCTTTTTCATCATTGAGCTTCTTCTTGTATTGTTCGGCCTTTTGCTTCTGCTCGTCGCTGTGATAAAATACAACAGAGCGGTATTGTGTTCCCACATCATTTCCCTGCCTGTTGAGGGTTGTTGGATCATGACAGGTCCAGAACGCAGCAAGCAACTCATCGAATGAAATTACCGAAGGATCGTAGCTTATATTGCACACTTCGGCATGGCCTGTAGTTCCTTCACATACCTGTTTGTAGGTGGGGTTATCAACGTGTCCGCCAGAGAATCCGGATTCCACTTTTTCAACACCTTTCAACTGCTGAAACTGTGCCTCGGTGCACCAGTAACAACCCGCGCCGAATGTGGCAATTTCTATTTTATGTGCTTTGTTATCCGGTGTTGCGTTGTTCATCTGGCTGAATGTTTTTGAACGTTCGAAATTATGTTCCTGAGCTGAAGTGCAGGAAGAAAGTGATAATAAAAGTAACGGAATACCGCTGATTAATTTACTGATCATTGGTGCAAATTAATACAAACTGTGAGGGCCGCCGATGAAAGGAATTGAAGCAGGTATCAATAAAAATGATTTATAATAGTGTTAACAATATCAGTCCGGAAAACGCTGTTTAATGGCTTAGGACAAAAAATATATGCCAAAAGAAAAAAAAAGCATCAGAATATCAACACGATGCTATAATTTTGACCTCGGAGAGATGGCAGAGCGGTCGAACGCGGCGGTCTTGAAAACCGTTAACTGTAACAGGTTCGGGGGTTCGAATCCATCTCTCTCCGCATAGTGAAAAAGCCCCATTTTTGGGGCTTTTTTATTGATAATCAATGCCGTTTTTGGAGTAAAAAAGATCATTTTGGAGTTATTTAGCACTGTTTTAGCACTGTTTTTTTAAGCTAAATTGTTGCCTATAAAGGGTTTCACTTCTTTTTAGCACTGTTTTTTCTAATAATGGCTAATGCTCGCTTGGCACTTAGTGCCTCCGCATCCGCCTTTTTTTGCTCAATTTTGGTGAGCTTCGCAGGCTTTTCTGGATTAAAAACTTCGGTAAGTACTTCTTTTGCCAACTCTTTTGCAGTTGGTGCTTCGGATTCGTTCAGCTTTTGGGTAATAGTATAGATCTTCATATTGGGTGGTAACACCCTAAATACCTCTCTATACTTTTCCAGAATCTGATTAAGAAGGTTTTGGACATGCATTATATGCTCCAAAGTTATTTCAAGCCCAACATGAACATCATTATGTTGGTGCAGTTCAAACTTACCTTTTAAGTCGTTTAACTTCAAACCTAATGCATCTGCATTGCTCGAATTGAAGTCTACTCCATATTTGACTCTTGCGGTGTGTTGGAATGATGTTGTAAAGCTCATTTCAAAATCTGCAATTATTAATCCGATTCTCATGTCACAAAAATATTAGAAACTCCTCATGTTTTACGTTTATAGATTTTACTGAACTATCCCTGGCTGAAGCCTACTTGAAACCATATTCTACTGGTAAATAATAGCATTATCTGCTTCTAAAGACTTGTCAAACAGGAGTCCTGCTGCATCTGAGTGTTTCAAGTGATAATCAAGCCAGGGTACCAAATACCTGTTGATGATCCGATGTTGCTCTTCTTTCGTTATCTCTGGTTTAGGTAGAGAGATTGTGTTTTAATAACTTCTTAAATACCAATGATTACCAAGGCGAATTCGAAAAAATATAAAAAATCAACTAATTAGTTGCTCCACGATAAAATACAGCATTATACACCTACCCTAAGCTTGAAATTTTAATAGTTTCAATGTCTTATCATCAGCCTTGCCGTTAAAAAATTTATCTAATACCATATTAAAGACGTTGTCCTTTGATTCTTCAATTATTGCAAAGAGAGTCATGCAAGATTTCAATTTCACATCGTCTGGTGTGCCTAAAATTATATTAGCATTGCTCTCTTTAAAGTTCAATAATGCATTGGAAATCTCTCTTAACCTAAATCCAAGAATTGGGTGATTTAAATAGCTTGTTGCCTCATCAATATTCTTGATCGCATAAAACCTCGAAGTATCACTCAATCCTAAACCAGCTATTTGTGGAAATATAAACCACATCCAGTGACTTTTTTTCTTTCCAGATTTTATTTCAGATAGTGCGTTTATATATTCGCTTTCCTGCGCTTCAATAAACCTTTTTAAATCGATGTTCATTTTAAGATATTTTTTTATGTACTAAACAATATTACAGCGTAAACGTTTATGATATTTGACTTTTCTTACACTAACAAAGACAGCAACAATTAAGAAGGTGCATTAGCATTTGCTTGCATTCTAAAGGTTACGCCATCGATTATTGTCTGGTTTGAACAGTTTATTTATTTCACTTACTGCTTGGGTAAAGCGCACATCCCAATTCCCGCTTATTTCAACAAATTCGATCTTGTTTTCTGCTAATATTTGCTTGTGGGAATAATCCAATAAGTTTCTGTCTGTCTCATCTAACCTTGTTCCGTCCTGAAAAAAGCTAACATCATTGTTCAAATATAAATATAGATTGGCTCGATTGGATTCTTCAATCTTATTGCTAACAACAAGTTCTTCATCAAATACAAATCGACCGTATGACTTTGTAATATTAATATCTGTATCAATAATAATAAGTGGAGAATTACTTATAGGTGCTTTGTTAATTTGATTTGCGTGTTCTTCTGCTACAAGATGCAAATCAGAAAAACTAAAAGAATTTGAGTTCGCTATAATTTCCCTGCCAGCTTCTAAAACTTTACTGCAATTATAATGTTGTGAAAGCTTGTTGGTAAGAGTTGTTTTACCAGTTGATTCTGTACCAAGAATTACTACTTTTATCACAAAATAGGGCTTTACACTGTCTGGTAAAAATCTCCAATTCTTAAATAAGTCATTTCTAATTAAAGTCGATGAAACTGGAAAAAAATTCCTTTCAGAATCAAACTTTATGTGCTGAATGTTCATAAAGTCAGACACGAAATTGCCATAATCTTCTGAGGTAATCAATAGGGAATAATCAGGAAATTGCTTTATGAAAATATCCGCCCATATTCTTGATACTTCCTTTGATGATTTCGATGTATTAGGTAGTTCGTGTTCAAGGTAATTGTAAGTTCTGATTTCTAAATTCTTAGCGTGAGGAAAACAATTTTCTATCCAATACTTTCTGGTAACATCCGATATTATTTCCTTATCGCTGCAACAAATCAACACTGTCAAATAATCACATTTAGTCAAGGCGAAGTTTATAATTGCCTCATGTCCTTTATGAAAAGGATAATATTTTCCAAATACAAATGCTTTAACCATGCAATAATTGTTTCTCCCAGTTATAAAGTCCGTAACATGCTAAAACAATAAAAAATAAATACTCTAACGATAAAAAATAGATTCCTTTTATAGCATATAATACCACACAGGTAACATCAATTACGATCCATAAGTACCAATTCTCAATTTTCTTTTTTGCAAGCAATGCGGTTGCTACAATACTTGATACCATCACAATGGAATCAATGAACGGATAAGCCGCTGGAACTTTGAAATACGTTGGGAGATACAAATGGATGTTATGAAATAAAAAACCAAACAACAAAGTAAAAATCACAATGGACAATACAAGTAGCAACTTGATTCTTAATTTCAGATTTGATATTGTATTCTCTACTGTGTTTTTTTTCCAGCTGTACCAGCCATAAATTGTAATGATCATAAAATATACTTGCAACAGCATATCTGCATACAGTTGGACTTGGAAAAACAAAATGAAAAGAAATATCTCATTTATTATGCCCGTAGCCCAAGTAAGGATATTCGCTTTGGTAGCATAGTAAACTGACAGCAAGCCGAAGGATGTCCCAATTAACTCAACATAGCTTATTTGGTAGCCAAGCACTTCAATTACTATTTCTTTTATGTCAAACAGATTCATTTAAAGCTATATTTTACTGAAACGTAAAAATTTGTTGGTGCTTGCACAAAATACTTTTTACTGCCATCAATGTCTACATAGCCGTTGTTGAAATATTTTGAATTTGTGATGTTATTGGCAAAAATTGAAAACTGGAATCTACCAATATCGTATAGCCCTCGGGCGTTTAAAAGGAAATAACTATCTAATAAATTACTGTTAGCAAAGTCAATGTAAGATTTCTCCTGAAACCTTACAGAGCCTGATATCGAAAAATGTTTAAACGAATAAATGACTTCTTGATTGATAATTAGTGGTGGTGTAAGAATAGGTATAAATGTTTCTTTCTGTTCCTTTATGCTACTATAATTAAAAGATGAGTTATTGATGAGGGTGAAACTTTTGCTTAATTTATATGTTAAGTTGAGTTCAATTCCTGTTCGTAAACTTTGGTCAACTTTATTTGTCAACGCCAACCCATTTTTACCTAATTTTCCATCCAAAACAATTTCATTAGTGAAGTCCATATAATAAAAATTCAGCCCTACATTAATTTTTTTTGATTGATGCCTTATACCAAATTCATGATCTAAAACATACTCTGGGGTCTTAATGGATAAATTTGGCTTACCTGAACTGTCAGCTAACAAATTATCATTACCACCAAACATGTCATTTCTTGTTGGCTCTCTGCCGCTTTCACCAATACTATAATATAGTACCAAGTTATTTGCCAAAGCAAAGCTTAATCCAGCTTTCGGATTCAGGAAGTTCCAGTCAATTTTCTTCATTTGAACTGAACCTTTATAGTCAAATGAAGCATTTCGATATTGAATATCTGCAAATAATAATAGCCTCTTAATAGTATAATCAGCTTTTGAAAAAATACTTACTTCATTTTTATATCCTGTATTCATGTAGAGTTGCCCAGATGTTGCTTCGCTGCCAATATGGTCTCGCTCGTAAATGTCCCCATGAATACCTGTCGTAAATTTGAAATGTTTTTTATAAAATGTATAGTTACTAAACAGTCCAACAAGATTTGATTTAAATGCGTAATTGTATAGTTCGTTTGTCGTTGGGAGACCTAAAAAATTATTTAGGTTAAAGTCGTAGTTTCCTTTTAAGTAAGTGTAATAAACACTTGATTGTAACGATGAAGAATTATTTACCTGCCAATGATTTTGTATCTGTGTTAAGCACTGAGTAAAATTATCATTCTCATTTTTATTAGCGTTTAATCTCCTGTCAATTTCGATAAGCGAATCTTTTACACCCAGCCATGCTAACTGGTTTTGCTGATGTCCAACAAGTAAATTAATTTTCCAAGTTGTTTTTTCGTAAAACAAACCTCCACTCAGAAATACTGATTGAGCGTTGTTGGATGACTTGTATTTATAACCATCAGAGTATACCTCGGAAGTTCTTACATATAGTGCTTTGTGGTTTTTGATTCCGCTATTGTATTCTGCGAATGCTCTTAAGCTATTGAAAGACCCATAACCACAACCGATTGTCGTTTTAGTTGAATCATGAAGATTTGGGGAGAATAATTGAATACTCCCAGCATAACTCGCCACACCATTTTTGCTCGTTCCAACTCCACGTTGAATCTGAATTTTGCTTACGGAATTAAATATGTCTGAGTAGTTTGAGAAATATGCGCCTTGATCTTCTGGTTCATTCATAGGGACACCATCAACAGTCATGTTTATTCTTGTTTGGTCGATGCCTCTTAACCTGAAATAAGAGTAGCCTTGAGAATTACCAGCATCAGAATAATTTGTTATTGATGGAGTCTCTGAAAGGATAAATGAAGGTTCCTGTCCTACTGATTTTATTTTAAGATCATGATTTGTAAAATTTTGAAAAGTTATTGGCGTTAGTTTCTCTGCTTGGTATGTTACAGTTACTTCACTTAATTGATTTAGAGAGTCAAGTACATTTGTGTTTTGTGCATTAAGTCCTAAAGTGGTAAAAAAGAACAAAAGAAAAGGTATGTAATATCTTATCATTATTGTGTAAGTTTCGGCAAAGTTAGCCCAAAGGATTTCTATTTATTTCATTGGTACTTCCTGCTGACATGCCTGATTAAAAAATACATGGAACTTATATCGATTCCCTGAAATGCATGTTCTGCATCACCAGGTAATGTCTGGTTTCTTCGTCCGTCTCATTCTTAAGCTTGGTATTTACCTCAGTATGCTTTTGCTTGAACTCGATGAATCGCTCACTTGCAGTAAACCCAGCTAACCAAGCAGTGAAGTCCTTAAGCTCTTCATCATCACAGTTATAAGGTAACCTGGAAGCCAAGAGAGGTGTCTCCCAATTGGAACTCTCATACTTATCCAACGGAACAATAGGGTGGTTGAGATACTTATCAAACAGATAGGTATTGGAATAATAGGTCTGCAATGCCATACTCTCAGCTTCCTTTATTTTGCCACATTTAAACAGAATGATAGTCCACTCAAATAAGAATATGGGAAAGCCAATATCATCAGGGAAATTCTTGTTGAACCATTTCAGGTAGGTCATACCACCAGAATAGTCAGATAGTTGAATGAATAAACCTGGTGGCAGGTATCGAAGACCACGTCCGTCATCATAGCAGCCGAACTTTCTTTTCTCCGCTGCCAACGACCGTTTGATATCGGCTATATTTTTCTTGAGCTTATCAATTTGTTTTTGTGTCAACATATCAATCCAGCACCTTTATATATGTTATCGGATGTATCTCCCAACAACTGGCTCTCCAGTCCCTTTCATTGCCAGGATTGTTTGCATACGCCTGGCTCTTATGCTCCGCATTGGATTCAAAAGCTGATATCTGCTTTTCAGAAATCTCCTGAGAGTGAATGATTGTTACAGCGAACATGAATACACCAATCAAGGTTAATTTTATCATAGTCTATATTTTAATGTCAGGTAAATTGAATTGTACTTTACTTTTATATTATCAGTTGCCCTTAAATCCTGTTCATACTGATAGGTAAGCATTGGTGAAAACCGCTTTAATGGCATAAACTGTATCGTTAGTGAAGTTCTTGATTTGACAGTGTTGTAAGTATTATAGTATATCTCTTCACTATTAAACGCCCATGGCAAAGCACCTTTGTAAGAATAACTAAAATGAATCCAAAATTTATCATTTACAGTTAATAATGAATAGAAATTCCATGCAATCGCATCTCTGCCCTTGTTATCAAATAAATAGTAGCCGGATAATCTTGAAAATATTGGTGTCCCCTTTAATGGCCAGGTATAAGCAATTGACATCCCTATCTGACCTATGTATGATATGGTTGTTGAATCCTTTGTTTTACTACCAGTGTCGGAATAAGGAATTGAAAAAACATGAATGCCATTTACAGAAGAATCATATATCCCGGAATCAGTATAATTTGACTTAACCCTAAACGCGGTATAAACAACCTGTGCTGCTGGTTCAAAACCGAAAGTAAGCGGACCTTTTCTCTTATTTATTTGATAGGCAAGATTGAAAGAATGATTAGTTCCACGAATAGTATACTTGTCATTTACAGTTCCTGTGTTTTTTACTGTTATCAAACCTGTTGGTGGCAATGATGAATATATAGAATCGGTGTAATGAGATATTGCGGTTGAAGAAGTGTTGAATAATGTCAAGGCATAATGAATCGATGGTTTGTAATACCAACCATTTTTAGTGAAAGCTTCCCGGGAAATAAAATACTCAAATTGCGTATAATCTCCCGATGGATTCTTTTGTTGTAAATAAAAGATGCTTTGCATAAGAGTTACATTTGGTTTTGGTTTACTTAATCGTCCCAAATTCGAGTAAAGTATATTCCCTGCTATTCCCATATCATTTGAGAACCGAAGCCCAGCATCAAGATTGAGACTTTCAGTTCCTTTTCTATAATGGCTGCTTATTTCACAAATTTTATGATTTTCCAAATTGAATTTCTCAGCTTCTGAAAATAATCCCCGAAAAATAAGTCCGTAATAAATATATTGAGCTATATCCTTTGTTTGGTATATAGCGTAGGCCTTTCTGAAATACTTTTCAGAAAATGCATACATCTTACGATTGTAGAATGCAACACCTGTCCTGTAATCAAGATCAAAAAAATCCAACTTCTGTTTTGACGCATTACTACCAAAATGTTCTAATTGCTTCCAATAACCTTTCTGGAAAAGTGAATTTGTTACGGAGTCAGTTTGGAGAATAGAATACTTCTGCTGAGCTGACGCACCTGCACTAAATATACAAACAGAAATCATAATAATTATTAAACGCAATTGCCAGTAATTTTTTTTCTTCCGTTATTAATTTCCACCCTTCTAATTCCAGTTTTATCAATAGTCATTTCGCTCGTTATCTCTTTAATCTCTTTTGAAAACAGCCTTCCCTTGCAAGTTGTTTCCACCCAGAAGGTAGAGTTCAGTTTTTCGGATCGGAATTGGCGGCTTTAACGAACGCAAACTTGATAAAACAAAGTGAATTAGGTAGTAGACATTAAAACTAAACGATATGGTGAGAGAGCTATACAAAGATAAATTTATTGATAAGTACCTTTTTAAGGTTGACTATGAGTTGGCTGGAAAGAACGACAACGTTTATACCTTCGAATTTTGGGTGACCCGATGCGACAAGTTGGATCGGGGTAATATTATGGAGGGGAACCATAGTGCAACTATAACCATTGTGGATAAAACTATCCAGGACCAAGACCCCTTAATATACACTATACTATTGTTACACCCGGCCAATGATGGAGGCAACCTTGCTTCCATATTTCTTCAAGACGCTGCAAAGGCGGAAGGTTTACTCTGAATGTTGCGTTTTTCGTATGAAAAACACAATGTTTGCTGGGCGTGGCAAGAACTGTGGCAAGCACCAAAATATTGTATATAAAAAAGGGTTTCAGTTTTAGCTGAAACCCTTGTCTGTATTGCCTTTCGGCCTCTGTGGGAGCACACGGGTTCGAACCGCGGACCCTCTGCTTGTAAGGCAGATGCTCTGAACCAGCTGAGCTATGCTCCCTTTCTTTGTTTTGGGATTGCAAAGGTATGAATCATTTTCGTACCTGCCAAACCTTTTCTAAAATAATTTCGTAAATATTCCATCGTGATATATCCGGAGAAAAACCTCTTATAACCTCATTAAATAACACATTACCTTAAACTAATTTAATGCTTTCATTACATTATCTTGATTGCCTTTCACTAACTTTGCGTCCGTAATTTAATTTCCTTTCTACAATCTTTTTATATGGGTTACGTAAAAGACCTTTTCAGAGTTAAGGCCGACGAGCAAAGCAAAGAAATAAAGAGTATCATTGAACAGCACGGGAACAAAAAAATTGAAGATGTAACCATTGCTCAGGCATACCAGGGTATGAGGGGCATTACCGGCCTGGTTACCGAAACTTCTCTCCTCGATGCCAATGAAGGCATCCGGTTCCGTGGTTTCTCTATTCCCGAACTGCGCGAAAAATTACCTAAAGCGCATGGTGGCACAGAGCCACTTCCTGAAGGTTTATTCTACCTCATGCTGGTGGGCGAGGTGCCCAGTCAGGAGAATGCAGAACATATCTCCGCTACCTGGGCACGCCGTTCGCATGTACCCAATTATGTGTTTGATGTCATAGAATCATTCCCTATCTCTTCGCACCCTATGACCCAGTTTACTGCCGCTATTCTGGCATTGGGCACAGAGTCGAAGTTTGCAAAAGCTTACAACGACGGTATCAGCAAAAAAGTCTACTGGGATTATATCTACGAAGATACAATGACCCTTATTGCTCGTCTGCCCCGTATCGCTGCTTATATTTATCGCCGCAAATACAAAAACGGTGAGCATATTCAGCCAGATGGTATGCTCGACTGGTCGGGAAACTTCGCTCACATGCTGGGTTATGAAGAAGGTAGTTTCTGGGAACTGATGCGCCTCTATCTTACCATTCATGCCGATCATGAAGGAGGTAACGTATCTGCCCATGCTACACACCTTGTTGGCTCAGCCCTCAGCGATCCTTATCTTTCATTTGCTGCCGGCATGACCGGCCTTGCAGGCCCGCTGCACGGTCTGGCTAATCAGGAAGTAATTCGCTGGATTGAAGAAATGTGCAAAGAGCTTAGCTCTGATGAACCAACTAAAGAGCAGATTGCCGACTATATACACAAAACACTTGTTGAAGGAAAAGTAGTACCAGGCTATGGCCATGCTGTATTGCGTAAAACTGATCCTCGTTTCACTGCCCAGCAGGAATTTGCAAAAGTGCATTGTCCCAATGATCCGCTGATCAAAACCGTATGGAACATTTACGAAGTAGCGCCACCAATCCTGGAAAGCACTGGTAAGATCAAAAACCCATGGCCTAATGTGGATGCGCACTCTGGTTCGCTGCTGAAACATTACGGACTTGTAGAAGAAGACTTCTATACAGTATTGTTTGGTGTTTCCCGTGCACTCGGTGTTCTGGCAAGTTTATGCTGGGATCGGGCATTGGGCTTCCCTATCGAGCGTCCAAAATCAATAACTACCGAGTGGGTTAAAAAGTTTATTGCCAAGAGTGAAGTAGTAGCTTAATTTTTGGGGAAATTTGGAATTAGGAATTTGTAATTAGGATAGAATCACAACATTGAAAAGCAAGCAGCGTGATCTGTTTGCTTTTTAAGTTTATACCCAGTAAAATAAAAGTTTACTTTTGCAACAGAATGATCAGTCAGATTCACATAAAAAACTTCAAATCCATAGTTGATCTTACCCTTGAGCTGGGCAGGGTTAATCTTTTTATTGGAGAGAATGGAAGTGGTAAGAGTAATCTACTTGAAGCTGTGGCGTTTTTATCTTCCATTAACTCAATTGATGAAGATGGAATATTATTTTCTAAAGGAGTAAGAGAAACAGAAGCTGAACTGTTTTCAAGTGCGTTTAGTGATGATATACCGAATATTGATATTGATTTCATTGCAGATAATCAATTAATTAAAACTTCTTACAAGATTGAAGATCCCATGTTTCTAAATTGGAAAGATATTTCCACTCTTGAAAAGGCTGAAGGTTTCAAAAATATTCTTAAAAAATATGGGAAGCATATTGAATATAATCCATTTAATAACCCATTTAATTTTACGACTGATTTTGATGAACCATCTAGCCTAATACAAGATATCACCTTTCGAGAAGATACTTCGGATGAATTGGAAACACAAATTATCACTGAACTTGAGGAATACGCCTATTATCACTATTATAGGTATTACAATTACCTTACAAAATTTGTAATTTACTCCCCGGAAGTTTCAGCCTTACGAGAGTTTAAAGAAAAATGGCATGTTAGGCCTTTAGGCATACATGGCGAAGGATTATTCAGTCTTCTTGTGTCTATGTCAAAAGACAACGGTAGCCTTCAACACATAAAGGAACACCTCGAACTCATAGACTGGTATGACGACTTTATAATCCCTAATGATCTGATGTCGAATGAATACCGGATTAGCATTAAAGACCGCTTTATTGATTCAAATCTGAAATACCTCGATCAACGTAGCGCCAATGAAGGCTTCCTGTTCCTGTTGTTTTATATCGTATTATTTTCGAGTAAGAAAACCCCGCAGTTTTTTGCCATAGATAATATTGAAGCATCATTTAACCCCAAGCTATGCGCTAAATTGATAAACACGCTTGTTGAATTGGCTAAGAAAAATGACAAGCAGGTACTCATGACAACGCACAATCCTGCAACCCTTGACGGACTGAATCTGAATGACCCGGAACAGAGATTGTTTGTAGTTGAGAGAAATCTGGACGGGCATACCATTGTAACCAGGATAACCGAAAAACCCAAAATAGATAAACCAATGAAGCTATCTGAAATGTGGACAAAAGGATACCTTGGCGGTTTACCTGAAAATTTTTAATCGGTATGACATTTGGTTTAATTACAGAAGGCCCTACAGATCAGGTGGTTTTAAGAAATATTCTTGGCAGGTATTTCAAACCTCCTGTTTATATCCGGCCAGTTCAGCCCAACCCAGATTCTACTGATGAAGCAGACCATTTTGGTAGTTGGGTAAAGGTTTTAGAATATTGCAAATCTGCTGACATGACAACAGCTTTGCAAATTTTCGATTATGTTATTATTCAATTGGATACCGATGTTTGCGAAGAATATGGAGTTCAGAAACGTGAAGGCGACAGAGAAATTACAGATGATGAAATTGTAGAGAAAGCAAAAGCAGTAATCATAAAGAATATTGGTTGTGAAATATATGCACAATTTAGTAAGAAAATAATTTTTGCTATCAGTCATGATTCTATTGAATGCTGGCTCTTGCCGCTTTATTTCACCAATAATAGTCGCACAAAAACATTTAATTGCTGCGATACATTAAACCAGGAATTGAGAAAAAGAGGTTTTACAATTGATTGCAATAAAAAAAGAGCATTAGAATATCAGAAAATTTGCAAAGAAATCAGGAACAAAACAATCCTGGATAATATATCATTACACAACAATAGTTTCAACCAGTTTATTCAAAGATTAGCAACATTATAAAAAAAACAAAACATAAAATGAACAAAGGTCCGATCTCTCAATTTATTACGCATCATTACCGACATTTCAATGCTGCGGCACTGGTTGATGCTGCCAAAGGATATGAAACCCACCTGCTCGAAGGGGGCAAAATGCTGGTATCGCTGGCCGGTGCAATGAGTACCGCCGAACTGGGCATTTCTTTTGCCGAAATGATACGTGCCGGCAAGGTAGATATCATCAGCTGCACAGGTGCCAATCTCGAAGAAGATATCATGAACCTTGTAGCGCATACCCACTACAAGCGTGTACCTAACTACCGCGACCTCACTCCTGAAGATGAATATGCACTGCTTGAAAAAGGCTACAACCGGGTTACCGATACCTGTATCCCTGAAGAGGAAGCCTTCCGCCGCATACAGCGCCATATCTTTAAGATCTGGAAAGACGCACAGGATAAAGGCGAGCGTTATTTCCCGCATGAGTATATGTACAAGCTGCTGCTGAGCGAAGTGATGAAGGCCGATTACGAAATTGACCCTAAACATAGCTGGATGATTGCTGCTGCCGAAAGGAACATTCCGATCATCGTACCAGGATGGGAAGACAGCACAATGGGCAACATCTTTGCATCTTACTGTATCAAGGGCGAGCTGGTGCCATCAACCATGAAGAGCGGCATCGAATACATGATGTGGCTTACAGAGTGGTATCGCGCAAACTCATCGGGTAAAGGCGTAGGCTTCTTCCAGATAGGTGGCGGTATTGCCGGCGACTTCCCTATATGCGTAGTACCTATGATGTACCAGGACCTCGAATGGCATGATGTTCCTTTCTGGGCTTATTTCTGCCAGATCAGCGACAGCACTACGTCCTACGGATCTTACAGTGGCGCGGTGCCAAATGAAAAGATCACATGGGGTAAGCTTGATATCCACACACCTAAGTTTATAGTTGAAAGTGATGCTACTATTGTAGCGCCTTTAATATTTGCTTATCTGCTGGGCTGGTAAATAATTTACATACTGTATAAAATAAAAAAAGCGGTAGGTAACTATCGCTTTTTTTATGAACTTTATTAGTTGGTAGCCTAATCGTAAAACAAATAAGGAGAATGGCACAGGAAGATAAATTCAAAAGAGAAATAGACCGTATAGGGCTGATATTGACAAAACTGCTCGACCTCCTATTGGGTAAGGGGCAATTCAGCAATGACGAAGTCGCTCATTTTATGCAGCAATGCAAAACAGCGCTGAACCTTGATCTCGATGAATTCCTGAAAAGCGATAAGGAAGTAGGCCTGGATTTATTGATCAAAAACCATAAATTCTCCAACGAAAACCTGCACAATTTCGGCCATATACTCTACGATCTTGCCCATAAAACAGAAGATGAAAACCAGCAGGAATTGCTGCTAAAAAAGGCGTTGCACATTTACGAATATCTTGTAACCGACAGTAAAGGCACCTTATACCTCGATGTCCTTTTCCGGATAAAGGAATTGCAATAAGCAGGCAAACATACAGAAGGAGTAAAAGACCCATTTGCTAAAATGTAGAAGTGCCACACTTTGGAGGTGTGGCACTTCTAATCTCATTTCAACCTATCTCTTATCACTTATCTCTTCTTCCCCTTATATCCGCCTCGCCCTTCGCTGGCGCCACCGCCATAGGCTTTCACATCTCCCGAGTAGCGAGCACGCTCAGGCCTTCCGCCTTCACGGCTGCCGCCATAAGATCCGCCCTCACGGCTACCACCATAAGATCCGCCACCGCCGCGGCTCTCACTTCTGCCGCCGCCGCCAAATGGTTTATTATCAGCTTCTTCCAGGCGCACTTTGCGGCCCTTGAATTTCTTGCTGCTCAGGTGCTCTATAATATATTCAGCTGCATCGCCAGGCACATTAAAGAAGCTGCTCATATCGCGCACAGTCATGCGCTCAATGGTGTTGCCATCTATGTCTGTCGACTCAGTAATAAACTGCAATAATTTTTTGTTATCCAGACCATCTTTTTCACCAAGGTTGATGAAGAGCCGCACCGAACGGTTACCTCTGCCTGCTCCCCTGTCCTTACCTTCATAACCCGCATTCAGATCATTTGCATCACTATAAATATCTATGGTATCTTTCAATTGCAGCCATATCAGTTTACGAATCAGATCATCTTTGTCCATCTCTGCAAACTGCTCGTGCATCATATCCGTATACAGCTTCGCAAACTCAGCCTGTGGTGCAGCAGTAGCTATTTGCTCCATGTAAAAGAACAAACGCTTACGTACTACTTCAGCCCCATCTGGTATATCGCTCTTATGAAACTTCTGTTTCACCAGCCTCTCTATCTGCCTTATGTTCGATATCTGTTTTGGTGATACAATGCTCATGCATATACCGCTCTTCCCTGCCCTTGCAGTACGGCCACTGCGGTGTGTATACACCTCTGGATCATCTGGCAATTCGTAATTGATAACGTGGGTAATATCATTCACATCAATACCCCTTGCAGCCACATCGGTAGCCACCAGGCACTGCAGGTTTTTGCTTTTAAAGCGCTCCATCACCTTGGTACGCATCTTCTGGTCCATATCGCCATGCAGCGGACTGGTTGGGTAACCCATTTTCATCAGCTTCTCGCTCACTTCCTGAGCATCCTGCTTGGTACGTGTAAAGATGATACCATATATACCCGGTGTAAAGTCCAGTAGCCTGCGCAGGGTTTCAAACCTGTTATGGTGCTGTGTTACATAATACTGGTGGTCAATATTCTCATTGGTAGTATTGGCAGTAGCCACACTAAACTCCTTCCAGTCTTTCATAAAGCGCTTGGCAATGCCACGCACCTCATTACTCATTGTAGCGCTGAACAGCCAGGTATGCTCGCGCTCCGGTGTGTTTTTGAGTATTAGGTCTATATCCTCCCTGAAACCCATATTCAGCATTTCATCAGCCTCATCAAGCACTACATACTGCAGCTTGTCCAGGCTTATAGCCTTGCGCTCCAGCAAATCAATAAGCCGGCCCGGAGTAGCCACAATCACCTGCGGATTGCTCCGCACCTCGCGAATCTGGCCACTGATAGGCACACCGCCATACACTGCAGTTATGCGTAGTCCGCGCATATGCACGCCATACTTGCTCATCTCTTCCTGTATCTGCATACAGAGTTCGCGTGTAGGGCTCAGCACCAGGCACTGAACATGTTTCACCGACACATCAACATGATGCAGCAGTGGCAAGCCATAAGCAGCCGTTTTGCCGGTTCCCGTCTGGGCAAGACCTATAATATCTATAGGCTCCGATAATAGTTGGGGTATTACTTTTTGCTGAATAGGTGTAGGTGTGTCAAAGCCAAGGTCAGAAATAGCCCGCGTAAGCTCTTCCCGCATTGGGAAAGAGGAAAAAGAATTCATTAACATTAAAGAACTTTTATAAAATAATGCCGAGTCATTGTGACTTAGCGGCTGCAAAGGTACGCAAATAAATGAGAAAAAGTGTTAAGTTATTGGTATAAGTTGTGGCAAATATATCAAAATCATAAATATACAGATTCTTTTCCAGCCTGCTTTTTGCTCCCAATTCCTTCTATTAGCAGTATATTCCGGCTTTTCTTTGGGAATTAACACCATACAATAATACGTAACTATTCAGCCCCATACAGAGCTACAAGCCTGAGTGCATTCAAAACATTTTGTCCAGCCTTTATGGTTGTATCAATA
>CAIVEH010000050.1 GCA_903904855.1 uncultured Bacteroidota bacterium | reverse complement strand
GATCTCGTCAATTTATGAGTGACATAACACTAGCTCAAATTTACAAATTAAATTTAATTGAACTTATTACTAATTATTATTCCAAATTACTATCCTGGAATTGTATGTTTTTTCATTTGTAATTGCTGAAATAAAATAAATTCCCGGTATTGCATTGAGCCGGACTTCATTTCTTTGGTTTGAAAGAATATCAAATTCTTCTATTTTAATTCCTGTCAGATCATATATCCGCAATTGCACTTTTTCATTTAAGTCTGATTCAACTGAGACGGAACAATTACCATTATTTGGGTTGGGGAATATTCGGATTCCATCTATTTTATTTTCTGAATGCTGCGCAATTCCGGTATGGCATTCTGAGTATGACTGAACATAAATCGGGAAACTTGCGGAATCAGTACCACAAAAATTTGTAACAGAATAAAAAATAGTATCATTTCCCTGAGATATTGCATTTGCCATTCCTAGGCTATTTATTGTTATAATTGACGTATTGCAACTAATCCAGTTGCCTCCTGATATTGACTCGGTCAATGTATCACTATTACCCGGACAAATAGTATCTCGTCCAGAAATTGTTCCTGGATTTGGCAAGGAACTTATTAAAACATTTATTGTTGTTGTGTCAGTTGAAAATCCATCTGATACACTGACTTTAAACATATCAGGTCCAATATATCCACTTGTTGGAGCATAGGTCAGTCCTATTGGTGAAAGTATTCCACCTGTGGAAATAGCAGAGTAAGAGGTAACCGCAATACCATGTGAAGGTGGTGACAGCAGGCTCCATGTCTCCGTCTGACCTGCATCGATATCCGAAACTGAAAGGTATGTATCTATGGGTACTGAAATTGCAGTTTCAGCCAAACAAAGATCCAGGGTTTGAAGATGACCACCGATAAAAGAGGGTAGGTTATCTCCATGATTGATCATCCGGATACGGTAATTATAAGCATCGCATATATATATATTGCCTGATTTATTTACATATACGCCTTGTGGCGTATTAATTTCAGCAGCAGTTGCCGGTCCCCCATCCCCGCTATATCCTGCAATTCCGATACCTGCAATAGTTGATATTATTCCAGAACTATTTATTTTTCTGATGCTGCTATTATTATAGTCACCAATATAAATATTCCCGGTAGAATCCATAGAAAGACCAACTGGTTGATTTAATTCCGCATTTGTTGCGGCTCCGCCATCACCACTATAGCCTGTAATCCCATTACCGGCTATAGTGGTAATAATACCTGATGGCGAAATTTTCCTTATCCGGTTATTAAAGAAATCAGAAAAATAGAGGTTCCCAGAGTTATCTAAAAACAATTCAACCGGACTATTTAATTGAGCAGCACTGGCAGGCCCGCCATCACCGCTAAAACCGGCAACACCAGTGCCAATTATAGTAGTAATAGTGCCAGAACTATTGATTTTGCGAATGACATTATTAAAACGGTCAGAAAAAAGGACATTACCTGTGGCATCTTCTACTATTCCCCATGATTGGCTTATTTGTGCTGCTGTGGCTGGGCCTCCATTGCCCGAGTAACCACTAACTCCGGTGCCGACTAGCGTTGTAATAATTCCTGTCGGGCTAACTTTACGGATTCTAAAATTGAGGTAATCAGAAATATACAAATTCCCGGATGTCCCAATAGATAGCCCGGTTGGATGGTTGATAGCTGCAGATGTTGCTTCTGCGCCATCACCACCAAATCCGTAAGTTCCATTACCTGCAATTGTGGAGATGGTACCAGAGCCATTAATTTTGCGGATTCGGGAATTATTATAGTCACTAAAATATAGATTGCCGATAGTATCCATTTTACAACAAACAGGATAACTTATTTCTGCACCCGTTGCAGGTCCCCCATCTCCGGAGAATGCTGGTAATCCATTGCCAGCAATTGTGGTTATTATTTGTCCTTTTAAAGTTGCCGATGAGCAATTAAGGCATAATATCAAGATGAATGCAATCCGCTGAAGCACCAGACCATTATTGTTTTTCATACAAGTAAAGTATTTGTATTTACAACATTTTGAGAAATTTCTTTATCAAAGCTAAATACAAATCTTATGAATATCAAAAATTACTTACGAAAATTAGTGCAAATTTGAATTTAAGGAGAATACTTATGAAAAACCAGCAAAATAAAATATATGTAATTAATGCCCACATGATCACAATCATATATCATTTTACTGTTCCTGAGCAAAACAAACCTGAAAACACTTGCACTTTCAGTGCATAACAGTAACTTTGCTTCAGGAAATTCATTCTCTCAATGTAAGGTAACTATTTATGAATCTTTTATTGGTTGCAGCAGATCATAATACCCCGATAAACTACTTCCCTATTGCGTTACAATTAGCTATAGCTATAGGTTTCATAGCAGTAATGATGATAGTAAGCCACCTGCTTGGCCCTAAAAGAAAAACGCACGATAAGCTGATTAATTTCGAAAGTGGAATTCCCTCAGTTGGTAATGCGCGCCAGCCAATGGGTATAAAATACTTCCTGGTAGCCATTTTGTTTGTGCTTTTTGATGTCGAAGTGATTTTCTTTTATCCATATGCCGTAAACTTCAGGTATTTTATCGCCCAGAATATGGGCGAGAAGATATTCTGGGAGGTGGTTTTATTTGTAGCTTTCTTTTTATGCGGGTTTATATATATAGTAAAGAAAGGAGCTCTGGAGTGGGAAGATTAAAATCCCCAACCCCTGAAGGAGCTCAGTTTTTTAACAATGGTAATTCTAAGTTCTTTTTTAAAACGATTTAAAACAGACTCCTTAATTGCAGGAGTGGAGGATTTATAATTTATGTCTCGTCCGGTTCAATATAATACTAAGATAAAGATGGTGGAGATGCCTCCGGGCTACTCCGGTGAGGGTTTTTATGCTACTACTTTTGATAAAGTTGTGGGACTTGGTCGTGCCAATTCTTTATGGCCTTTGCCTTTTGCCACTTCATGTTGCGGCATAGAATTTATGGCAACCATGGGGTCAAACTATGACCTTGGTCGTTTTGGCGCTGAGCGTATGGGCTTTACTCCACGTCAGTGCGATATGTTGCTTGTAGCTGGTACAATTTCCAAGAAATTAGGTCCTATTCTGAGGCAGGTATACCTGCAGATGGCTGAACCAAGATGGGTTATTGCAATCGGGGCTTGCGCCTCAACAGGCGGGATATTCGATTCTTATTCAGTGTTACAGGGTATTGATCAGGTGATACCTGTGGACGTTTATGTTCCGGGATGCCCTCCGCGACCAGAAGGCATACTGGATGGTATTTTAAAGCTACAGGAAATAGTCAAGAATGAAAGCCTGAGAAGAAGGACGAACCCGGTATATAAGGAATTGATGGAAAGTTATGGAATAGAGTAACCCCCGGCCCCGCCGCGGAGTACTTAAGTACTCTGATTGGGCTGGAGATATTAATTGGGAGTTTTTTTGAGCGATTATTTTTAATGAAATAAATAGAAGCCCCTTCAGGGGTTTGGGGTTTATGAGCTTGACAAACGAAACTATAAAACAACGGCTTACTGATAAATTCGGTGAACAACTGACCGAGTGGGAGGAGCCTTATGGTATGCTTACCTTCAGGGCAGCAGCTGAAATGAACCTTAAAGTTTTGCAGTTTCTTTATGATACTGAAGAACTGAAATTCAGGTTTCTCACTGATCTCACAGGCGTGCATTTCCCCACAAGAAAAGGCGAAGAACTTTGTGTGGTTTATCATTTGCATAATCTGGTTGATGGTGTCCGGATCAGGATGAAAGTTTATGTGCCGGTTGAAAAGCCAGATGTATTTACGGCAACACAGCTGTTTTCAGGAGCAAACTGGATGGAACGGGAAACGTATGATTTCTTTGGAATCAATTTCGTCGGACATCCTAACCTTACCCGGATATTGAATGTTGAGGAAATGGATTACTTCCCGATGAGGAAGGAGTATGAAATGGAAGACCCGACCAGAAGGGATAAGGATGATGAAATGTTTGGCAGGTAAAACTATTTTTTCTTGCAAAAGGAAAATTAAAATATTAATTATTAATAGAGCTAGATCCGTTTGATAATAAAGGGAAAGTCTCTTTAGGGATTTAGGGTAATCAGGGCTTATGGAAATACTGCATCATCAGCAACATCATATTAAGCTATCTGAAGAGTCGCTTCAGAAGCAGACAACTACGCTTAATCTGGGACCCACTCATCCTGCCACCCACGGTGTGTTTCAGAATATTATGGAGATAGACGGTGAGCGGGTACTGGAAACTGTGCCTACTGTAGGCTATATCCATAGGGCGTTTGAAAAAATTGCCGAGCGCAGGCCTTATTACCAGATTACTCCACTTACCGACAGGCTCAACTATTGCTCATCACCCATCAACAATATGGGCTGGCACATGACCATTGAAAAACTGCTTGGGCTCAAGTTGCCAAAGCGAGTGGAATATTTGCGTGTAATAATTATGGAGCTTTCCCGTATTGCCGACCACCTGGTTTGTAATTCGGTTATCGCAGTAGATACCGGTGCGCTTACACCCTTTACCTATGTGTTTCAGGAAAGGGAAAAGATTTATGAGATTTTTGAAGAAATATGTGGTTCGCGTTTGACCACCAATATTGGGAGGGTAGGAGGTTTCGAAAGAAATTTTACTGTTGCTTCAATGACCAAATTGCACAAATTCATGGAAACTTTCCCCAAGATCATGAAGCAATTTGAATCATTGCTCAACAGAAACAGGGTATTTATGGACCGCTGTATTGGGGCTGGCCCGATAAGCGCTGAGCGGGCCTTGAATTATGGTTTTACAGGGCCTAATCTCAGGGCTGCCGGGGTAGATTACGATGTGCGGGTAACATCGCCCTATTCTTCTTATGAAGATTTTGACTTTAAAGTTCCTATTGGTACTACTGGTGATGTTTATGACCGGTATATGGTGCGCAACCTGGAGATATGGGAGAGCATGAGCATCATACACCAGGCGCTTGAGAAAATAGAAAAAATAGAAAAAGAATTCCCTGATCAGAAGGAAGTCTTTTATGCAAAGGAGGCAGACCATTATCACCTGCCACCAAAAGAAGATGTTTATACAAAGATGGAGGCGCTGATCTATCATTTCAAAATGGTGATGGGCGAAATAGATGCGCTACCTGGTGAGGTTTATCACTCAGTTGAAGGTGGCAATGGTGAGGTAGGATATTACCTGGTAAGTGATGGAGGCCGTACGCCTTACAGGCTGCATTTCCGCAGGCCATGCTTCATATACTACCAGGCATTCCCTGAGATAGTGAAGAACGGATTACTGAGCGATGCGATTGTAACTTTGAGTAGTATGAATGTGATAGCTGGGGAGTTGGATGCGTAAACCCCTCACCCCAAAAGGGTTTTAGTTTTTGGGGAAATATAGAGCAGAATTATTTACTGGTACTCACGCTCCGGAAGATTTGGAATTTGAGGTTTTTTTAAAAAGTATTCAATGAAAATTCAGTTTTCAGACGAAAAATTAAAAGAGGTAAAAGAGCTTATTTCGCACTACCCCGAAGGGAAGCAGAAGAGTGCTCTCATACCATTATTGCACGTAGCTCAGGGCGAGTTTGGTGGGTGGCTGGATGTGCCAGTTATGGATTATGTGGCAGAACTGCTGCATATTTTGCCTATTGAGGTTTATGAGGTGGCTACTTTCTACAGCATGTTTAATACCAAACCTGTTGGTAAGTATTTGCTGGAAGTATGCCGCACCGGGCCATGTATGCTGAATGGCAGTGACCAGATTATTGAGTATATCAAGGAAAAACTGGGTATCAGTGAAGGTGAAACTACTGAAGATGGTCTGTTTACATTGAAGCCTGCTGAGTGCCTTGGCGCATGTGGTTATGCCCCAATGATGCAATTGGGCAAGACGTACAGGGAACATCTGACTAAAGAGAAAATTGACAAACTGATTGCAGAAGCAAGAGCGGGGAAAAATTAAATCATGGCTTACGACCTTTCACTTGAATTTACTTTATCAGGAAAACCCACGCGGGTGATGCAGTTGCTGACAGACCCTGTATTGATAAGAAAGTGGAGTGGAGGCGATGGAGTACTGGAGAAAAAAGTTGGCGGAAGGTTTGAAATGTTTGACGGTTGGGTTTATGGTGAGGTACTTAAGATAACAGATAATGAGCTGTCCTATACCTGGAAAACAACAGACTGGCCGGAAGACACAAAACCAACAGAAGTTCATTATTTATTGAAAGCAGATGAAGCCGGTACAAGAGTTATTTTGAAACATACCGGTTTCCCTAACGAAGATGAAATGAAAAGCCATAAAAGTGGCTGGACTGATTTTTTCTTCGACCCGATGGAAGATTTTATTTTGATCATTGATAAAAGCTAAGACGAATTTGTAAAATGGGAACACAAAAGTATCATTTTCCAATACTTATAGAACAAGATGAGGATAAGATTTATATTGTTTCTTGTCCTGTATTTAAGGGCTGTCATTCTTATGGCAATACTGTTGATGAGGCAATGAAAAATATTCAGGAAGTAATAGAAATGTGTCTGCAAGAAGAGCAGCCCAATTCATTTAATAATTTTATTGGATTCAGAGAATTGGAAATGCAAATTGCTGTCTGATGAGTAATAAACAAATTGTAATAACAGGTAAAGATTTAATTAAAATAATAGAGCGGCTTGGGTTTAAATTGATTAGAATAAACAGTTCGCATCACAGATTGAAACATCTGGACGGAAGAGTAACAACAATTCCGGTTCATAAAAATGAGGATATACCAACTGGATTATTGAGGAAAATTATAAGAGAAGATTTGCAAATAAGTATGGAAGATTTTATTTTGATCATTGATAAAAGCTAAATGCGCACTTTAATTACTATATTATTTCTGATTTTAGGTACCAGCACATTTGCTCAAAAAGCAAATTCTCTGGACCTGGAAAGATGTGTTGCTGATCTGAATACCGCTTTGGTAAACAGGGATACTTTCCGTTTGAGGATATTGTTGAGAGATGATCTGCATTATTATCACAGCAATGGCTGGCAGCAGTCGAAATATGATGTGATGGAAGATTTGTACAATGGGAAACTGACTTACAAAAAGATCAGTGCTTCAAATCAGGCTTTCCATTTCATCAGTAAGGAGTTGGCCTCAGTTAATATGACAGCCGAGATTGATGCTGTATTAAATAGTAAGCCGATGCATCTGAGCCTCAATGTGTTGCAGATGTGGAGCTGGAAGAATAACAGGTGGGAATTGTTTTCGAGATTAAGTAAAAGAGAGCAAAAACAAGAATAATTGATTAGCCGTAAGGTGAAATTATATGGGTATTACAACACAATATCTCAAGGTTAAAGAAAACCGCAAAGCTTCCGGATCGGAAGATGTCAATTTTATGATTGACAGTGGCGCGGTTTATAGCCTTGTTCCTGGTGAGACATTGAGGCAATTGGGTATTGAACCTTACAGGGAGATGACTTTTGTCCTGGCCGATGGCAGTAAGATTTCAAGAAGAATAGGAGAGGCTTATTTTGAATTAAATGGTGAAGGTGCAACTGCACCTGTAATCTTTGGCGAAAAAAATGATGAACCATTACTCGGGGCAACCACACTGGAAGCCTTGGCATTGGTTTTAAATCCGTTTACAAGAACTTTGCATCCGATGAGGATGTTGCTGGGATAATTGATTATTAAACTCAAAAGAAGAGTTGATAAAAACTTTTAGCTTTTGACTTTTGACTTTGAACGATGGGCGTAAAATTATTATTAGAAAACGATCATATCGAAGGTATCAGGTACTACGATACCTATCGCAAAAACGGCGGTTACCGTGCTGCCGAGAAGGCCCTGAAAATGGCCCCTGCCGATATTGTGGAAGAGGTGAAGAAAAGTGGACTCAGAGGCCGTGGCGGCGCCGGTTTCCCTACTGGCATGAAGTGGAGCTTTCTGGCTAAGCCCGAGGGCGTTCCACGCCATCTGGTTTGCAATGCCGATGAATCGGAACCGGGTACTTTCAAAGACCGCTACCTGATGGAGTTTCATCCTCATTTATTCATTGAGGGGCTGCTCATCAGCAGTTTTGCATTGGGCAGCAATACAACCTATGTCTATATCCGGGGTGAGTATGCGTGGATACCTGATATTCTGAACCAGGCTATAGCCGAAGCAAAAAACAATGGTTGGTTAGGCAAAAACATTCAGGGTACAGGGTTTGATTGCGAAATTTATGTGCATAGAGGTGCCGGGGCATATATATGTGGTGAAGAGACTGCTCTCATAGAATCATTAGAAGGCAAGAGAGGAAATCCGAGGATGAAGCCACCATTCCCGGCTGTGCAGGGGGTATGGATGAGGCCAACAGTTGTGAACAATGTAGAAACGATTGCATCAGTAGTTCCTATTATCAATATTGGGGGTGAAGCTTATTCTAAGATTGGAGTAGGAAAATCTACCGGAACCAAGCTATTGTCTGTTTGCGGGAATGTAAAGAAACAAGGCGTTTACGAAATTGATATGACCATCTCTGTTGAGGAGTTCATCTACAGTGATGAATATTGTGGTGGTATACCAAATGGAAAGCGGCTTAAGGCGTGTATTCCTGGTGGATCATCAGTACCAATTGTTCCGGCAAATCTGCTGTTGAAAACAGCAAAAGGCGAAACAAGATATATGAACTATGAAAGTCTTTCAGATGGCGGTTTTGCATCCGGCAGTATGATGGGGTCAGGTGGTTTTATTGTTTTGGATGAAGACCAATGTGTGGTTCGTCATACAATGACACTTGCCCGGTTCTACAACCACGAGAGTTGTGGTCAATGCAGCCCTTGCCGTGAAGGTACTGGCTGGATGTATAAAATATTGAAGAATATAGAATACGGAAAGGGCAAGATGAGTGATATCGACCTGCTTTGGGATATTCAGCGCAGGATAGAAGGTAACACTATCTGTCCGCTGGGCGATGCCGCTGCATGGCCTGTAGCTGCTGCCATCCGCCATTTCCGCGATGAATTTGAATGGCACATAAAGAACCCTGAAGAATCGCAGAAACGTAATTTCGGTTTGGCACATTATGCCGATCCGATACATGTTGCTGCTAAAGTTTAAAATAGATATTTTGAGCAACCACATAGATCATATAGAGATTACCAATTTCAAGTCCATACGCCACGCCAAAATTGAGGGGTGTAAACGGATCAATGTGTTTATTGGGTATCCTAATGTGGGGAAAAGTGCGATTTTGGAGGCAATATCATCCTTGTCATATTTGCAAAATAATTTCAAACAAGATTTAGTTAATTTATGCAGAATCAAAGAGTCGTTTGAATTATTTCATGATGGTACGCTTAGTGAGGATGCTCGTATAGAAATTTCTGATGACATTCAGTTAGCTTTTAAATACATTTCTGAAAAGGATTTAGAATTGACTATTGGTGTTTTTGCAGAATCAAATCAAATTACACCTACCTATAAAAGGAGTATAGTTTTTTCGAAGGGATTAATTGGAAGTGATGGTTGGAATTTAGAGAAGCTTGGCTTAAATGTTAAGAAATATATTTTCAATACTGATTATAATGAATTTAAAACAAATGGATTAACATTATTTTCTCCCTATGGTCAAAATTTAGTAGACATTATTCAATCTAATAAAAAATTACGAAAAGAAGTAGGTGAGTTATTTAAGTTCTATAATCTCAAATTACTTATTGACCAAGGTACAAATTCCATCAGGGGATTAAAGCAACTTGATGAAGAAACAATATTTACAGTTCCATTTTACCAAATGGCAGAAACATTGCAGCGCCTTATTTTCCATAAAGCTGCAATAATGAGTAATGAAGATTCTGTATTGCTTTTTGAAGAACCGGAAGCACATATGTTTCCACCCTACATAAGCCAATTAACGAGTGACATAATTTTTGATAAAGACAATGGTAATCAATATTTTGTTTCGACTCATAGTCCTTTTGTCATGAATGATTTTTTGGAAAGTGCCAGAGAGGATCTTTCAGTGTATTTGGTTAGTTTGAATAATGGTGAAACAGTTATTAAAAGATTGAGTGATGAAGAAGTGCATAAGATATACCAATATGGAGTCGATTTATTTTTCAATATTGAAAGCTATATTGATTAATGGAAGATAATTTTGTGCCGGAATGTTATTTTGATACAGTTCTTGTAAAAACAATTTTGAGAACGAAACACATTAATCATCAAAAAGGATGCCCAAATGTGATTAAGGAGATTACAGAAAACAAGCAATTAAGAGATGATTTTGCAGTAGGAATTATTGACAAAGACAAAAGAGAATTGGATTATATTAGGGATGAATGCGAAGAGCAAATAGTAACTAAAAATCTGATCCTTTTAAAGCATAAAGAAGAGCAGCATTATTTCATTCAGTTGGCACCTGCAATTGAAGTATGGTTGCTGGCAGTGGCAGATGAAGGAGGAATTAATATTAGTGATTTTGGATTTTCAAGAGACTTGAATATGCTCAGGAAAAATACAAAATCAATGTTTGCAGGTGAAAATGAAAACCTGAAGAAAATGTGTAAACGTATGGTAAGTAGTAATAGTGAAACCATGAATACTTTATCACAATGGCTTAATTATTTATTTGAACATAATAGAAATGCAGATATAAATATATTAAAATAAGATGTCTGAAACACCAAAGTTTAAAGTAACCGTTGATAATATCAGTATTGAAGTACCCGCAGGGACAACCATACTGAATGCTGCACGTATGATAGGCGGGGATGTTGCGCCCCCGGCAATGTGCTATTACAGCAAGCTCAAGGACAGCGGAGGCAAATGCCGTACCTGCCTTGTTGAGGTGAGTAAGGGTTCTGAAAAAGACCCCAGGCCAATGCCCAAGCTGGTACCAAGTTGCCGCACCACGGTAATGGACGGTATGGAGGTAAAGAACCTGACTTCTGAGAAAGTGCTGGATGCACGTAAGGGAGTTGTAGAATTTTTATTACTCAATCATCCATTAGATTGCCCGGTATGCGACCAGGCTGGTGAATGCGATCTGCAGAACCTGAGCTACGAACACGGCACAGAGGGCACACGGTATGAATTCGCGCGCCGCACATTTGAGAAGGAAGATATAGGGCCATACATATCATTGCACATGAACAGGTGTATTATGTGCTTCCGGTGTGTGTTTACGGCAGATCAGCTTACAGACAGAAGAGAACATGGAATACTGGAAAGAGGTGATCATGCCCAGATTGGCACCATGCTTAGTAAGGCTTTGGACCATGAGTTCATAGGCAATGTAATTGATGTTTGTCCTGTGGGTGCGCTGACAGATAGAACATTCCGGTTTAAAAACCGTGTATGGTTTACCAAGCCTATGGATGCGCATCGCGATTGCCCAACCTGCAAAGGTAAAGTGAGGTTGTGGATGCGGGGTGATGAGGTTTTCAGGGTTACAGCCCGTAAAGACCAGTGGGGTGAAGTTGAAGAATTTATTTGTAATGATTGCCGTTTCCATAAAAAAGAGACAAAAGACTGGGTAATTGAAGGACCATCAGTTATTAATAGAAACAGTGTTATTGCTCAGGGCCATTATGTCGGAACCGTAAAAACACCTGTTCTGATCGATAAAGTGATTGGGAAACAACCGAAAATTTTAATGGATATTCATAGTATCAGTGATGTAAACAAACCTGAAATCGAATTATCGAAGATAGAAGGGCCTGCACATTCCAGTGATTTTAAATCCTGAAGCTGAATAGAAAAGTAAATAATGATACTTAGTGCCGAACAAATAAAAAATGTTGTTACTGGTTTTTTTGAAAAAAAGCCGGTGAAGAAGGTATGGTTGTTTGGGTCATATGCTCGCGGAGAAGCAGATGAAAACAGCGATGTTGATGTTTTAGTTGATATCGATCATTCAGTGCCGGTTGGTTGGGATTATTTTGTGTGGCCTGAGGAGCTCGCAGAAATGCTTAAAAAGAAAGTGGATATTGTTAGCGCGGGCTGGGAGAATAAACATATTAAACCTTTTATAGACAAGGATAAGTATATTATTTATGAAAGGGTCAATTTCTGATGAAACAAGGATAGAACACATTCTTGATTGTATTTGTGAAATTGAAAATGCAATTTCCGGTTACAACTATGAAAACTTTATATCGAATCATGTTTTAAGAATTGCTGTTGTAAAATGGTTAGAGATTATTGGTGAGGCAACAAACCATATATCTGAAGGCACTAAACAAAAAAATGATACCATAGAATGGAATAAAATGATTGGATTAAGAAACGTAGTTGTTCATGAGTATTTTGGAATAAACTATGAAACAATATGGAATTCGGCGACCATTTCATTAATACAACTTAAAGAAGAATTGGATTCAATAAAATACTGACCAAAAACATAAATTTTCAATTAACTAAAACTACTTTTGTACCCGTTATGCTGTTACTTCAGATTGATGCAGCGGTTCTTATAGAAAAAGGTATCCTCATTACAATTATATTGTTGGGGTCTTTGGGAATAGCTATGTATGCTACATGGGGCGAACGTAAGGTAGCTGCTATCATGCAGGACCGTATCGGACCCAACCGCGCTGGCCCATTTGGCCTTTTCCAACCTCTGGCTGATGGTTTGAAATTGTTTTTTAAAGAAGAAATAATTCCTGACAAATCTACCCAGCTGATTTTTATCCTTGGTCCGTGTCTGGCTATGCTTACTGCTACCATGACCAGTGCAATAATACCTTGGGGCCCCGATTATACTACAGCAAGCGGACATGTCGTTCATTTTCAGGTAGCCGACATTAGTATTGGTATTTTGTTCGTTTTTGGGGTGGTTAGTCTCGGCGTTTATGGTGTTATGCTGGGTGGCTGGGCTTCCAACAATAAGTTCTCTTTATTAAGCAGTATCCGCGCAGCTTCTCAGGCTATTTCTTATGAGCTGGCTATGGGCATCAGCCTTATCGCTTTGCTGATGATGACAGGTACACTTAGCCTTCGTGATATTGTTGCACAGCAGCATGGTTTCTGGAATGATGGTTATTTCACCTGGAACTTCTTCAGGCAGCCATTAGGTTTTATTATTTTCCTTACCTGCGCTTTTGCTGAACTGAACCGTGCCCCTTTTGACCTGCCTGAATGTGAAAGTGAACTGAATATGGGTTACCATCAGGAATATTCATCAATGAAGCTTGGCTTCTACCTGTTCTCTGAGTATATCAACATGTTTATCAGCTCGGTTATTATATCTACTTTATTTTTCGGTGGCTACAATTTCCCCTTCATGGATAGTGTTGCAGCAAGTGTAAATCCGATGATTTTTACAGCTATTTGTATAATGGTTTTACTGGCAAAGGCAGTGGGTATGATCCTGTTTTTCATGTTCATCCGTTGGACATTACCTCGTTTCAGGTATGATCAGTTGATGAAACTGGGCTGGAAATCATTAATACCATTGGCTTTAGTGAATATGCTGATAACCGGAGTTGTATTATTGTGGTTTACAAAAAAGTAATTAAAAGAATAGTAGCGGTAGTATAATAAAGAAGAAAAATGCAAAAACTAACTAACAGAGCAGTACTTATAGACCGTAGCCCGATGACTTTCGGGGAGCGCATCTATCTGCCTTCTATCGTAAAAGGGCTGGGGATTACTCTGGGGCATATTTTTAAGAAACCAGCCACTACCAGTTATCCTGAGGTTAAACGTCCTTTCAGTCCTGTATTCCGTGGATTGCATATTCTGAACAGGGATGAAAATGGAGCTGAGCGTTGCACCGCTTGTGGCCTTTGTGCTCTGGCTTGCCCGGCAGAAGCCATTACAATGGAAGCTGCTGAACGCAAACCCGGCGAAGAAAAACTATACAGGGAGGAAAAATATGCTGCAAGGTATGAGATCAACATGCTGCGTTGCATCTTCTGTGGTTTTTGCGAAGAAGCCTGTCCCAAAGACGCGGTCTATCTTTCAGAAACTGTAATGCCGGCAAACTATACAAGGGAAAATTTTATTTATAAAAAAGCTGACTTATTGATTCCAGACTCTAAAAAAGAAGTAAATAAATAGTATGGATATCTACGATATTTTATTTTGGGGTTTATCAGTTATGGCTGTTGGTTGTGCATTAGGCATAATACTAAGCCGTAATCCGGTGAACAGCGTATTGTTTCTGATTCTTACCTTTTTTGCCATTTCGGGGCATTATATCCTGATGAATGCACAGTTCCTGGCAATAGTAAATATTATTGTTTATGCCGGGGCTATCATGGTATTGTTCCTTTTTGTTATCATGCTTATGAATCTCAATGCCGATGTTGAGCCTCAGAAGGGTCAGTTGGTGCAGCTGGCAGGTGTAATATCCGGTGGTGTATTATTTCTTGTAGTTCTTGCAGCTATAAAATCTGCCAGGCCCGAAGTGATTGATAAGACTTCAACTGATATTGGCTTGATATCTAATTTAGGTAAGGTTTTGTTTACAAAATATGTTCTGCCTTTTGAAATAAGCAGTGTTCTGTTTCTCAGTGCTATGATTGGTGCAATTGTAATCGGGAAAAAGGAACATGTGCATGAGGTAACAAAAGCAGAGTAAGACGTGTGTTTGGCTTGTGTCTGTAGTTTCAGAATTATTGAGTTCGAAATTTTAAATTTTTTATAATGCCGGTAAATTCAACACATTATTTGTTTCTCAGCCTGCTCTTATTCTCTATCGGGGTAATGGGTACACTGATGAGGCGAAATGCCATTATCATTTTTATGTGCATAGAGCTGATGCTCAATGCTGTTAATTTATTGCTGGTTACTTTTTCCAAAGTGTACGCCGATGCCGATGCGCAGTTATTTGTGTTTTTTATAATGGTCGTTGCAGCTGCCGAGGTTGCTGTAGGGCTTGCTATAATAGTAATGATGTACCGTAAGGTTCATTCAGTAGATATAAATATTTTGAACAGGTTGAAACATTAGTAATACAATATTTTAAAATGGGGAATTTTTCTCAGTTCGTCTGGTTGGTACCATTGTTTCCGCTGATTGGGTTTTTAATCAACGGTTTGTTTTGGAAGAGTATGCCTAAAACTTTGGGTGGCATTATTGGCTGTTTGGCTATTCTGGCTTCTTTCTGTGTTTCGTTGGGTATATTTTTTGAAGTAAGAAGCGCTGTTGCACCAATACAGCCAATAGTATTTTTTGAGTTTTTACACTCTGGTAATCTGAATATTCCATTTGCTTTTCAGGTCGATTCGCTTTCCACATTATTCCTGCTCATCATTACCGGTGTAGGTTTTCTGATTCATGTATACTCTACATCTTACATGGGCCACGATGAGGGAATGGTAAAATACTTTGCCTACCTCAACCTGTTTGTTTTTTCCATGTTGCTGTTGGTACTTGGCGCCAATTACCTGATCATGTTTATCGGTTGGGAAGGCGTTGGATTATGTTCTTATTTGCTCATCGGTTTCTGGTTTAAGAACCGAGATTTTACCAATGCAGCCAAGAAAGCTTTCGTAATGAACCGTATCGGCGACCTGGGCTTCCTAGTGGGTATGCTGCTGGTTTTTGTAAATTACGGCACTTTATCTTACAACGAATTTTTCGGGCAGTTGCATAACCCTCAGTTGGTAATGCCACAATCCACTATGAGCTGGATTGCCCTTTGCTTTTTTATAGGTGCTACCGGTAAGAGCGCACAGATACCTTTGTATACATGGTTACCCGATGCGATGGCAGGCCCTACTCCTGTATCTGCCCTGATCCATGCCGCAACCATGGTAACAGCAGGTATCTATATGATCGCCCGCAGTAGCGCTTTGTACAACCTTATTCCTATGATTTTGCATGTTGTAGCTATTGTCGGGCTGGCAACTGCCATCCTTGCAGCTACAATTGCTATCAGGCAATACGACATTAAGAAAGTACTAGCCTATTCTACAGTTAGCCAGCTGGGATTCATGTTCCTTGCTCTTGGCGTCGGCGCTTACACCACCGCGGTATTCCATGTTATGACACATGCATTTTTCAAGGCGCTTTTGTTCCTTGGTTCTGGTAGTGTTATTCACGCCATGGGTGGCGAGCAGGATATCCGCAAAATGGGTGGTCTTGGAAAGAAGATGAGGGTTACCCAGATTACCTTCCTCATTGGTTGCCTGGCCATTTCAGGTATTCCGGGTTTCTCTGGTTTCTTCTCCAAAGATGCAATACTCTCAGCAGCATATTGCCACGATCCTATACTCTATGCACTGGGTATCATGGCTGCAATGATGACCGCTTATTATATGTTCCGTTTGTATGTGCTTACTTTCACTGGCAATTTCCGGGGCACAGAAGATCAGCAACATCATCTGCACGAAAGCCCTGCTGCAATGACTCTGCCGCTCATCATCCTCGCTATATTATCAGTTATCGGTGGTTATGTTGGACTGCCAGAGGTTTTGAGTGAGCACAATGCTATTGATACTTTTTTAAGCACTGCCGTCACCAATTCAGGCCTTCATCATCTGGAGGCTGGTACAGAATGGATGCTGATGGGTATCTCCACTGTGGTGGTGGTTATCATGATTATTGTTGCCTGGTCCATTAACAGCAAACCGAAGTTTGCCGAAAGTACCGGTTTGGCCAAGGTTCTTGAAAATAAATGGTACATAGATGAGCTGTATAATGCAATCGTTGTAAAACCACTTCAGGCACTATCTGAGGTGCTCGATAAATTTGCTGAGCGCAAGGGAATTGATGGCCTCGTAAACGGTGTCGGAAAATCAGTTAAGTGGGGTGGCGATAAGATGAGGTTGCTGCAGAGCGGACAGGTGGGCTTTTACATTTTTGTAATGGTCTTGGGCATTGTAGTATTGTTTGCTCTGAGCTTTTTTGTAATAAAATAATACCGGTTCCCGGATAAAGAAACCGGGTATTGGGTTTGAATAAAATTGAGAATAGGCACCTCAGAAGTTTTGAGGTTTATAAATTAAGATTATGATTTTAGTATTACTTATAATCATTCCATTGCTGACAGGCATTCTGTCCTTCGCCATTAAAGGGGAAGGGGCCAGGATACTTGCCTTATTGAGTTCCGGGATTACCCTGGGGGCAGCTGCTATGGTCAGCGGTGCAGGTTTTGCAGGTAATTCCACTTTTTCAATGCCTTGGATTCCTTCCATCGGTACAACATTCAGCCTGCTTGCCGATGGTATGAGCAGTATGCTTTGCCTGCTTACCGGTATCGTGGTTTTGGTGGTATTTTTAGTCAATTCAAATAAAGAAGTCGAAAGGCCGGGTGCGTTTTATGGTTTTATGTTGCTTTCGCAGGCTGGTCTTATGGGTGTTTTTCTTGCTTCCGATGCTTTGTTGTTTTATGTATTCTGGGAGCTGGCATTGATACCTGTATATTTCCTTTGTTCGCAGTGGGGTGGCGAAAAGAGAATCGCCGTTACATTCAAGTTTTTCGTTTACACATTTGTAGGTAGCCTGATGCTGCTGGCAGGGTTGATCTTCCTTTCCCTGCAATCACCTGGTATACCAAGCTTTGCATGGGCCGATATTATCCGTGCCGGACGTGCATTACCTGAGGTTACACAGCAATGGCTGTTCTGGCTCATTTTCATAGCATTTGCTATCAAAATGCCCATATTTCCGTTCCATTCCTGGCAGCCCGATACTTATGAGCAGTCTCCTACACCGGTAACCATTATCCTCAGTGCGCTGATGGTTAAGATGGGTATGTATGCGGTACTTCGCTGGTTATTGCCGGTTGTACCTGCCGGTGTAGCTTATTGGTCCGATACGGTTATTATTATGTCGGTTATTGGTATTGTGTATGCTTCCTGTATTGCTATGGTGCAAACCGATATCAAGCGCCTTATTGCCTATTCGTCTATAGCGCATATGGGTCTTATGTGTGCCGTAGCATTTACTAAATCCAGCATAGGGATGCATGGTATTATGGTGCAGATGTTCAACCATGGTATCAATATTACCGGTATGTGGGTGGTGGTAAGTATGATCGAAAACCGCTGGGGTACACGCGATATGACAAAGCTGGGTGGCATGGCCATTTCGGCGCCAAAGATGGCCATTGCATTTGTGCTGGTATCGCTGGCAAGTATTGCATTGCCGCTTACCAATGGGTTCATAGGTGAGTTTATGTTGTTCAACGGACTGTTTACAGGTCATATGGCATTGATGGTTATTGCCGGTACGGGTATCATATTAGGCGCTGTTTATACGCTCAATATGATTCAGAAAACAACTTACGGTAATGCTGTGAAGATGGTAATTGCCAAAGATCTGAGCATCAATGAGCTGGCTGGGCTGATTATTATTATTTGCCTTGTTTTGTTTCTTGGGGTTTATCCGAAACCATTGCTGGATCTTACTTCAGGCATAGCAGGGATGATTGTAAAGTGATAGGTCTTTTTGTAGTGAAAGGACAAACAAATATATTTTTAACAATGCTGAATCCAGCGAGGATGTTCCACAAAGATTCAGTGTTTAAAGCCCCTTTAGGGGTTTGGGGTTTATGAAGGCAATTATTGCTACAACGGTTTTGGGTGTTTTCATGATGTTTGCCGGAATAGCGGCAAACAATAAGAAAAGCATTGTTGCTATCGCAATATTGCTTTTTGCTGCACTGTTTGGTGTAACCATTTATGAACTGGTGGATACTCCGGCCAACTCTTCTCAGCTGTTATTCAACAACATGCTGCAGATCGAGCATTCTTCTCTCTGGTTCAATATGCTCATGACTGGCTGCACCCTTCTTTATGTTGCATTGATGGGTAAAGAGATCATGAAGGTTGGGATGCATGTTGCCGAGTATTTTGCGCTGATATTCTTTATTCTTTGCGGTTTATACATACTCACCACTTACAACAATCTGCTGATGCTCTTTATAGGCATCGAAATACTCTCTATTCCTCAGTACATACTGGCAGGCAGCGATAAGCGCAACCTGAAAAGCAGTGAGGCATCGCTCAAGTACTTCCTTATGGGGGCTTTCTCTACAGGTATATTGCTCATGGGTATTACCCTTCTTTATGGCGCTTCAAGCACTTTCTATATCGATAAATTCGGCAGCATTCTTCACTACGACAACATCAATCCGCTGGCAATTGCGGGTATGGTATTTATTATGATCGCCCTGTCATTCAAAGTTTCTGCCGCGCCTATGCATATGTGGACACCCGATGTGTACGATGGCTCCCCAACTGCATTTACAGCCTTTATGGCTACTGTGGTTAAGGCAGGTGCGTTCTTTGCCTTCCTTAGGCTGTTTCATGTATCGTTCAATTCATTGGGTCAGCATTGGACCCTCCTGCTGGCTGTGATTACAGCCGCCACGCTCTTTGTAGGCAATGTTACCGCTGTCTTCCAGCAGAGTGTGAAGCGGATGCTGGCATACTCATCTATTGCCCAGGCAGGCTTTATGCTGTTTGCCATACTTTCAGTTAGCTCAGCCGATGCCTCCTATGGCATGAGGGGTATTATATTTTATGGTGTTGCCTACAGTGTTGCCACTATCGGTATTTTCTCCGTGCTCATTAAGCTGAAAGACTATACCTACGATGGCTTCAACGGCTTGGCCAAGAGCGAACCCTTCCTGGCATTTGTGAGCAGTATTTTCCTCTTCTCACTGGCAGGCATACCGCTTACAGGTGGCTTTATGGCCAAGTTTTATGTGCTCACCGCAGTAGTAAAACAGGGCCAGCTTATGTGGCTGGTAATCTTCGCCCTGCTCATGGCTGCTATCAGTGTATATTACTATTTCAGGGTCATCATAGCCATGTACTTCAAGCCCGGCACTCCTGAGCTGAACTCCCCCATCACCACCGGCGATCGTATTTTGCTCGCCATTAGCTGCGCGCTGGTACTGTTGCTGGGTATTTATCCGCAACTATTTCTGGAGAGTTTCGGAAAGTAATTACTGTACTTTCTCAGTAATTGCCTTTAACTATTTGCCTAAAGTTTTCTTATCCTGATCTTTTTTGTAGTAATTGTTGTAAAAAAAGGTCGCTCAAAAGTCTGCGTTTTCAACAGGTGGGTAAGCGTTTGAGCTATTTCCATGAATTCATGAAATGAATAGCGTAAGAACAAAACACTCAGGTCTTTTGTATGATGCGCGAATATCCATTCGCCAAAATCTTTATCCTCGGTTAAGAGTATATAATCATACTACAATGCCATCTGAATAACTTTTTCATCTTTGCTTCCAATAGCTAATTTCTTTACGGAAATGACCTCAATGCCTGCTTCCTGCAAAGATTTAATGATAAAGCCATGAACATTTTCATCAGCCAGTATCATGCCGCAGCTATAAGTGTTTCAGTAGCGGCTACATCGGCAGCATAAGCTAAAACCGCGCTGATATCGTTGTGTGTAAGATGAGGGTAGGCTGCAATCAAATCTTCGGATGATGCACCTTCTGATAATTTTTTCAGCACAAGGGCTACTGTAATGCGGGAACCCTTTATTACCGGTTTGCCCAACATAACGTCTGCATTTGATTCTATATAATCTTTGTAGTCCATAATGAGTGTAAATTAAATTTCAAAACCAGGCAATTGTTTTTGTAGACTTATAAATTATCTCAGTTTCTGGTAAAATGGTTATGTAAATATACAAAAATGCGACCAAAATTAGTTGTTCATGGTGTTCATTCCTACCAGGGTGTAGTCGGTAAAACTTATTAATCCATAATTTTGTTGTTAATTCACCTCAACAATCTGCTTTAATCGTGCAGCAATATTTTTCCATTGAGACTGCTTAATAGTACCACCAAAGCTAAGACCCCATTGATTTATTTGCGCTTTTCTGGGCATTCAGTGTGCTCGCGGAAAATACCAGAAGGATCAAAGGAAACAAGAAATGCATATACTTCATATAAAACGACTTTGCCAATTCAAGACAGATTTGCATATGCAGTAATTTTATTTCTCAAGGAGGTCAGCTAGTTTTTTCCAGTCAATCAGTTGCACCAATGCCCTGATATCATTGGCGTCGCCTTTAATCTCTACAGTAATATTTTGAGTAACAAGCTTTCCTATTTTAGCCTTATCAAACGTCGGAACGTAACGGACCGTTGTCAATCCATCACTGGTTTTCTCCGGAGCTTTCTTTGTTGCTGGCTTGCCCAAAACTATCAGCGCCCGGTCGTAATAGTCTGCATGCATGCTTGGTCGTCCGTCCTCCATTATAGGGCAGTCTATGGTGCGTGGACCAATTACAGCCAGGGTGGAAGGCACCGGCAGTGTAAGTGTCTCCAGAGGATTCTTTGCACAATAGCTAAACCCAAATTCTATATTCGGGCTGTTGATTACAATATTTATCCTCATTTTCGAACTTGCAGTAAACTTCTGCGCCGCAGCCAGTTGAGATGCATTACTAAAATCCTTGATCATGGTCATTGAAGTAGCTGCAAGATTTCCGGATTCATTATCGGGCATAGTATAGTCGGCATTGAAACTGAATGTGTATGGGTCGGCTTTGCCCAGTATTATAGGGCAGTCGCCGATACAATCCTGGCCATCGACCATATCGCCGCACCAGAATCTTCTTGCATCAAATTGTTCCTGGTCTCCCACTATCGTCCAGTTTTTGTAGGTATGTGGAGTAGCCTTATACATAGCCGCGTGTAATGCATTTATGTAAGCTATTTCATCAGGCCGCAACTTGCGGTATCCATCTTTTTGGGCATATACGGCGTTGCAGAGCAGGAGCAATATTGCAACATTTACCAGTATCTTGTTCATGTTTTTTATTTAGTGGTCAGAAAATATTCCTGCATTCGGGTTACGAATGCAGGAATCATAGCTATATTGTTTATTTTTCTGTCATTGTACCCGAAAAAGTTATGGTATCATTGTATGTTGAGCCACTTTTAGGAGTGAAGAAACCAGATAGTCTGATTGAAGGTATCGTAGCAGTAAGTTTCCCGCCGCTCTCTGTTATGGTAAGGTTCAATGTAGTTACTGTATCTGCTGAATACAAGCCCTGACCAGTTGCATTGCTGTCTATTACCAACAGTTGCATTTGATTTGCGGCTGAAACATTAAAAGACCCACCTATATTGTGTGTGCCTGCTGAAGGCCGGTTCGAATTGAATGAATAAGCATATACGCCTATCAGCTTGGAGTTGTCGGTTGTTGTTCCTACCGCCAGGAAAGTATTTACACTGTGGCCAAAGAAATTGGTAGTTACCGAATCTGCCCCTTTCAACTGGTTATACGTCACCCCATTCAGCGTTATAGTTGGTGTAGTGTTAACCGTAGAATTGTCTTTTTTCTTTGTGCACCCGAATGCTACAATAGCAAGGGCGGTGATAATTAACATTGGTTTTTTCATACGTTTTGATTTTAGTTATTGATTATTGAATTGGTTTCTGTTTCTTTTAAATTTTCACGAACTCTACACGCCTGTTATTTGCTTTTCCTTCAGGGGTAGTGTTAGGGTTTATGGGCTTGGTATCGCCCATCCCTTTGGCTGTCAGCCTGCCTGCATCAATGCCCATAGTCACCAGTTGCGCTTTTACAGCATCGGCGCGCTGTTGCGATAAAGTAAGATTGTGGGCTGCAGCGCCAGAGTTATCAGTATGACCATCAACTTCAAACTTTATTTCAGGGTTGTCGTTCAATACTTTTACGATCATATTGAGTGTACCCATGCTTTCGGGCCGTATCGTGAACTTGTCTACATCGAAGTTGATACCATGTGTTACAATCTTAGCATCGGTGAATTTTTTATTGTACATATTCATGTTGCCACCGTTTGCAACTTTGAAATTTGCCATGATGATTGGTGTTCCGGGATCACCAATGCCCTCAATATCGAAGGCCCTGGGAGATACCGGCAGATTAGGTACGGTAATTATGCGGTATTGATCAACATATACTTTTAGCTGGTGGTTACGATATGCGATAGCTATATGATGCCATTTATTGGCATATTTCCCACCCTGGATTTCTGTCGGGTAGTCACCTTTCAAATCAATAGCCCCTTCTGTAGCACTAACATTTACCCCTTCCCATATATTGCCAGCACAAATATTTACCTCCGCCAGGTTATTACTTGCCGCTTTAGCTTCTGCAGTGCTGTTGTACAAGTATATGTTTGGGCCATAGCCGCCGCTGGTGTAGCTGTCAAACTCTATGGTGAATGTATCTGTCAGATAGGTGGCTGCTTTAACCAGTGGGCTTACGTGTGCATAATTACCATTAGTCAGCAACAACGCTTCATTGCCTGCTACTTTGTTGAGTGTGGCCTGCCCTGCACCAAGGTTCCAGTGAGATGGAAATTCACCATCCTGGTCATCGGTAAAGTGGTCTTCGAACACGATCCTGTCGCCAGGCACAAAATCATAATTGTTGTAGGCCTTTATAGAGGCATTGGCAGAAGTGGCGCCGCCATTGGCAGAGTTGCCATCACTGCCAGAGGGCTGTTTTTCTTGCGCACTTTTTTCGCTGATACCGGCCTTGGCTGAGGCGCTGCCTTTAGCTTTGGGTTTGCCGGCATCATCAATCTCTTCTTCAGTTTTATCCAGTCCTTTGTCTATTTCTTTGTCTTCCTTACTGTCGATTCGTTCATTTACTTTGTCTTTTATTTTCTCTTTAAGTTTGCCGAACTGGCCATGAGCCGTGGTGCAGCAAGTGATAGCCGCCATGGAGAGGATAAGTACTTTTTTCATATTTTCTGTTTTTGAGTGAACCTTAATAACAGACACAAAAGTATTTTATGGGCAAAGGCTGAAATATCCTCATAAATGGGTAATTTTTGCTGAGGCTATAATTTTACTTTTGTATCATTGATTTTTTTAAATACACAGTGGTAAAACCTAAGCCAGCATGAAGTTTCGCGTAATCAGCATACAGGTCATTTTTTTTCTTTGCATGGCATTTTATGTTCGAGCCCAGCAACCCCACATATTAGATAGTCTTGTGTCTGTATCAACGCATTTTCAGGATGATACAAATAAAGTAAAATTGTTAATAGATATTGGCAAACGGTATGCCAATGACCAACCGGACAAGGCGCTGGAGTACCTGCATAGGGCTGGTGCGCTAAGCGAAAAACTGGGCTATACAGAGGGTACTTTCCATTATCTTTTTGCATTGGCCCCGGTATTAGGCGAAATGAACAGATTGGATGATTGTATAAAAGTTTCTGAACAAGCCCTTGCCTTATCAAAAAAAATCGGCAATAAAGACGGGGCGGCTACTGCCTGCTTCGATATCGCAGGAGGCTATGCGCAGAAGGGCCAGTTTGAAAATGCCATTAATTATTACCTGCAAACAGACACCATTTTGCAGCAAACGCGTGATACCCTTAAACTCTGTATTAATTATAGTAAGCTTTCAGGTGCCTATTGTAGCTGTAATCAATATATGAAAGCGTATGAATATGGCATGCGGGCAATTCAGCTCGCCACCGTCGCAGGCAATGAGCAAGGCTTGTGCAGTGGATTGCTGAAAACAGCCGATGCTCTTGGTTTTTTGGGGCGGTATGACTCCTCTTTGATATTATATTCCCAGGCCCGCGGTATTTACCAAAAGCATGGCGATGATTACGATGCCATAACCGTATTGGTTAATGCTAACAATATTCTTAAAAAGCTTGGACGGTATGAGGATATGATGCACAATGCAGACACCATTATCGCCCTTTCCGAAAAAGTTCATCGAGCCGAAGGTTACATAGAAGGGTTATTACAGAAAGCCACCTATAATTTTTATAAAAAGAACTTTACCGAAGCTGATAAATACGCCAGTGAGGCTTTGAGTCTTGCATTAAAGCGCGAACATCCGCAAACAGTAGAAGAGTGTTTTGCTCTTATGGCTGATATTAGCCTTGGAGCCGGCAATATACCAAAGTACATAGGTTACCGCCGCCTTGATGACTCGGTTCATGAGGCAATCATTTCTGATAAAATTTTAAAAAATACACAGGAACTGGAGACACGATATAACGTGGCCGAGAAGGAAAATAAAATCCGGTTGCAACAGGCTTCACTGGAACGTAGCAGGCTGGAGCGAACTATACTAATTGTCGCATTGGTTCTTATTTCTGTGGCTCTAATGCTGGGCTTGCTGGCATACATAAATAAAAGAAGGTTGCTACTATCCGAAAAAGCATTGCAGCAACAAAAGATTGATCGGTTGGAGACAGAACGGCAATTGGTTGCCACAAAGTCTGTGGTACAGGGACAGGAAGAAGAGAGAAGCAGGCTGGCCAAAGACCTGCACGATGGACTTGGAGGTATATTATCCGGAGCAAAATATTCATTAGGTAATATGAAAGAGAACCTTATTGTTACTCCGGAGAACAATGCCGCATTTGAACGCACTATGCATATGCTGGAGCTATCCATCACTGAGATGCGTCGTGTAGCACATAATATGATGCCCGAAAGCCTTATGAAGCTGAACCTTGATGAGGCGCTTATGGATTACTGCGAACAGGTAACTGTGAGCGGTGTGCTGGTAGTGGACTACCAAAGCACCAATATGAAACATCTGGCACTTAATGATACTCACAAGATCACTGTGTATCGTGTGGTTCAGGAGCTGATAAATAATGTTGCAAAACATGCTGCTGCGACATCTGTAATTGTGCAGTTATTTGCAAAAGACAACACATTGTACCTGACTGTAGAAGACAATGGCAAAGGGTTCGACAAAAGCCAGCTTGCATTTTCATCGGGCATTGGATTCAGAAATATCAAGAATCGGATTGATTACCTGAACGGAAAGCTGGATGTGCAATCGGCACCAGGCAAAGGAACCTCTGTATACATTGAAATACCATTGCCATGATAAAGATAATACTAGTTGAAGACCACCACCTTGTAGTAGCTGGCATAAGGTCTATGCTTGCAGATGAATCAGACATGGATTGTGTACATTCATGTACTACAGGGCAGTCGTTGTTTCAGGCGCTGAAAGTGCATGATGCAGATGTAATACTGATGGATATAAATCTGCCAGACACTACTGGCATAGACCTTTGCCGAGAAGTTAAAAAGAAGTACCCCGGTATTGCTATTGTAGCGCTCAGCATCAACAATCAGCCCGGCATCATCAGGAAAATGCTGGATAGCGGAGCAATAGGCTATGTGCTTAAAGATGCAGACAGGCATGAGATAGTGAAGGCTATAAGAATGACTGCAGGTGGCAAAGAATTTCTGAGCATATCGGCTGCAACTGCGATGCGCAAACCGGCAGGTAATGGTGTGCCACCGCTTACAAGAAGAGAAAAAGAAATACTGGAATGGATATCAAACGGCTACACAAGTCAGGAGATAGCCAATGAGTTGTCGGTTGATGTGACAACAATAATTTCACATAAAAAGAACATGCTAGCTAAATATGATGTGAAAAACACAGCAGAGCTCGTTAAATTTACTATCGTTCACAAGTTGATATAGTTCATCCGGCCGTTTCCAAGTACCGGTTTTAACTGTTTTGCACCGAGATCTGTAAAACTCCAAGTTAGTTTTTCATCCCCCATCCATTAAAGCTCCAACTTTGCGCTCTGTATTCTAAGCACTTTGCGGTTCTTTTTCTGGACGCGCATTTTTTCGGGTACCAGTTTGAGGATTTCATCCATGAGACTCTGGAGAACACTCATGCGCACGAAATGGCTGTTAGTAACGAGGCTGATTTCACGCACGGGCTCCGGATCCTGGAAGTAGCGGATGTTTTCGATCTGGTCTTCGGTGAATTCGAGGGTGGCAAGTTCGGGTAGGACGGTCATTCCGCCGTTTTTTTCTACCATGCGGCGCAGGGTCTCTACATTGCTGCTTTCGTAGCGGTAGGGGCGGTCGGCCTGGAATTTCTGTATATGGTCGGCGCAGAGATTGATAATCTGGTTACGCATACAGTGGCCTTCGTTGAGCATCCAGATGCGCTCAAGGATGATATCTTCGGGCAAGATCATTCGCTTTTTAAGGGCGACTTCGCCTTCATGAAAATAGCCCACAAAGGGCTCATAAAACAGGGGGTATTCTTTAATGTCGTTTTCCTCGAGTGGTGTGCTGAGCAAGGCTGCATGTATCTCATTGTTGCGCAGGGCTGTAAGGATCTGGTTGGTTTCCATTTCCTTCACATTGAGGCGCATATCGGGATAGTTTTTCGAATAGCTGTCGAGCAAGCCAGGCAGTATGTTAGGGGCCACTGTAGGGATAACGGCAAACTTAAATGTGCCCGAGAGTATCTTTTGCTGGCCGTTGATGAGTTCGTGAATGCGCTCGCACTCGGCAAGGGCTATGCGGGCCTGCTCTACTATCAATATACCCATCTCGGATACCGCGATGGGGTGCTTATTGCGGTCGAATATTTTGATTCCCAGTTCTTCCTCCAGTTTCTGGATCTGCATACTGAGGGTGGGCTGAGTAACGAAGCATTTTTCGGCTGCTGCTACAAAACTCTTGTAGGTAGCCACGGCAACAACATATTCTAATTGTGTTATGGTCATGGAAGGAATTATGTTGCAAATATACAATTTTGATTTGATATAGGCAAAATCTATTGAAGTGATAAGTGATAAGAGATAGGTGATAGGAGATAAGAGATAAGAGATAAGAGATAGGTGTTACGTGATAGGTAACTGTATTGTTGAAACTATCATGGTTGAGGTTTTAGTTAGGGATATGTAATTTTGGAACCAAGCCTATCGGCAGGTAATTTGCGATTTTAACCTTGGATTTTGGAATTTGGCTCTTTATTTATCATCGAGCGAGGTGCCACCTTTTTTTTCTATGGCCGACCATTCGTTTCTTTTATTAGGGGTGGAGGTTACCATATCGTCATCGGCAATCCATGGGTATTTGGAGGCGGGAGCTTTCTCTGCCTGGACTGTTTTTACAGCCTTTTTTTTCTTTTTTGTGAAAAAATCGATAATACTCATAACCGTTATTTTTTGGCGCTGTCTTTAAGTATTACTACCGGCGCCAACACTGTTTTTCTGCCTGATGAGTCAATAGTAAAGTTAGTGGTTTTTTCAATGCCTTCTATTTTCACTTTTTGTACTTTATCATCCTTGATGATGATGTGAAAATACAGGCAGGCAACGAATGGCAGCATAGATATTAGGCTGAATGCAAAGGCTTTGTTGTAATATCCTTTTTTGTAATGAACTATATTGATGTTATCGTTGATGGCTGTTTCGATTTCGCTGTTGTATGCCGATTTTAAAATAATGTCAACAGTTGCTTTGTCAGTTCCTTTTTCGTCGGTTGTGTATTTTGGCTCGATTTTATTCCGAATTCCGGTATAGTATTCGCTGGGTGGTTTCAGGGTATCTACATCGCGGGGCCATAAAAATATCACAGTGCGTATAAAGGAAATGAGGAAGATAGTTGAGAATAAAATAAGGCAAAACCAGAAGAGATGATTATGCATTTTGCCCTCAACGATGTCTTGCGCAATTGGGATGAAAAAAAAGGATACGGCAGTGTAAACTATAATGATGTTGGAGATTTTGGCAATAACTTTATCGTATTCGGCAATGATCTGTTCATGCCGTTTTTCATTTAATTCAATGTTATCATCTAGGTTGTAGAAGGATTTAGGCATATGAGAATGAGTAACCAAATATATAAATAAATTTATAAAAACAGATAATTTCATTGTTTTAGCCTCGGCCTTTAATAACTTTTAACATATCCCCTATAGAGAATTCGTGTGGCAGGCATACCCAATGCTACAACAGATATTCAAAAAGTAAGTACCTTTGGCACCATTTTAATAATAAAACCATTTATGAGCACGATGACTCGTTCACAGATTGACTTTAAACTGCCGTATAAAGTAAAAGACATCAGCCTTGCAGAGTGGGGCCGGAAAGAAATAAGACTGGCTGAGGCCGAAATGCCGGGCCTGATGGCTATCCGTGCCGAGTATGGACCAAGCCAGCCGCTTAAGGGAGCCCGTATTGCGGGTTGCCTGCATATGACTATTCAGACTGCTGTTCTGATAGAAACGCTGATAGCCCTTGGCGCTGAAGTTCGCTGGAGCTCTTGCAACATTTTCTCTACACAAGACCATGCTGCTGCTGCTATTGCTGCTGCTGGTATTGGCGTATTTGCCTGGAAGGGCCAGAGCCTGCAGGATGCTGACTGGTGCATTGAGCAGACCTTGTTCTTCGGTGGCGAAGACCGTCCGCTGAATATGATCCTGGATGATGGTGGCGACCTGACAAATATCGTATTGGATCATTACACCGAACTGGTTCAGCACATCAAAGGCCTGAGCGAAGAAACTACTACCGGAGTTCACCGCTTGTATGAACGTATGACAAAGGGAACTTTGCCGATTCCCGCTATCAATGTAAATGACTCGGTTACGAAATCTAAATTCGATAATAAATATGGTTGCCAGGAAAGCCTGGTAGATGCTATACGCCGCGCTACCGATGTAATGATGGCTGGTAAAGTAGCAGTTGTAGGTGGTTACGGAGATGTGGGTAAAGGCAGTGCGTTGTCTTTGCGTGGTGCAGGCGCCCGTGTTATGGTTACTGAAATAGATCCGATCTGTGCACTGCAGGCTGCAATGGATGGTTTTGAGGTAAAGAAAATGATTGATGCGGTGAAAGAAGCTGATATCGTTGTTACCGCTTCTGGTTGCCGCGACCTGATCACGGAAAAGCATTTCCGTGCTATGAAGGATAAGGCTATTGTGTGCAACATTGGCCACTTTGATATTGAAATAGATATGGCATGGCTGAATACCAATTATGGCCACACGAAGGATACCATCAAGCCACAGGTTGATCTTTACAACATAGATGGTAAAGAAGTGATCGTATTGGCTGAAGGCCGCCTGGTGAACCTGGGTTGCGCTACCGGCCACCCTAGCTTCGTAATGAGTAACTCATTCAGCAACCAGACCCTGGCACAGATAGAACTGTGGCTGAACCACTCTAAATACGAGAACAAGGTATATGTACTTCCTAAGCATCTGGATGAAAAAGTTGCCCGCCTCCACCTTGCTAAGGTAGGTGCTATGCTCGAAGAACTGACTACTGAACAAAGCGAATACCTCGGTATACCGAAAGAAGGCCCATACAAGGCTGATATGTACAGGTATTAATTTAAAGTCGTAAGTCTTTAGACGTAAGTCTGAAGTTCGCGGTTTTTAAATATTAAAAAAGTAAAAGGGCTCCGGGATTGGGGCCCTTTACTTTTTCTTGAATGTCTTGCATCTGGAATAAAGGAGGTGGTAGGAATTTTCACTAAAGTGGTAGAGCCTTGTAATCCTGAATTGGAAACTGCCACCGCTACCAACCTTGTTTTTTATTTCTAACCCACATTGCAGCTTGATGGCTGTAACCAATTCAATATCAAGATATTGAAAATTTTTGAGTTCCAGTTTGTGTACTACAGATTTTATAATTCGCTCAAAACCTGATTGTTGCATCTTCAATAATTACAGAGCAAAGAAAGCAATATTTGTATCGCTAAAATATATATAAAATATTGTATTTTGTGTACTACAAATCAATTGAAGCCATTGTGGCTGTCATATTTTCGCTTATATCGTACCCCCTTACGAATAAACTAGTATCGATTTCCAGACATTTTACGAATTAGGTATGAAATAATAACATCTAATTAACAAAAGCTGCAATGTGGGCTAAGGGAAATCGTAAAAGTTCATCTGCCTGGTAATCAGATGAATTAGCATGGCATGTTCCCGTAAGGAATAAGGATATATCACCAAATCCGGTATCAGATGAAGAATTGTTAAGATGATACTTCCAGATGCAGACCTGGGAATTGTTTTGTTCGGCATTTTCAACAGTCAGTAATTCGCGTAATTTCCCATTTATCAAACCGAAAATGAAAAGATCGCCATTATAAGGCCCGCCTGCCCCGCCGTTGGTATAACCCAGGTAGCATCCATAATTATTGGCGCCAAACCTGATGAGGCGAATCAGTGGTAATTGCTGGAATGCGCCATAACATCCCAATCCGGGCGAAAACGCCTTTAATTGCCAGAAACCTGCGCTATCTGTAAACCATGCTAATCCAAGAATAGCACATTCAAACCGGCCACAATACATCAGGTCGATTGGCTGAACATGTCTTGTAGAAAAGGAAAGCAGGATATTCTCCATGCCGGCTTCATCTTTGAACCTGAGGGTATCATTATATCAGGTCATATTGCCATCAGTATATGGGAATAATTGCGGGTCCTCGTCTTCCCAGCCAGGGAATTGCTGTTGCTGGTAATTTTTCACCGACCAGGCTTCAAGCCTAATTGTATCACCATAAGAACTTGCCTGATAATATTGCCCAGGGAAGAGAGATTTCAATGCTATTAACGGGTTAAACGGTGCATTTAATTTTAAACTGACAGGGAATTCATTGATATTTTTGGGAATTACATTGGGTGAATCTTCAGGTTTAAGTGTGTCTTCCAGAGGTGTAGTTATTGGTTTGCCGTGTGCTGTATCATTAATTGCAGATGCATTTATTTTCTGGCCGGTGCTGTTGCATCCACAGGAGTAGAACAAGAAAATGATCAGAAAGTATATCAGTTTATATTTGACAGCCATGGTAAAGTAAAATTAGGTTCCAAACAGGGGCCTTTATTTCTGAATTAGCTAAACAATGTAAAAATAATAAAAGGACCCCGATTTGGAGTCCTTTTACTTGGTTGCCCTGGTGGTAGGCTTTTGTGGGTTGTTATTTGAGTGTATCTTCTGAGGTAAATATTACGTTGCAGGTTTTGGTGGTACGGATTTTCGCGGGACTAACCTTATAGTCAAAATATATTGTACGCAAACTGATCGTTGGTACCCCATTCCATTTTGAGGCGGGGAATGCAATAGGGTATACAGCAGGCCGTAAAATTGTGCCTTGCGGTGCGGATAGCCTCATCCTGCCTTTCGGTGGTAATGGCGTTGAACCAGATGGTATTGACCGGATTGGAGTGCTCATGGAGTTTGATCCAGTTTTCCTGCTCGAGGCGGCTGAAAATAACATCAAATTCACTGCTTTCTATTTCCGGGAAATCGGCGGTAACCAATACAAATGACATTGCTTTAATTTTAGTGCAAGGTATAGTTATCGCAAATGCCGCAATACCGTTGAACAGCGGTAATTTCAGGGGAGTTTATGCAACAGAGGGGGGTAAAACACTGCCGTAGGGCTGGAAGTAGCCGGATTTACAAAAAAATGAAAAGTACTTCTACGCAACAAAATAGCCTCATCTGAAGCTGCTTTTGAGTAGTACTTAAACTATTACAGTAAAGAAACGGAAAGATGCCGAGTTTACTACCAATCGCCATTATGGCGGCGGTGGAAGCGCTCATAATGTTTTTTGCGGGCTTTATGAATGTAATGATAGCGCCTGTGATACTTGAACCACCGGCCTTCCCAACAACTGGAAATGCTCACGAGCAAAAATAATAAAACAAGGAGTCTGGCTATGCGATACTTCATAATAGGCAAGTGTAAAGATATTCCAATTTTTAAATCGGGGGCTAATATCGGGAAAATTTCTTCTTTTTTCTAATTTACAGAGAGAATCTTATTTTCTTTTTCGCCGGAGGACAGGTTTTTCAGGAACATCAGATCAAAAAACAGGACAATCCAGGCGATTATGCAGGGTAAGACTTTGATTTTATAGGGCTGCATAAAGTGAGATCTCAGATAAGGCGGGAAGAAATCGGTGGTAGAAAGACTGGTAAAGACGAGCACAAAGCACAACAATGCAAGGCGCCATCGGGAAACTGTATTACCCCAAAAAGCAATACCCACGCCTGTGACCGCGATAATATAGGTTGGCGATTCGGCTTTATGATTGAAGATGATGACCCAGATGAGCATATAGGCCAGCAAAAGCAGCCGGTAAGAGAGGTTGGTATAGAGCCTGAACCGGGCAAGCGGCAGTATAAACAACAACACCCCTGCCAGAGTAATCCATTTGCTGTTAGGGATACCCAACCAGGAGTTGAGCAGGCCGTTTACTGACAGGCCTGTAGCTGTTGATGCATCCGCAATCATAAGGGATGCCCAATTGTGGTATTGCCAGAGCAATGTTTGCGGGGTTGTTACCAAAAGCGGTAACAAAGCAAATATTGCTGTCCAAATAAAGGTATATAGTAGGAAACGGATCTTGCCGGGATAGAAAAGGAAGATGCAGAAACCTATTGCCCCATAAACTTTGATGTAGGTAGCCAGAACCAGCCAAAGAGTTGCCCAGAAGATTTTCTTTTGCTCCATGCAGCCATAAGCAGCAATGATCAGGCCACACATGATGCCATTGCTCTGGCAATTGGTAAGGCAGGTAAGCATCTCATTGAAAATAAACCAGAGCAGCAGGCATTGGGTTTTACTGGTGAATGGCAACAGTCGGATGGCAAAAAACAGGGTAATTACATTTAGTAAATTCCATATTGAAAGTCCAATTAAATCGGGCAGCCATGCAATCAGGCCCATCAGCAAAGCAAACGTGGGGCTATACTTGAAAAAATCCCAATGCTGAGTGGGGTAAATGCCATATAAATTCCTGCTCTGAATAAGGTGGTACCAGGAGCATTTGAAGATGGTATAATTGTTGTATTGTGTTTGCGATTGCCCAATGAATTGGTTCATTAATTCAGGGCGGTTCATTATATCAGCAGGTATTTCGGATGGGGAAGGCATCCTGAACGGATGCGGTCCTATCAGGTAGAGTTGTACTGATGTGATGATAGCAGCAGCAATATAAATGCCAAGAATAAACCGTTGGTTGAGGAATAAAGCCCGGAATGATTGCCAGTTCATCATTTTGATAAATGTACAGTGGTAAGAACTCAGAAACAACTAGCCAGGTAACAGTTCTGCGGGTATTTGTTCATCATTTTTTATGGTCATCAGATCATAGAATACAATGCACCATAGCAATATACACGGCACGGCCTTGATGGTGTATGGCACAAAAAAATGCTCCCTTAACCAAGGCGGGAAAAGATCGGTAGGGGAGAGACAGGTGAAGATGAAAACGGCTGCAATGAGTAAGCTGCGCCATAATTGCCGGGCCCTGGAAAAATACCAGATGCCAACGCCAGCAACAGCAATGATAAATGTTGGCGATTCGGCTTTATGGTTGAAGATGATGACCCAAATGAGCATAGAGGCGAGCATCAGCAATTTGTAGACCTCATTGTGGTAAAGCTTATACCGCACAAAAGGTATAAGGAATAAAAGGATACCCAATAAGGATATAATTGTTTTGCCACCCGAAATACCAAACCAGCTATGCAGCCATCCTATTACCGATAAACCATAGGAGGCTGACTGGTCGGCAGCCATCATGGTGGCCCAGTTGTGGTATTGCCATATGAGGGTCTGGTAAGGTGTAACCAACAGGGGCAGGATAGCCATCTGAACAGTCCAGAATAGAGACCATAAAGAGAATTTAATTTTGTCGGGATAAAAAAGAAACAGGCAGAAACCGATAGCACCATATACTTTGATGAAAGTGGCTATAACCAGCCAAAGCGTAGCCCATGCTATCTTGCCCCTCTGCATGCAGGCATATGCGCCTATGAGCAAACCGGCCATAATACCATTGCTCTGTGCATTTTGTATGGAGGTAAGCAACTCGAGCGCTACAAACCATAATAGCAGGCTAATAATCCGGTCTTTGAAAGGCAACATGCGGATAGCGGCATACAAGATAAGTGCATTGGAGAGGTTCCAGATGGTGAGGCCGATAAAGTCGGGCAGGCGGGCCAGCAGGCCCATGAGCAGGGCAAAAGTTGGGCTGTATTTATAAAGGTCCCATTGCAGGTCGGGGTAAAGAATGTACATGTTTTTACCTGCAAGGAGATTAAACCAGGATTGTTTGAAAATAACATAGTTATTGTACTCTGTATAGGGTAGGCCGGAGAACATATGCGGTGGCAGCAACAGCGCCTGAATGCTGGCGATGAGGGCTAGCAGCACATAAGCCAGCAGCAGGAAACGTGGTTGAAGAATAAGTGAGCGAAAAGTCTGCAATATAGATGCCGGTTTAGTTATTTCAGGACCGTGATGGTGACTGCACCACAAATATAAAGCAATAATGATGGCAATATAAAATGATCAAGCCTCATGTGCTTAGACATGAGGCTTGATTGGTTATTCTGAATAAGTCCTACTTAATAATTTCCAGTTTCTCAGTATAATTAATTGAGTCTGCATTAATGGTCATCATATAAATACCTTCTTTCAGATCGGCAATTGAAAGATTGACTTTGCCTGTATTGGCACTGCCATTGAATGTAGTTCTTGACAGTTCACGGCCGGTTAAATCACGGATTACTATTGATACATTTCCAATAGCTGACTGCCAGTCTATATTCAGGACATCAGTGGCTGGATTAGGGTAAATGTGCAAATCCTGGCCGGCCTGGGCGGATGCCAGGTTGAGGCTGCAATTAAGTATAGTAACAATATGGTAAGTGGTGGCTGTGCCGCATGAATTGGTAACTGTGTAAATTACTGAATCGGTTCCGGGATTAATACCAGATACTGTACCTGTGCCAGATACGGATGCATTGGCATTGGAAACACTCCATGTGCCTCCGGTGCTGCCATCGCTGAGTAATATCACGTATCCCGGGCATACAGATGAAGTGCCAGTAATTGATCCTGCGTCGGGAAGAGGATCAACTGATATCGGCCAGGTAGCAGTTGCTGTGCCACATGCATTGGTTACTGAATAAATAATAGATGGAGTGCCAACAGATAAACCAGTTACATCGCCCGTAATGCTCACAGTGGCGCCAGAACCCAGGACACTCCATGTGCCACCGGATACCGGATCAGTGAGGGAAATGGAAGCACCTGCACATACACTAGTAGCCCCGTAAATTGCACCCGGATCAGGAGTAGTGGCAATTGTTACCAATACTTCGGTAGATGCAGAGCAGCCGGTTGTGCCATCAGTAAATGTATAGATGATAGAATCATATCCGGGGAATGAGCCTGTTATGTCGCCGGTAAGCGGATCTACGTATGTATATCCAGTAAGATCACTCCAGGTGCCGCCTGGAACTGTAGACGCAAGAGTAATTGTTGAACCATCGCATACACTAGCTGGACCGCTTATAATACCAGGGTCAGGTAAAGCAAGGATGGTAACAGGATAGGTTACGGATGATGTTCCACAGACGGAGGTATTGGTATAGATTATGGAAACTGTTCCGGCTGAGACACCGGCTACATTCCCGTCAATATCTACTGTGGCATGAGGATTACTTGAAGTCCATATGCCGCCTGGAACGCCATCATAAAATGGATATGCCGTACCTGCACACAATGAAGGAATACCTGTAATAGGTGAAGTTCCGGAAATAACTGTAATAGAGAGGTATGCCACCGAACTGCACCAGGCATTGGTTGTGGTGTACTCAATTACGTCCCACCCATCTGAAAGTCCGGTAACCACACCGGCAGGAGTTAATGTTGCAATAGTGGAATCGACTATACTCCAGACCCCGCCAGCAACTGATTCGGTAAGTGTGGCACTGACACCAAAACAAAGGCTATCAGGCCCTGTAATGTAACCTGGAAGAGGAGCTGGGTTAACAGTTACCACGATACTGCTTGTGGTATAGCAGCTTAAGTAAACAGAATAAATGATAGTATCCAGACCAGCTGAACTACCTGTAACAAGACCAGTGCCGGCATTGATTGATGCATGGGTGTTCGAAGCTCCCCATATACCACCAGGTATGCTTGCGGATAAAGGAGTTGTACTGCCAGGACATACATTGGAAGTGCCGGAAATGGTGGCTGCTGATCCTGGCTGAACTGAGACATAAATTGTAACTGTATCCGATAAAAGACCATCAGTTACCCTTACTTTGAAGGAGTCGTTTCCCAGGTAGGTAGATGGCGCTAAATACGTAACCCCTGATGGCATAACAATTGTGGTAACACCAGCAGAGGTACCTGTAGCAGGAAAGCCGGTAAGTGTGCCATGCAGTGGAGCAGAAATAACTGTCCAGGTTTCAGTTTGTCCGGCATCAAGGTCAGTAATTGCCAACTGGGAATCTACTACAAATGTATATCCGGGGCAGGGTGTGATTGTCTGGCCATGGCCAAATGCAAATGTTGGGGTAGGTGTTAACTGAATCACTTTGCGGATACGGTAATTGAGCATATCGGCTATATAAACGGTACCTCCGGGAGCTGAACAAAGGCCATATGGGTTGTTCATATTGGCAAGGTTGGCGTTAACATTATCACTATAGCTCTGAGAATAAAAATTGCCACCTATCTGAAATACAGAATCGCAGGAATGCTTTATTCGGCGGCACGAGCAGCTTATTTCATCGAAAATAACATCGCCAGAGTCGTCGCAACAAATGCCGGTAACCTCGCCCAGCCAGCAGGAAAGGCCGGGACAATCGTATAATGTACTGCTGCCAAATGTGGTGCCTGCAATGGTGCTGATATTACCTGAAAGATCAATTTTCCGGATAACGGATTCCATACCGCCCTGGTCATCAAAAATAATTTCACCGGCAGGATTGGTGCAAATGCCATATGGATTACCTAATGTCGCCATTATAGCCGGGCCGCCATCGCCAGAATAGCCTGCTGCGCCAGTGCCGGCTACTGTTGATGTGATACCGCTAAGGATATTGACCTTCTTAATTTTATTACCTGAATGATCCACAAACAGGATATTGCCCGATGCATCGGCGCAGATACCATTAACTGTGGTGCCTGTTGCTGCTATTGTGGTAATAATACCTGTGGACATATTGATTTTGCGGATAGCGCCGGGAATAGAAACAATATAAAGGTTTCCGGCAGCATCAATACAAACATTTGAAGGATTGATGGATGCGCTGGTAGCTGGTATTCCATCGGCTGAAGATGAGCCGCCACCTGCAACAGTGGATACTGTGCCATTCTTTGCCGAAAGCATACGTACCCTGCCAGTCGACGGGCCATCCGTTTCCGTGAAATACAGATTGCCAGCAGCATCCCTGCAGATATCCTGAGGCGTATTGACGCTGGTAAGGTGCCCGGGCCGGCCATCGCCATTAAAACCACCCATACCATTACCTGCAACACTTACAGTAATTCGCTGGGCTAAAAGGGGGCTGCAACTGAGAGCAACCAGAACGGCAGTCAATAGGGCTGCATAGGTAAACCTTGTCATAAAAGAGTTTTTTTAGGGTAAAAGAAAATTGTTTAGCAATGACAAAACTTAAATACTTAAAATAAAATTACTTACTACCTATAAAGGTAATGATCTTTTGTTATAAAAAAAGCATTTTATGTATTATTTTCTTTTTGATTGATTGTCAAAGTATTATAGTTTAACTGAAAGGAATAAAAGCATAAACTTGTGTCCCGTCAAAGGTAAATGTCAGTGTAATTTTACTCGTTGAACCTGTATATTCAGCAAAAAGGAACTTGCGACGGCAGTAATCTCCTCCATTATCACTATGTACATAATTTGAATAGCCATCATCATAAACTGCTATTCCGCCAGAATGGTTTACACTGGCGCCCAAAAAGCTACATGAGTAGTAAGTACAGGTGGGACATGGTGCCGCCTGCGCAAATAAATGGACATAATAAAAGATTATGCCTGTAATTAATCCGAGACATGCTACGAGATGCCTTACCGAAAATCCTATTATAAGTTTGTTCGTATTCATTGTTTGAACTTTTATAAGTTGGAAAATGAAACCTATTTGATAATTAATTTACCATTAGCTAATATATTATTAGCATTGCGCAACTGATAATAATAAAAACCACTAGGCAAGCCATTCCGCTCAATTCTGATTCTATTTGAAGTGAGATTATCAATACTTTGTTTTACTTGACCTTGACTATTGCTAATTGTTAGCGTATAATTTTGTTGCTCCTGATTACTAAATATTAATGATGCATGATCAGTAAAAGGATTAGGATACAAAACCGGATTAAAATTATTATTTGTTATAGATCCAATTCCTGTCGAAGATAATTTTTCAACAACAATATTATCAATGTAATAAAATGAATTATTGTGTGGGTTTGATGGTGAATCATTTACAGCAATGATTTTCATTTTACTTAAGGTTTTGAATCCACCAATTATTAATGTGCTGTAAGCTGAATCTGCTACAAATGTTCCTTTAAGTGTAGTCCAATTAATTGAATTAGTTATGACTCCATAGCTTGAATAGTCAATTTGTGGTGTTATGCCTAAAGTTGTATCAATGTATCTGTTTGGGCTACCATATGTTGTAAATAAAACTCCAATGCCATCTGTTGCAAATTCACAAGAGTCAGCTAAAGAGATATGTAATGTAACCTGGTAAACAGTATCAATTTCCAGAGGTGGTATATTTGTAAGTAAATATGCTTTATAGTTTGGGAGCGATACGGAATACATATTTATCCCAGCATATGCATTTCCTTCATATGCATTTTGGTATCCAAGAGTATTATATGGTACACCAACCCAAGGAGCATTCTTTCCAATAGAAATTGCCGCAGTATCGCAAGCATTAAAATAATCAGCCCATGCTGAAGTAGCCTGTCCCCATCCTACACAACCAAGAGAATATTCAAAATATCTATCATTAGGAAATGTCGGACATGAATCTGCCTGCTCAAAACTGTAGTTCGGTACAAGGTTTTGTGCGTGCAATAGCCAATATCCAGAAAATATGAATGAAAATAAAAATAAACACTTCTTCATACCCGTATTTTATAACTAAAGAAACTAAACTATATGCTTTAATAGAACTAAAAATGGTAAGCTTTCTGAATAATCAGATGTAATCAAAACCTATTTTTATAATAAAATCAGTTAACAGCTTTGTAAAAACTAAATTATTTTATAAATAAAATGAAAAACATGCGATTTATTTAATTAGTACATTAAGAGGGTTTTAATGGGTATAGTATAATTAGTGGGCTGCAATCACTGATTTTTTCAGGGCTATATTGCTACTCCAAACTTTTCTATGTAACAACGGATATGCAGCTATATGGTATAATTTAGCTTAGCTACGGATCAAGTTGAAAAGTTGGTGGATGAAAAGGACAATATTTTGTTCCGGCAAAAAGTTGCGTGTTTTATTCAAAAAGTTGCGTGTTTTCGTCAAAAAAACTGCGTG
>CAIVEH010000049.1 GCA_903904855.1 uncultured Bacteroidota bacterium | reverse complement strand
TTTACCCCACCAACTACCTATTTCAACAACATCACCACAAGGTGAATAACGGGCAATTTCGCATAACACACAAAGTTTTTCATGGTCACACATACCGGGTATTAAATCTGCATGCCGAAACAAGGCCGATAGCTCAATTTCAGAAATTGAAGGCTTAGCAATCTCCTTTACAGAGAGCGGTAGCGGATTTTTAATTAAAGCATGTGCGTGACTTTGAGCGGTACGGTAGCCAGCTAATTCCGCATTCACCGGCGATGTATTCACCAAAGCAATACTAGGAGCTATTTCTTTCAAAACACGATCTAAATAATTCCAAACCACAATATTAGGCGAATAAACCCCAGCTATATTAAAGCCTATAATCGCTAGTTTAAGAGCTTTATCGAAATCCGAATGCGTTATATAAGGAAGATATAACCATTCAGGATATTTATCCCGAGACACATCATACTCCAGCGACGATGCTCCTATAACAGACTGCCCATCACGTAAACATTTTTTAAGATATTCAAGAGAGCGCGGCATGCCACCAGGAAAAATTAAAATAGGCCGGCTGACGACACCATTAGATTCATTATCAATCATAATTTATTCATATTGTAAGTGTAGAGCCCAATATTTAGACTTGATCGCCTTTCTCACAGAGCAAAAATATACTGGCACATAAATCTGGATATTGCTGACCTAGCTGATAACATCCTTCCAGATACTCTTTTGAAATAATGTCGGTCTGTAGCAATCGATCCCATTGAAAATTAGCCAGCGCTTTAAAGAAGATTCCAGACCGATATATCACTTTTAACCCTGCAGCTACTGCATCACGCTCTAAAGTATCCAACGTATAAGTACAACGATGACCATGCTCAGCTTCCGCTGGAGTAACTGCGGTGTTATGCGATATCAAGCCCATTTTTACAGCAATCTGCCTTGAAGGCGCATTAGCATTGGGACACACCAAAAAGAATCGACCATTTTCACTAAGCCACTCGTCGTTGATACGTTTCAACACGAGCACAGGATCATCCAAATGTTCTAACACATGGGTCAGTAATATGTTGTCATAGCGCTTAGACAGGTTCGCTTCCTCAAAAAACGAATTGACGAACTCAACCTTATCGCCTATCTTACTTTTAGCTTCCTTGATAGCGTCAACGGCGGCTTCGACACAGGTGACATCATCGAAATAAGGCAACAATCTTCTGGTAAAATCGCCCTTGAAACTTCCAAGTTCAAGCAAGCTTCCTTTGTTAAAGAAAGGCTCGAACGATTTGATCATGTATGGGTGCATCACATTGAAGTCAAAACTGTAGGCGTACTTCTCATTATTGGAGTTACCCGAATCATTCAACTCGTCATTATAGTTTCTCTTCGAAGTCATAAGTTCGTTCATCCCCAGTAATTTGTTTTTTCTAATAGCTCATAGTAATCCTGCTTGGTCACTCCAACCAATATTTGATCCCAGTAACGGCCTTTTCTAAAAAAATAATTTCTTCTACGCCCCTCTTCTTTCCATCCCAAGCGCTTCCCGCAATAAGTGGATATTGAAAGCTTGTTGTACTCAATCATCGATCCTTCCAATCTTTCCAGATTTAGTTCTTCGAATGCGTACCTCATTGTCGCCATGATCGCATCAATACCATGCCCCTTGTTACGTTGATCAGATTCTCCAATCACCAATCCGTGCCATGCATGCCTGTTGCGCCAGTCGATATTCATAATACTTGAAATACCGATAATCCCAGTTTCAGGAACATCAACAACAAAACGTTGATTGAGGCGATCATTTTTCAAATTCTGGAACCAAGTCTTATGGAAATCCATTGAACTTGGAAAGTGAGATTCTCCTATTCCATCTTGAGTAACTGGGTCATTCGCCCACTTGTGCAGAAGTTCGAGATCTATTTCTTCTATTGCCCTCAACGTAAGGATTTTACCTTTAATTATCATCTACAGCCTCTCCGATGAGCGAATCACATTCATTTCTCTAATTTAGCCAAGCCAAAACCAAAACGACCAAATTCATTTCCGTTGTACATCAAATACACCTCACCATCCATCTCAAAAATATGTGGGTAGCACAGCATATCTGAATCCCAATCGCCTTCTGACACATCAATTCCAACCTTCTCATCGTCCCTAGTCCAGTTAACCAGATCAACTGAATATGCATAGCCTATTCTATACCCCCTGTTCTTATTCTTTCTGAAATCAGTTGCATATCGATAACAAAAAAACATATGGTACTTATCATTTAAATAAATCACAGTTGGGAGAGCCTGACACTCGTCAGCATTTAGCTTGTCTGCGATTAATTGTCTGCCTTCTTTGCACCACGAAACGCCATCATCTGATGTAGCATGCGCAATTTTATATACTCGATCAGGAGCATCCCCTGGTTCATGGCTTGTCCATTTCGTGCCAAAGATATACCACATGTGATACGTGTTGCTGCATACAGCAACAAACGCATCACCAACCAAAAAAGGCTCATTTAAAGAGGACGTTAATACAGGGCCTTTTCCCAATTTTTTAAACGTTACGCCATTATCGTGACTCACGGCCAAACCGATAGAGGCATCAGTTGATACCGACACTTTCCTGTTCCATCCTGTGGTATAGGCAAAAATTTTATCTTTGACTCTGACGACATTCATTGGAAAAATCCCGTGTTCATCAAAGCAACCCAATCCCCCCAACTCGATTACTGTATCAGTGGATACTTTGATGACTTCCTTAAAACTTTTATCCATATCCACAAATGAAATATGGCTTAAGAATTTTCCCGTTTTATCTTTTTCTCTTGTTGAGAAATAGATTCTCACGAAATCATCAAAGACCAGAGTTTGAGGCGATTGAGCGAATTCGACGCAGTTATTCGATAAACAATGTTCCGTTGGATCGAATATTTTTCCTAGTTTCTTCCATTTCATAAATACAGTCCCATATCGGTCAAGACAAATGACCGTCTAGTTGAGCCAAACCAAAACCATATCGACCAACCTGGTTTCCGAGATATAGCATGTATATTTCTCCATCGAGTTCAAACACGTGTGGATAAGCAACTGATTCGTCATCCCATCCCTCTTCAGAAATATCAATACCTACTTTTGTATCATCCCGAACCCAGTTTGCCATGTCATTGGAAACCGCATATCCAATACGATAACCTCTATCATTCTTTCTGAAATCCAGGCTATATTTATAGCAAAAAAACATGTGATATTTATTGTTATGGAAGAAAACATCAGGACTAGCCTGGCATTCATTTTCCTCTAATTTATTTTCGATAATATCTTTGCCATCTCTTATCCAGTTAAGCCCATCGTTTGAGTATGCCATCCGAATTTTATAGACCGCTTCCGGTTTACCGTTATTCTCAAGCCATTCCGTCCCAGCGACATACCACAAGTACCAATGATCATTGAATCTTCTAATTTTTGGTCCACTTAAAACGAATGGGTCGTCAATGTTGCAGGATAATATTGGGCCCTTGCCAAACTTGGTAAAGCTTTCTCCGTTGTTGTGGCTTATTGCGGCACCAATTGCCACGGTAAAAGGAATCGATTCACATCTTGTCCAGCCACCATAATAAGCAAGAACGTTATCCCCTTGTCTTATTACTGATACCGGGTAGGTTCCAAACTCATCAAAAGCCCCCAACTCTCCTAACTCTAAAATTGGGGCTTTGGCTATATTCACAATTTCAAACAAATTATGTCTATTCAAGTCAACATAAGCGGAATAGCTGGTATATTGCCCACGCTCATCCGGTAGTGGTCTACAAGAAAAATAAACTCTGATGAATTCGTCGAAGATCAAAACTGAAGGTGCTTGAGCAAACTCCCTTAGCCAACTTTTACCTTCTACTTCATGAGGTTTAAAAACCAGGCCTAGCTTTTTCCATCTAAACACGTTTACTTACCATTATTTATATTGCCAAACCTAAAAATATTGAGGTTCGCGGGTTCATGTTCGAAGTGCATCACCTAACTTGAAGAATGCCGGACTGGGTGTTCGCCGTTTTTGTAAAACTATCCAAACCGTTAATAATATTTCTTGGTTGCTACAGCGAGGAGGCTTGCACAATATTCTGGGATTTCTTCTCCAAGTGAATAAAACGCACGCACAGCAGCATCCCCCAGCGCAATCATCTGTGTTTCGGAAAGCGGCTTAAGATACATTCCTTTCATCGACAGTACTTTCAAACCGGCTTGATCGCAATGATCCCTCAACATATCTACAGTGTATAAACGTCTGTGTCCGACATCATAATCTTTAGGCGCCATTTTTTCATAATTTTCCAGCACCCCCATTTTGTAACCTGCGCGTCGGTTCAAAGACATACAATTTGGGCCAGAAATAAAAATCAGTCCCTCATGCTTGACCAATCCAGCAAGAAGCTTAAGAGATTCAACAGGATCTTCAACATGTTCGATGACATTCAGGAAAAATATAAAATCATACTTGCGCGGAGTTGAAAAATTCTCCAGAAGTATTTCATGGCATATTACTTCTGGAACTCTATTTTTTAACAAAGCCACATTTTTTTGTGAAGGCTCAATTACCTCGATATCATCGAATATCTTACATAATTTTTCCGTAGAGGAACCGCTACCACACCCCACTTCTAAGGCACTTTTACCTTCGGTACGATATTGGTTGATGATCTCAATTTCTCGATCAATCATAAGCTCATCCATATAGTCACCCTTTTGATAAAAGGCACTAATAGATTCCAAGTGTTCGATTTCTTTAATGTTCAAAAATCCTCCTAATAAGCTTTACACAAATAATGACAGCATCAAAAAATAGTTTGTTGCCAACAAGCGGCTAACCCCTTTTACGATAAGAATAAAAACCTATCCCAATTTTCTTGCCTAGCTTCCCTGCGCGGACATATTTTTTTAATAACGGGGCGGGTCTATATTTTCCATCGCCTGTTTCTTCCACAAGGGTCTCCAGTATGCTCAAACAAATGTCTAATCCAATTAAATCTGCAAGCTCCAAAGGCCCCATTGGATGGTTTGCTCCCAGTCGCATACAACTATCAATGGTTTTTGCATCGGCAACCCCTTCCGACAATAAAAGCACAGCCTCATTTATCATTGGGAAAAGTAGCCTATTTACAACAAAACCTGGAGTTTCTGGGAGAACAACAGCTTGTTTGCCTAATAACTGCAATATTTTTAATGCCGATTGCAATGTCTTATCAGAAGTTAACTCACCCTTAACTACTTCAACCAATTTCATGGACATAGGAGGGTTGAAAAAATGTAAACCTAAGAACTGATCAGGTATATCTGTATGCGATGCAAGTTCGGTAATGCTCAATGTGGAAGTGTTAGTAGCAATGATTCGAAGGTCTAATACAACTTGAACAAGTTGTTTGAATATATTTGCTTTTACGACTTTGTCTTCTTTTACGGCTTCCAATATCAATTCGCAGCCTGACATTTCTGCTAATTCGTTCGTGTAAATCACCCTTTCTGTGATTGCAGTTATTTTGTCTTTTTCCAACAATCCTAACCTTGATTGAATCAAAGCCAGCCGCTCAAATTCAGCTTGAAAATTTTGTTGATATCTGTGATTCCATATTCTGACAGAAGCATTATTCGCAGCAAACAATAATGCGAGTTGCTTACCCATTGTTCCGGCACCAAGAATACCGATTTTTATGGTTTCCATTCTATATCCTTAAGTAGTTCAAACTAAAACAGTACACTTGGAAAATCCTTAAACAATACTATTTATTTATCATGTAAAAGCTACCAATTAAGAAACTAATTTAGTTCAAATCTTGTTAATTGCCATTGAACTTCTTCAATCGAATTAAACATTATCACATCAACAATGGATAACCAAGGCACGAACGCCTGTCCAAACTGTGGATATTCAAACGATTTCGATTGAATATACTTTAACGCCAAGCCCTTATCATGAAACGTTTTTTTTGAGTACAAATCAATACCACCTATGGCATTCACATAAACACTCGCGTTGACTGCTTCACACAAAGCCAATACCTTGTCTTGATTTTTAAGAGCATGGTCTATGTTAATGCTAGAAGAAATTTCAATCTTGGTAGTGATACCTAAGTGCTCACAAACTTTAACAATAGCATGATGTATAAATTGAAAAAGATTCATTTGCTTATACGTAACAATCTGTTCAATCAACGGAAATGTCTGAGCAAAATATGGTGCATGACGATAGGCATTCTTAAATTGATGTAGCAATTTATTCCGATTAAAATCCGCAGCCAATTCCCGCTCGCACACATTAAGAGAGTCTGAGTCTTTCTTTAAGGGCAAGGAAAACATCACATCCATGTCATTCTGCAACAAGCGATTACGGTTGATCCAGCCTTTTTTGGTGTATTTAATATTGTCATAGACAATAAATAAATCCACAGCAGCAATCAATTGAAAATAACCAATATACGGCAGAAAATAAGGCTGCATAATGGCGACTGATTTCATTTAATCACCACACGTAAAAGTAGCCCATAAGCTTTACTAAAAACTCTCACTATAAAAAATGCAGTTTAAGAAAAGAATTATTTTTATATCTATGTTTCAATTTTCTGCCCTGTAGAAAAAGAAAATGTCAGAAACTCACTATCCCGCCTCCATATCACTTCGTCTTGATGCACAGCGAGCCACCAAGTTTGCATCGCTAATCTTGGTTTTAATTTTGAAAAACCGCGCGGCGTTAGCAATGCAATACACCAAGCTGGATGAGGGTCACGAACCGATTGATAGATAATACCGCCAATATTTGCTTTTCGTGCTACCTGAGAAAATTCTTGTGTATAACTATAGTCCTTAGGATGTAACCATTTATCAGCATCAGCGTTAAAGGGTGATTTTCGAAGATCAACAATCAATGTTCTAACATCAGATCGAAATGCAGTATGCGCAACGGGTTCTATTTTTTCTAAGTCGATTGCATCCTTTAGAAACTTCCAGCGCCAGTAACCTAATTCTGCGCATGCAGTACGTACCAATTCAGCTCCATAAAAAACGCCAGGATCTGTATTAGAGCGGAAGCGAGAACCTCCACGTAAGGGGTCGTAGCGAAAAGGTGTAGCGAGTAAGTAATCTAAGCCATCGGCGAGCAACGATGGTAAGGGTTTGCTACTTTCCAAAAGAGACTCAAGTACATTCTGTTCGAACTGACTGTCAACTATTTTCATGGTAGAAGCAATGTGTTGTGCTTCTACAATCCGCCAAACGGATCCTTGCCAATCGCTAGCCTCAGATGAGACCGCGAGAGGCGTCCAAGTATTGAACGACACGTACTAGTCCTTCTGTATTGCGAATAAGCTCAATGGGCCGACCATTCAAGCCAAGATTTTCGCTATTAAGCCATTTTCGAGCGGTGGCCTCATCACCCACTATTGAGTCTAGTGATCGAAAAACCCGAACGAACAGCAAGGCAAAATCCCATTCTTTTCGTTTTTGATCAAGTAAGTAGCCACCACTATACAACCGTGTAATGGTGGCTGGACTAAGCCCAAGCACTTTGGCAAGTAGTGATCGTGAAATATCTAGACGCTCTGCGGAACGAGCAACAGCTTTACTTAACACGACGGCTGCTTCCGGATGAGTGATAATGTTTTGAATTAGAGCTGACATAAATAGACTGCTTCCCATAGAAATAACATTATATAATTTTTTCCTTAGATCAAATTCTATAAAAAATTTACCATGACGTCAAATTGACTCAAAAGCTAGTTCAATAATATAGATGTCCAAATAATTTTTGTCTCTTGTAGATCCGATAATCCATTTATAAAGTATAGACTTATAAACCTACACTTTTATAGGATGTGCTG
>CAIVEH010000048.1 GCA_903904855.1 uncultured Bacteroidota bacterium | reverse complement strand
TCAGGCTTGTAGCTCTGTATGGGGCTGAATAGTTACAAGAATTCTATTAGTGACCCCTTAGAATTAAAAGCATTTATAATAAATATTTATAAAACAATAATGTTACGCGGTATTAAAGGAACGTATGTTTATGCTTGCAACAAATCATTGAGAGAATATTTTTCAAAACATATCACCTTTCAAAAGAAAGAAAAATCAAAAATCATAAACTTTTTTCCCAAAGAAAAAGTTATTCCTTTTGAAAATTCTATCCCAGTATTTGATTTAAAAGCAGCAGCAGGTAATTTTAGTGATTTACAAATTGTGAATGAGAATTTTGAGGATTACAATTGGGTTGAAATTCCGAGTAGATACAAACCTTCTAGAGATTGGTTCGCATGTCAAGTAATTGGAGAATCGATGAATAAAATTATCCCAAATGGTTCAATGTGTTTATTCCGAAAATATTCAGGTGGTTCAAGAAATGGTAAAATTGTTTTAGTTGAACACACAAACATTCAAGATCCTGATTTTGGTTCGGGTTATACTGTAAAGGAATATCAAAGTAAAAAGTTCGTTGACAATGATCTATGGGGGCACCAATCTATCATTTTAAAGCCTTTATCCTATGATCCAGAATACAAAGACTTAGAATTAACTGACGATGAATCAATCCATTTAAAAGTGATTGGTATTTTTGAAATGGTTTTATAAAAACTAATTCATTTTATTCTAGTGTATGTCTATTGCAAAGCTTTGAGACTAGAGGTTCAGTGTCTAAGCAATCTCACCAGTTTGCAACTGGCAGATTGCTATACTCATCTGCTATTACCATGCAATCCTCCTTATTCTTTAATCCTGAAAATCCTGATCAAAAATAAATATGCCTGCAAATTAGGAATTTTCAATTATTCATCCTACATTTGTTCCAAATTATTAGGATAATTGACTATTTATTAAACTATGAAACAATTATTATTTCATCCTGAGTATATCGAAGGGATTTTTACCAACTCAGGCATCAAACAACCAAACATTCCCGCTAATTTAGGCGATTGAAAATCGAAAATTCAAACATTCTCGTTGATTAAGGCGATTGAAAATCGTATATTTTTATTAATCACATGCATCCGAACGCATTTTTACACTTACCTACCTGCAAGTAGGTTAACACATTTTTTCAATAACACTATTACTCCCTCCCTTTTTTTAAGATGCCGGGAAGCGGCACGATGCCGAAGGCGGGAGGGTAAGAGAGGGCCGGGGTGAGGTCGTAGCCTGCACAGAGCTTGCCGAAGTGGGATACAATGGGATATGATGAGATAATCGAAAATTGTTTTATATCAGCCACCAGCAAGGGTTTCAGCATTTACCATTATCCCATTGCTTTTTTAAAGAGAATAGGATAACAAAACAAAAAGCCATTTTAGGGAGGCTGCTTTTTTTCCAAGGTTGAAGTATAACACTTGGGCTAGACATAAAGAAGTGGGGTTCCAAATTCCCAATTCCAAACTCCCAATTCCCCCAAAATGCGATAAGATGAGATAATCGTAAATTATTTTATATCAACCACCAGCAATGGTTTCAGCGTTTAACCTTATCCCATCGCATTTCTTAGAGACAATGGGATAACAAAACAAAACGCTTTTTAGGGAGGCTGCATTTTAAATAGGTTTAAGTAAAGCAAAAGTGGGCAGACAAACAGAAGTAAGGTTCACAAATTCCCAATACCAAACTCCCAATTCCCCCAAAATGGGATATAATGAGATAATCGTAATTTAATTTATATCAGCCACCAGAAAGGCTTTCATCGCTTACCATTATCCCATCGCATTTTTTTGAGACAATGGGATAACCAAACAAAACGCCTTTTTAATAGAAGAAATCCACTAATCATATGATCCATAATATAACTCTATTAATTTGCCGAACAAAGATTTGCAGTTTAGCCTATAATGGGGCCTTAATAATGGCGTAGACTAACAGATGAATCACAACATGAAGAACAGAAGCCAAACAACAACCAAAAGCCAAATAGATGCAATTATAGCCAGAATTACCAGCCCCACCCTGCTGAAAAGAGCTGGCTGATACAAGTCGCAGAGCTAACCCTTTGTTCAGCGGAGCGATTGAACAAAGGGCGGGACTTTCTTTTGGTACTTTTCTTTTTCCTGCAGAAAAGAAAAGTACATCGCTAACAGCAGGAAATAAAAGAATTTAGGACACCAAATAAGATACCCATTCTAAGAGTCCAGATATATAGAGGCAGGGTTCACAAATTCCCAATCCCACAAGAAATGGGATATGATGAGATAATCGAAAATTGTTTTATATCAGCCACCAGCAAGGGTTTCAGCGTATGCCCTTATCCCATCGCTTTTTTTAAGAGAATGAGATATGCACTGGAAATTCCTGAATTCTATTAATTCAAAAAATTCCGGTTCAGACAAAAAATTACCCACATGGGACATTAATGGGACATTTTCCACCATCATTTCGTTGATAATCAACCTGTCTCGCCGTGGCGGATACTAAAGTGGGGCTTTTTTATTTTTACTATCCAATATTACATTTTAAAATTAATAATACAAATAAAATTTATTATTCTTAGAGCAAATCCATTGAGCAATTAAGCTATTGCGCCATTAAAAAATCACTTTCCTCGCCCCTGAAATATAACCATGAAGGTATAGAGGATGATTTTTACATCGAGGGCAAGAGAGCAATTCTCAATATAAAGCAGGTCGTACTTCATGCGCTCGATCATTTCTTCTACGTTCTCGGCATAACCAAACTGCACCATACCCCATGAGGTAAGACCCGGCTTCACTTTATGAAGGTATTTGTAGTGCGCATGGGCCTGGCTGATGATATCGATATAATGCTTGCGCTCGGGCCGTGGGCCTACCAGCGACATTTCGCCCTTGATGATATTGATAAACTGTGGCAACTCATCGATACGCCACTTGCGCATAAACCTGCCCCAATTGGTGATACGGGGGTCCATTTTACTGGATAGCGCCGGGCCCATTTTCTCGGCCTCCATAAACATAGACCGGAACTTATAAATATGGAATGGCCGTCCAAACCTGCCAATGCGCTCCTGGCTGTATATTATACTTCCCTTAGATGACAACTTGACCATTATAGCTGTAAGCAGCAGGAACGGAGAGAGACATACAAGCGCCAATGTAGAAAAAATAATATCAATAAACCGTTTCCATACCCTTTGCCAGTCGGGCATAAGGTCGGGATGAATGTGGATCAATACAGCATCATATACATTGCTGGTCTTTACAGAGCCGGAAATGATATCGTAATAGTCGGGCAATACCTTTACTACCACCGGGCGATAGCATAAACGGGTTACAATGTTTTCGAGCAGGTGGTGCTCAGATGAGTCGACAGCTACAATAACCTCTTCTATTTCGTGCTTATCTATTATTTCCTCCAGCTGAGCGAGGTGGCCCAACTGAGCCAGGTATTTGCTCATACCATTGGTAGATTCCTGGCTGGAATAAATAAAACCGACAAAAATATTGCCGAGCACTTTCGGGTTATCGAGTACCTGCTTATAAATATTGATAGCCTGCTGATTGCCACCAATGATCAGTGTATTGAATCCAACCTTGCCCTTGGTAAGATTGACCTTAACATGATTGAGAATAAATAACCGGAACACCAATGCATATACAGTATGAATGAGCAAATAATGGCCGAACTCATTAATGAAATAAGAATAATCGCTGCTGTCGTTGGCAAATACAATTACCGATACCAGAATACAACCCAGAATACAGGAAATCAAAGTTCGGTTTACCTCATTGAGGCGGCTTTTGCGGTACAGATCGAAATAAGTACCAGACATGAGGTAGGCTACAAACCAGCCGGCAGGTATAATTAAAAGTGTATTAATGTAATCGCGGGTATGAAACCGGTCCAGGGTATCCATATAACTGAGCCTGGTAAGTACATGCTGACGGTATATCCACAATGTAAACCATGCCAATGCAGCAGCTACATAATCAAGCAAAATCAATTGCCTTATAGCTTTTCTCTTCATTGGGCTCAAACGCATATTTACTTAGAAAGTTACAAGTTGAATGTTATCAATCAGCAGCCTACCAGTGGTTTGGGTGGAAGGCAGCGATGTTTTAATGCAAAAATTATAGTTAACTCCATGATACTGGGCCAGGAATGCAGTAATATTCAGGTAGAATTTCTGCCAGGTGCTGCTGGGGCTGATACCGGCAAGATAATAAGGGGCAGAACCAATAGTGGAATTCAAATTTGAAGACATACCCACAAAAAATGGCACGTCGCTTTTGTAATTGAATTCGATATAGGCGCTTACACTGCTGTCGATAGCAAACCTTACTGTACTATCAACTGAACTGTCTCCAGGACTGGACATGTAAATGCTGCCTACAGCTCCCCCCTCAAAAAGAAGCGAATCAGGTGAATTTATTTTAAATATATTAATATTGCCTGCATAGAGTCCGAAATTCATAATGGTACCTGCATCAAAATTATTTATGTGAAAAATTTTAGTATCAGCGTAATATTGGGTAACAGGCTTGTAAGTTGTGGATTTACCCGGATTTTGTACTACTGTAAACGAAGTATCGGGCTGATAAAACGGATACATATCCACCGAATTATTCAAACCATTGATAATGATGCCAGGGAATAATTCAAGTTTTCCTTTATTGGTGCCGTCTGTGATAATTGGAAATGTTGCAGGCAGATCGTATTCGCCAATCAGGTTATTATTATAATATACCCAAACAGTGGTGATGTTATGAGATCGAGTATAGGGTTGAATGCTAAGATAAGGATTATCTTTATAACTAAAAGAGTCCACGTGCACATAAGTAGGAGTAGGCTCTACAGGATTAATAACGTTACAACCAGACCATAACAGCCAGCAACAACATATAAGAATAAAATATTTCACACCTCCGGAAAAAACGCTCATCTTCTTTATTGTATCCCTATAACGTAAAATAATGTTAAACATTGTGCAACTCATTGTGCAAACTCATTTTTTTCAAAATCTGGTGAGCTACATCCATTGCCTGGTAACCATCGTATACCGAAACCCGCACCGGACGGTCGAAACGAATGGCATTTGCAAACTCTTCCAGCTCGGTACGTATGGCGTTCAGCGGGGTAATTTCCGGCATCTGAACAGATATTATTTTTCGCTCCCCGTTTCCAATCTCCAGCGGAAAATCCATCAATCCGGCTTGTTGCCCGTCCTCCTTCAATTTGATAATTTCGGTTTTCTTATCCAGAAAATCGATACCAATATAGGCATCCCGCTGAAACAGGCGCATTTTGCGCATATTCTTCAACGAGATACGGCTTGAAGTAAGGTTGGCAACACATCCGTTATCAAACTCTATTCTGGCATTGGCAATATCAGCCGTCTCACTCAACACAGATACCCCACTTGCCGATATCCGCCTCACAGGGCTTTTTACAAGGCAAAGCACTATATCAATATCATGAATCATGAGGTCGAGTATCACTGAGACATCTGTGCCCCTGGGATTAAACTGCGCCAGCCTGTGCGCTTCAATAAACATGGGCTGCAATGCAATATCGCCAAGGGCAAGAAAAGCAGGGTTGTAGCGTTCCACATGGCCCACCTGGCATTTCACATTGGCTTCTTTTACCATTTTCACCAGCTCATTTCCCTGCTCCAGTGTTTTGGCGAGCGGTTTTTCAATAAAGAGGTGTTTGCCACAGAGCAGGCATTTTCTGGCAATATTGAAATGATTGATTGTAGGTGCAACAATATCTACAGCATCTACTGCATCAATGAGTTGCTGCTCATCCAGAAACCGCGGCACCTGGTATTTCTCAATGGCCACTGCTGCCTGTTCATCATCGGGATCGAAGAAACCGGTGAGTTCTACTCCCGATACTTCTTTCCATTGCTGCATATGGATCTTGCCGAGGTGTCCAGCCCCAAAAACTCCGATTTTGAGCATGAGAATATAATGCTGTTATATTAAACTACAGTAAATATAAATGAATTGAGGTGCAAGATAACAATAATCCCTATGAAGTCAAAAAGGGGTTATCAACAGTGTGTGCATGAATAAGTATAGAGAAAGCATATTCGGAAAGCAAGTTACAAGTCAGTTGATTTAATAATAAATAACCAATGTTAATGTGATGGAAAAAGTCCCAGAAATACTTCGGGTAGTCGAACCAAATGACTAAGTCGTACCTGGCGCAAAAATGCATTAGCTACCTGGAACATTTTACTTCATTAATGATGATACTACTCATTAATGGAAAAGTAATTGATACAATTCTCCATAGGAATACGCTCAATTTAAAGAACAGGTATGCTTTAATTTAGCCAAGCATATTACCAAAATATTTCGCTCCATAGGAGAAGTACCCAAAAGTACAATCAACTAAAATTGAATGCTAAAATATCTCAATACCCTATAATTGCAGATCAAAATTGACAATTGTTATTTCATAATTACCCAATGCCTACTATGGCAATTTCGTCACCCTGAATGTCCTGATTTCTTTGCCATCTTCATCGAAGAAACACAGCAGATAAATGTTTGGGGGTAGTTCACCCATATCTATCTGACTCACATTATATATTGTTTGGTACATTGTGCCATCCATCCGGGTAATCCTTACATTGGCGGCACCACACCAGTTGATATTGACATACTGCCGGGTAGGATTAGGGTAAATAAAAATACTGCCCGGATCGCAATTCAGGTTGCGTACCTGCATGGAGTCCCAACCTTTGCAGCCATAATAGCCATCTACTATTACTTCATATACACCCGGGGTTATCATGGTATAAGTGCTATTTGTAGCGCCGGGAATATTGTGGCCAAGTTCCTGCCACTGATAGGCTTTATAAACGGTGTCGAGAGATAGTACATTATAACTGCGGCTGATTTTGGGTTTAACCTGAACATCATTAATAGTCAGCAGGCGCATGGCCGAATCGGTACCGCAAGCGTTGGTAACAGCATAGAAAATGGTATCGGTACCGGGAACCTTTCCGGTAACAATGCCTTTATTGACCGTAACATTGCCATTAGAGCAGCTCCATACACCGAACTTTACACTGTCTCTAAGTGTATCGGTATAATTCAGACATACAAAATCATAGCCATAAATAATACCCGGATCAGGCAGTGGATTTACAGTAACTACATAGGTTGTAAAAGCATTACCACAGCCATTGGCAACAGTATACTTAATAGTATCTACCCCACCCGACATACCGGTTACATGCCCGGCAACAACTTTGGCAACAGCGTTTGTGGCGCTCCAGGTGCCACCTGAAGCAAGCGAATCTGTGAGCAGGATAGTTGTTCCGGCACACAGAACAAACGGGCCAGAAATGATACCGGGGCTGGATGAGGTAACAATTTTAATTGCTTTTTTAGCTTCCTTGGTACCGCAGGAATTGGTAACAATATAAATTATGGTATCTACACCAGTTGATATACCAGTAACCACTCCTGCGAAAACAGATACCCGGCTACTGATGCTGGCCCATACACCGCCTGAAACAGTATCGACAAGGGTAATGCTGCTGCCTTTGCAAACACTGTCGGGGCCGGTAATAATACCGGGATCAGGCGCTGTGGTAATAGTAATTGTTTTAGATACATTTGCTGATCCGCAACTATTGGTAACCGTATAAACACAAGTATCTGTACCTTTTGCTATACCAGCTACAAGACCATTTGAAACAGTGGCATTGGTATTCTTCATGCTCCATGTACCACCAGTTAAACTATCAGTAAGCACTATAGCTGCACCAACACATACGCTACCCGCCCCGGTTAATGGTGCAGGATTTGGCACAGTATTAATAGTAACAGTTTTCAGGGCACGAGTAGTGCCGCAGATATTGGTAACAGAATAGGTAATAGTGTCGAGGCCTGCATTTATACCCTTAACTCTGCCAATAGCCGAAATAGTGGCGTTGGTATTGCTGCGACTCCAGATGCCGCCACTCACGGTATCGGTTAACAATATAGAATCGCCAATGCACACAGCAGAAGGGCCTGAAATAATGCCGGGAGCGATTACTGAGTTGACAGTAACCGTTTTTAATGCATAGCAACCAGACTGGGTATAAGTAACCATTGCTACTCCTGTGGTGATACCGTTAACTAAGCCTGTACCAGAGCCGACAGTGGCAATTGCAGGGCTGCCGGAACTCCACACACCACCAGAAACAGCATCAGTTAAAGGTATAGAAGCGCCTGTGCAAACTGTAGAATCGCCTGATACAGCAGGTGGTGTGGGATTAACTGTGACAGGAGTGGAAACAAAACAACCAGTGGGCAAAGTATACCGAATGGTTGCAATGCCGGAACTGTTGCCTGTCACAATCCCAGTTGCCGAGCCTGCAGTTGCAATCAGAGTATTACTACTGGTCCATGCGCCACCGGGTGAGGCATTTGTAAGCAATGAAGTATAGTTGGTACACACTACTTTAGTACCAGCAATAGTATCGGGCTGTGGCTGAATAGTTAGGCTGGCAAAAACTTTACATCCTGTGGAAAGCATGTAGGTAATAATAACACTGCCGCTGCTGACACCGGAAACAATGCCTGAAGAGGAGCCAACTGTTGCAACTGATGGAGTACCAATGGTCCAGGTACCTCCGGCAGCACTATCCGTAAATAATCCTGTTGAACCGGTACAAACCTGAGAAGGACCGGTAATTACAGATGGTACAGGGTTGACAGTAACAATAGAAGTAACATAACAACCTGTGGAAGGCAATGAATAGGTAGCAACTGCATTACCAGATGAGATTCCGGAAACTAATCCGGTAAGAGAATCAATAGTAGCCACAGTAGGATTACCACTTTTCCACCTACCTCCGAATGATGCATCGAATAAATTGGTCTCGGCACCTGCACAAACGCTTAATATACCAGAAATGGTAGCTGGCAGGGAATTAACGGTAACAGAACGGGTGGTGTAACAGCCTGTAGTTAAAGTATAAGTTATAAAAGCAATGCCATAAGAAACCCCTGTAACGGCACCGCTACCAGTTCCTATACTGGCAACAGGCATTGCATTGCTGCTCCATGAACCACCTGGGGTGACGTCAGAAAGGATTACGCCGGAGCCAACGCAAACAGAGGAATCTCCGGAAATAAATGCCGGTGTATTATTTACTGTAATAGTGTATGCAGCAATACAACCCGGGCCGCTGGTATAAGTAACTGTAGTATTACCTGCATTGATGCCAGTTACAACTCCAGTTACGGATCCAATGGATGCAATAGTTGGATCGGCGCTTGTCCACAGGCCTCCAACAGTAATATCGATAAGTGCGGTAACCGAGCCTTTACAAACAGTATGACTACCTGAAATTGCAGCGGGAAGCGGATAAACTGTGATTGGGGTTTTGGCGAGACAACCGGTTGAAAGTGTATAAACAATAGTATCAATGCCATTGGAAACACCGGTTACAACACCACCTCCGGGAATAACTGTTGCAAATGAAAGGTTGGTGCTGCTCCAGGTACCGCCAGTTGTGGCATCGCTCAGAGTAAAATTACTGCCTGAACATAAATTGGAACCTCCGGTAATAATGGCTGGCGATGAATTAACAGTAACCGAAAAAGTGGAATAACAGCCAATGCCTGAAGTATAGGTAATAGTGGTATTGCCAGCCCCTACCCCGGTAACAACGCCAGTTCCGGAACCAACAGTTGCTGCTGAAATCGTGCTACTGCTCCAGGCCCCTCCCGGCGATGCATCGCTTAATGTGGTAGTATTTCCGGTGCAGACTGTGTGGCTTCCGGTTATTACTGCCGGCAACGGATTAACAGAAATAGTTTTCTTTATAAGGCATCCCGCAGGTAAAGTATAAATAATAGTATCAATCCCGCTTGAAACGCCTGTGACCAAACCGCTACCCGCTATTACTGTAGCTATAGTACTATTAGTGCTGCTCCAGGAGCCGCCTGAAGTAGCATCGCTTAATGTTGTTGCAGACCCGGAGCAGATAATACTGTCACCCGTAATAACCGGAGGTACAGGATTTACTGTTACTACCTGCGTAGTATAACACCCTGTGGAGCCGGTAAAGGTAATTGATGCAGTTCCTGAACTGATACCTGAAACCAAGCCCGAACCTGTGCCAACAGTGGCTATTGAAGGCATACTGCTGCTCCATGAGCCACCAGGTGTGGCATTGCTGAGGGTAGTATTAGCTCCGGTGCATAAAACAAATGTGCCGGTAATAGCGGTAGACAAAGAATTGACAGTAACAGGCTTTTTGATAAAACAACCTGTTGACAAGGTGTAAATAATAGTATCAATACCGGGGGCTACAGCACTTACAAGACCTGAACCAGAACCAATGGTAGCTATTGTATTGTTAGTGCTGCTCCACGAACCACCTGAAGTAGGATCGCTGAAAGATGCTGATGAACCGGCACAAATACCTGAAACGCCGGTAATGCCAGCAGGTAACGGATTTACTGTAATTGCCTGTGTTGCAGTACATCCTGGTCCGGTAGCATAAGTGATGGTATCGATGCCAGCGGTAATTCCACTAACAATACCAGATCCGGTTCCAATTGTTGCTATTGCAGGATTACTGCTGCTCCAAATTCCACCAGATGTGCCATTACTTAATGTCGTAGTAGTCCCGGCACACAAAACCGGGATACCTGAGATAGAAGATGGTAATGGATTCACCGTTAATATGGTCATTATTTTACAGCCAGCAGGTGATGTATAAGTTACAGTATCAGTGCCAACAATATGAGTAAGAACTACTCCGGTTATGGCATTAACATTTGCAACAGTAGGATTATTACTGTGCCATAAACCACCAATCAAGGCATCAAATAAGTGGGAGTTACTACCAAAGCAAATATTTGTAACGCCTGTAATTGCTGGAGGATATGGATTAACAGTTACTGTAACACTACCCGATAAGGGTGCTGATGAACAAGAAGGGGTGGATATGCTGATTAATGTGTAGGTGGCAGCCGTAGTCAAAGCCCCGGTATGCAGTGTATCAATACCATTGTTACCAAGAGTTACTGTATGCGGGGCGCCATTTAAAGTATAGGAAACTGTCCCATATGGATTACCATGAATAACAACATTGGTGCTGTCTCCGGTGCACAATGAAGATGAGCCGGGGATGGATAATGTTGCAAAGCAACCCGGTGAAAAAGTAATACCTCTGAACACTGTATTTACCGGAGCCATCGCTACAAAAGAAACTGGATAGGATGACCCATCATCAGTTATTTTAAAAATTGCATTTGGACTTGATGAAGCAGTAGTAACATAAATTATCGGTTGTGCGCCGGAATAATCTACGGTCAACCCACGAACAAGCATACCGATTCCCCAGCCTGACACAAAGGTACCGCCCGAAAAAGTATATTTCTGAATACCGACGAGATCATCAGCTATATAGATTGTATTACCGTCCGGACTAATAGAAAAATTAAACGGACTTGGACTCACTGGGGTAATTAAAGTTGCAGAACTTCCACCGGTAGTTGGTATGCCTGATCCCAATTTAGAAACACCCTGATATGGTGAAACATCAGAAGTAAAGTAGGTCTGCCCGTTAATTATTTGTATTGCCCTGATATTTGTTGTTAAAGAAGTGAGTTGGGTTGAAGTGTTCATCAGTACAGCTCCGTTGACAGGACCACCAGCAAAATAGTTGCCGCCAAATGATGTGCCTGAACGGATATTATTTCCGGAATAAGCAGCTGAAGTACTGGCAACCTGAGAGTAAGTTGCAGTTGAATTAACCGCATACAATACTCTGGGTACAGATAGAGAAGTGGACGTGGCCACATTCGGAGTACCTGCCGCTGCTGCATATCCTGCAATTATCAATCTGTCCCTTTCAGCAGATAATTCCATTAATCCTTCAGAAGTGGCAGTTCCGCTGTTGGTTATAGCAGAAAGACCAGTAGATGGAAGGACAACCGAAACACCGGTTGGTGCACCACTGGTCGTATATTCCACCACAGATATGGGTGTTGCAGCGCTTGATAATGGCAATGATCCATCTCCGGTTACCAACACAGTTAAATAGCCAGGTGTAAATGACTGTGCTGATATTTTTTCAGCGTGCAAAAACAAAAATAATACAGCGACTATTTTCGCAATGTGCCAGGCAAAATTCTGAAACAAAAAATATTGTTGTATAGGTGATTTCATTAAACTAAAATAGCAGCAAATTATTCTTATTTTGCCACTTCAATATTAAGAACAATTTACCAAATTGTTATACAATAAGTGGTTTTTCTATTGCAGCAATCCTAACTGATTGAATTCTATCTGTATTTTAGTTTACAGGCAATTAGAAAATGTTACTCAGAAGGTAAAAGATCAACCTTTATTCCAAAAATGGACTTTTACACTCAGGTAATCCCCTAAGTGTTGCTTATTGAAACCCAATCTGTGCGGTTAATGAAAAGTAACAGTTAGTTCAGCTGGTTTTTATAATACTTGATCAAGCCATCCATCGGGCTTTTGATTACATTACCTATCTCCAGTTCATATTGGTGGCATAGGCTCTCCAGAATGTCTTTGAATTCAAATGCCACGGAGCCGGAAAAATAAAGTGGAAGGTTCCATGTATTTCTGTGCTTGAGTATACTGGTATGAAAGAAATCATTGAGGCAGTCTTCAATAATGTTCTCAACCATGTAGTGCCCCCGGTTCTCTTTAAGCATTGTTACAAATGATGCCAGGTAACGGTTGGGATTTGGCTGATGATAGAGGGTATTTACGATTTTACGGATATCATCACCGAATTTCATTTCAAAAACCATTTTCAATTCGGAGTCAAATGTACCATAGGCATAGTATTGCAGAATGCGCTTGCCCAAATAATTCCCGCCACCTTCATCACCTGCTATGTAACCCAGTGAAGGGCTTTGCTCCTTAATTATTTTACCATTATAGTAGCATGAAGCGCTCCCTGTGCCTAAGATACAAACTACACCTTTTTCAGAACCACAAAGCGCCCTTGCAGCAGCCATCATATCACCCTGTACTTCTGTTTTCTTTATACCAAAATGGTCTTTCAGAATTTCATGGAGAAACACCTGTTTCTCCGGATTAGCGGCTCCGGCGCCATAATAACACAAGTAGTCAGCTTTCTGTTTTTTATTGTCCCAGGGCAATTCATTGCTCAACATTTCGGTAATATAATCCTTGCTCTGAAGATAAGGATTTATGCCCTGGGTACTGAAGCGAACAGGCTTCTTACCTTTTTTTAAAAGGCACCAGTCCGTTTTTGTTGATCCGCTGTCTGCAACCAGGATTGATGGCATAGAATTCAATTTATATACAAATATGCACAATCAAAAATGAATATCCTAATTAATTAACAATTGGTTTTACCAAATTTTGCAAACATCATACAAATCCGAAAAAAATGAGAAAACCAGGAAATCCGGGGCTTCTTGTTTTGGTGCATTTATAATGTACTATTGTTCTAAAATCATATGAACAACCACATTGCTTTCATCTGAACGTAACGTAATGAGATACATACCATTGGCCAGATTGCTGCTGAGTTGAATGCTGTTGTTCAGCCTGCCACCCCTTGCCATCAGTTGGTCTTTGTAAACCACCTGGCCTAGTACATCTGTTATTTCCAGGTTCACTTCCTTGTCTGTTGTTGTTCCCAGGCTACCCTTAATGGTAAACTCACCCTTGTTCGGATTAGGGAGGATGCTGATGTTTTCTACTCCTGCAATGGTGCTAACCCCTACCCTGGCTATCTGGATATATACCCATT
>CAIVEH010000047.1 GCA_903904855.1 uncultured Bacteroidota bacterium | reverse complement strand
GGCATATTTATTTTGGATCAGGATTTTCAGGATTAAAGAATAAGGAGGATTGCATGGTAAAAGTAGATGAGTATAGGAATACGCCAGTTGCAAACTGGTGAGATTGCTCAGACACAGGTTTGCTATACATGGAATTTGCTACAGACCTGCACCAGACTGAACAGGCTTTGAATTTCCTTTACAAATTTGAATGGGTTGAATCGGTTTTCTCTTTTTGGGGATTTTTCTTTAAAATATCATATGCCCACGCGCTGCTAGATGCAGTGCAAACATTATTGGGGTTAGATAAGTTTTTATAATGACCAACTGAATATGCTTTAAAAATGATGGATTTACTAGCTGAGGAGTCAAATGTAAATACAAAGTGTTTGTGATGTTCCTGGTCTTTCTTATATTCTTGTATAAGTGTAGCATTTTGATGAACGGGTAAAGAATCTGTGGCAGGTACATTTTTTTCTATTGAATCGTAATCAAAGTATCTTTTTCCAAAAACCATATCATTATCAATAATCCAATAGTAAATTTCTATCTTATCTATAGTAAATTCACATGTTCCAATATTCTTTATTTTCATGCTTAAATCAATGCTGCTTTTTTTTGGTATAACCCAGTCAAGAGGCTGAATCGCAACAGATTGTTCAATATCAGGCACTAACGCTCCTGCATCTTTAGCAAAAAAGGTAAAATATCCCCAAAACCCGGTGATGAAAACAGCTGTAATACCGATAATATTTTTTGCAATCTCAAATCTTATTGAGTTTCTTTCTATTCTTTCCATTTACCAATACTTCATTTTATGAAACTATTATTTTCGAATAAATAACGTAAATTAGCCACAAAATATTTCTAACTCAAAAATTTTTTTTAATGAAAAAATCAATATTTTTTATTGCTGTATTTTTTTGCACTTTTAGTTCGTTTTCTCAAGTAACAACCTTTAATGATGGAAATCCAAAAGCCAAAACATTCAAAGAAGTAAAAGGGAAAGAAGTTAGCAAAAAAGCGGTAGATAAGAAAGAATCTACACAAAAAAAAGCCGAAACTAAAAAAGAAGGTGGAAAAAAAATGGAGGCTAAAAAAGAAAGTTCCCCAAAGATGGAAAAGAAGAAATAGCACTAAAGTGGCAAAATATATGCTAGTATCTTTAATCTTATAATTCTTTCCTTTATCCCATTCTTTTCCAGATATTTACCGCTCAATAGAACCATGAATGATAACAGGAGAATTAAAGAGTAAAATAGATAGAGTTTGGGAAGCGTTCTGGACTGGTGGGCTGTCGAATCCGATTACGGTTATTGAGCAGATGACGTTTCTGCTTTTTATCAGGAGGCTGGATGATCTGCAGGTGCAGCGGGAACAGAAGGCGAGCTTTCTGAAGCGGGCTGTGAAGGAACCGATTTATCTGCCGGAACAGAATGAACTGAGGTGGAGTTTCTTCCGCAATCTCGATCCGGAGGTGATGTACCGGTTGTTTACGAAGGAAGGAGGGGTATTTGACTTTTTGAAGAATATGGGGGCGATTGATAGTTCCTTTTCGCGGTATATGAAGGGGGCTACTTTCATGATCCCTACTCCGCGATTGCTGGCCCAGGTGGTTGATATGTTGAGTGAAATTAACATGGACGACCGGGACACCAAGGGCGATGTGTATGAGTACCTCTTGAGTAAAATTGCCTCAGCCGGACAGAATGGACAATTCAGGACTCCGCGCCATATTATTAAGATGATGGTGCAAATGGTGCAGCCTACGCCCGATGATATTATCTGCGACCCGAGCGCGGGTACCTGCGGATTCCTGGTAGCTGCGGGGGAATACCTGAGGGAGCATTATGCGGCTGAACTGATGAGGCCTGAGGTGCAGAAACGATTCCAGGAGGATATGCTGATGGGTATGGAGTTTGACCCCACTATGCTGCGGATAGGCGCTATGAACCTGATGCTGCATGGTATTGAAAACCCGAAGCTGGTAGCCGTAGATGCACTGAGCGAAGCCAATAACTCATTTACTGATAAGGCGACGATAATACTGGCCAACCCGCCATTTAAAGGCAGTCTGGACCGTGAGGCGGTAGACCCGAAGCTGCTGCGTATAGTAGATAGCAAGAAAACCGAATTACTCTTCCTTGGGCTGATGCTGAAAGGACTACAGCCGGGTGGCCGGTGTGCCGTGATAGTACCCGATGGTGTACTTTTCGGGAGCAGTACTGCCCATAAGGCCATCAGGAAGGCTATAATAGACGACCATAAGCTTGAAGCTATAGTATCTATGCCATCGGGGGTATTCAAGCCATATGCCGGGGTGAGTACTGCGGTAATTGTATTTACGAAAACCGATAGTGGAGGTACTGATAACGTATGGTTTTATGATATGACCGCAGATGGCTATAGCCTGGACGATAAGCGCAACCCGATAGCGGAGAATGATATAGATGATATAGTAGCCCGGTATAAAAACAAGGCTGCCGAAACGGGTCGAACCCGAACGGATAAGAGCTTTCTGGTGCCGGTAAAGGAGCTACAGGATAATAATTATGACCTGAGCATCAACCGATATAAAGAGGTGGTGTATGAGCAGAAGTTATATGAAAAGCCGGAGGTGATTATTGAGCAGATAGAATTACTGGATGAAGAACGTCAGGAGTTATTATCAGAATTAAAGGAACTTATCCAGTCACCAATAAATGCTGCAGTATGAGTTGGCCTTTGGTTAAATTAGGTGACTATATTAAGCCAGTAACGGGAAAGACACCCTCAACCTCAAACCCAGATTACTTCAACGGCGACTTATTGTGGGTTACTCCTGGCGACTTTAAAGCGAAACTAATTACCACTTCTGCACGCACTTTATCAAAGAAAGCAGTTGATGAGAACAAGTGCAATCTCTTACCTAAAAACTCAGTAATAGTAAGCTGCATCGGGGATATAGGGAAGGCTGGGATTTTACCTAATGGCGGCACTACTAATCAGCAAATAACTGCTTTAATTCCTAATGATGATCTTAATGCAGATTATCTATATTACTGTATTTTAGATAAGAAAAGGGAATTAAGTAACTTAGCTAATAATGCGGTTGTTCCTATACTCAATAATGCAAGACTTAAAACATTAGAAATCCCCCTCCCCCCTCTCCCCATCCAGAAGCAGATAGCAGATACCTTAGATAAAGCTGATGCCCTGCGCCGTAAAGACCAGCTACTGCTGCAGAAATATGATGAGCTGGCGCAGAGTATATTCTATGAGATGTTTGGTGACCCGGTGAAGAATGAGAAGGGATGGCCAATACTAAAATTATCAGAGGTAAGTAATAAAATTACTGACGGCACTCACCTTAGCCCCAAGTTTTTACCTTCAGGCATACCATTTCTTTTTGTTTCAAACATACGGAACAATAAGATATGCTACGATACAGACACCTTTATCAGTAACGAAGAATTTGAAGTATTAGTTAAACGGACTCCAATAGAAGTAGGGAATATATTATTAACAACAGTAGGATCATACGGTAATCCAGCCATAATCGAGAAGACTGATAAGTTCGCTTTCCAGAGGCATATCGCATTCATAAGACCCAATCACAACCTTATTAATTATCGCTTTCTTTTTGGCATATTTAAAAGTCAGTTTGTTCAGAATCAAATAGAAAGGAAAGTACGAGGGGTAGCTCAGAAAACCTTAAATCTATTAGACCTAAAAGAGATAGAAATACTACTTCCCCCTATGGAATTGCAGAACAAGTACGCTGAGACTATATTAATTATGGAAAAGCTGAAATTAAAAATGGAACAGAGTATATCAGAAGCAGATTCTCTCTTTAGTTCACTAATTCAGACTTCATTTGCATGAACTCTAACTTCTCCTACATATCATCCCCTTGGGCTAATCTGGCTGGTACTCAGATTGAGGCAGAGCGGCAGGTGTATAGTGCGCCGGGAGAGACCTCACCCCCGGCCCCTCTCCAAAGGAGAGGGGTGCCGAACCATAGCGCCATCAGTATTAAAACCTTCGAAACTATTATTGTAAATAGGTTGTGAACAACTACTCTTACATATCGGAGCCTTGGTCTAATCTGGCTGGTACTCTTATTGAGGCAGAGCGGCAGGTGTATAGAGCGCCGGGATATTCTGCGGTGCTGTGCAGGAAGGGGCTGAAGGAGTGGGTGATATGGCTGTATGAGAACGATGGAAGTCTGAAGAAGCCATTTGATACTTCGCTGAATGGATTGCTGTATCAACAGGACTTTAAAGACCTGGTATCGCCTACGCTATTCAAGCAGATCAACCTGGTAAGGAAGCTGGGGAATGATGCCGTACACACAAATATAAAGATAGCCCCGGCAGAGGCGCTACATGCGCTGCAGATACTGCATGGCTTTACCGGATGGGTGATCAGAATGTATAGCTCTGGAATGCCGGTAATACCTGCATTTGATGCAGATCTGATACCTAAGGAAGGCCCAACCGTAAAGAGTAAGGAACGGATAGCCGAACTGGAAAAAGAATTCCAGAAAACACAGGAACTGAACCGGAGCCTGCAGGAAGAGCTGGACAGACTACGGGCTATAAAGGAAGAACATAAAACCAAAGTACCACCACCCATAGACCCTAATGAAGCAGTAACCAGGGAGCTATATATAAACCTGCTGCTGCGGGAAGCAGGCTGGAACCCCAACGGGCCAGATGTAGCAGAATACCCGGTAACCGGAATGCCTACAGGTGATGGCGTGAATAATGGGCCCGGATATGTGGATTATGTGCTGTGGGGAGATGATGGCAAGCCGCTTGCAGTAGTGGAGGCCAAACGAACCAGTAAAGAACCGAGCGCAGGCAGGAATCAGGCTAAACTATATGCCGACTGCCTGGAGAAGCGGTTCCGGCAACGGCCAGTTATCTTTTATACCAATGGTTTTGAGACGATGATATGGGATGATGTGAACTATCCGCCGAGGAGGGTGCATGGATTCTATAAGAAACTGGAACTGGAACGGGTGATTCAGCGCAGAGATAGCAAGAAGCCATTACAAACAGCGCCTATAAATACGGAGATAGCAGGCCGTGATTACCAGATAGAAGCGATACGGAGTGTGGGTAAGGTGCTGGAGCATAAAGGCCGGGAGGCGCTGCTGGTGATGGCTACAGGTACAGGCAAGACCCGGACGGCAGTAGCCCTGGTAGATGTATTGAGTAAGTGTAACTGGGTGAAGCGGGTATTATTCCTGGCAGATAGAACCGCACTCGTATTTCAGGCTAAGACTAAAGGTTTCGCTACGCATCTGCCGAATATGACTTTGGTAGACCTGACGAAGGAGAAAGATAATCTGAATAACCGGATTGTCTTCAGTACCTACCAGACTATGATAGGGTTGATAGATAATGAGTATGATGGTAATCAGCGCCACTTCGGAGTCGGTCATTTCGACCTAATAATTTTTGATGAGATTCACCGGTCGGTATATAACCGCTATAAGGCGATATTCGAGTACTTTGATGGTTACCGTATAGGGCTAACCGCTACTCCGAGAGATGAAGGCGACCGCGATACTTATCATCTTTTTGGCCTGCAACCCGGCGATCCTACTTTTGCCTATGAACTCGATAGAGCTGTAAAGGAGCATCACCTGGTGCCTCAGAAATCTATATCGGTGCCCACAAAGTTCCATAGGCAGGGCGTGAAGTATGCCGACCTGAGCACTGAAGAGCAGATAGCATATGAGGAAATGTTTGCCGACCCGATAACCGGGGAATATCCTGATGAAATAGATAGTAAGGCCCTTAATGCCTGGCTGTTTAATGCCAATACTGTCGATCTGTTGCTGGCTTATGTGATGAATAATGGCATTAAAGTAGCTGGCGGAGACCGGCTGGGCAAGACCATCATCTTTGCCCGGAGCCATAAGCACGCATTATTTATAGAAGAGCGGTTTGATAAGCAGTTCCCGCATCTGAAGGGTGGCTTCTGTAAGATCATAGATAATTACGATGGTTATGCCCATGACCTGCTGAAGAAGTTTGAAGAGAAAGATCAGGGGCCGCATATAGCTATATCGGTTGATATGCTGGATACTGGTATAGATGTACCGGAGATAGTGAACCTGGTGTTTTATAAGCCGGTGAAATCGCGCACTAAGTTCTGGCAGATGATAGGACGGGGTACACGTCTATGTCCTGATCTCTTTGGGCCGGGAGATGATAAGAAAGAGTTTATCATATTCGACTTCTGCGAAAACTTCGAATTCTTCGGTAAGAAGCCTGAAGGTACGGATGGCAACCAAGGGAAGTCTATCACTATGCGTCTGTTTGAGCAGCGGTTGAAGCTGATCTTCTTTCTACAGAAAAGAGCCGAGCCGGAGTATCAGAATTTCGCCCAGGAGTTAAAGACTTACCTGCACAGCATGGTGGAGAAACTGGATGAAAGCAGCTTTATGGTAAGGCTGCACTGGCGGGAAGTGGAGAAATACCGCGATGGGCACAGATGGAATGCACTGAGAGAGCTGGAGGTTAAAGAACTTATGGATCATATTGCAGGACTGGTGTATGATGCAGATGAAGATGAGGCGGCCAAACGATTCGACCTGCTGGACTATAATATGCAGCTAGGGATACTGAAAAACGCGAAGATATCAGATCACCTGGTTTCAGAAACCAAGGAGATAGCTAACAGCCTGACCAGGAGAGGAGCTATACCGATGGTGGCAGCTAAGATGGACCTGCTGAAGGAAGTCGGACTGAATCCCTATTGGGCCGGTATTACAGTATTCAAGCTGGAGTACCTACGGATAGAACTACGTGGGCTGATGAAGTTCCTGGAGAAGCAGGCAGGAGTAATCCTGTATTCGAATTTCGAGGATGAGTTATTGACTATAGTAAGTGAAGCAACAAGCCCAGCGGCGGCATCGGGCGGGCTGGAAGCCTATAAAAGACGGATGGTGCAATACATTACCGAGCATAAACACAACCTGGTAATCTATAAACTCCGTACCAATCAACAGATAACCAAGGCTGAAGTGAATGAACTGGAGCGGATGCTTTTTGAGCAGGGGGAAGTGGGTACAAAGGATGAATTCGTGAAGGCTTACGGTAATCAGCCATTAGGTAAGTTTATCCGGTCGATAGTAGGAATGGATATACAGGCTACCCGGGCGGCATTCAGTCAGTTTATTAATAACCCATCGCTTAATGCGCAGCAGATCCGGTTTGTGGATATGATTATTCAGTACATGAGTACTAACGGGATAATAGATGTAGAGAAACTATTTGAGCCGCCATTTACGGATATATCGAGCCAGGGGATACTTGGGGTTTTTAATAAAAATCAGGTGGAGGAGCTGGTGAGGACGATTAACGGAGTGAATGAGGCGGCGGCGTAGAAGATGCGCGAATTGGTTAGTCCGGACCACCTCCCCCTGCGGGTTGAGCTACGCTCGTGCCCTGGCAGTCATCCTTGAAGGAATTTACCACCTCCCTCCCGGGGACACCGGGAGTTGACCTAGCGGTCGTGCCCTTGCAGGCATCCTTGAAAAAAGGAAATGACCACCTCCCTCCCGGGGACACCGGGAGTACTCCTCCTAAAAACAGGAGGAGAGTTTGTGCAAAATTCCTGATGGGGGTGGGTTAGACCCTTGAATGCGTTTCAATTCATTTTCGGTAATTTATGGCCAATAGATATCCTCACTTGAATGGTGCCATCGCCACTGATGCTAAATAGATAATAAAAAGCCGGGACAACAAAACCTGTGAGCAGTATTTAAAATCGCACTAAATTTGTTTCAGCTATGTGCTATAAAGTCCATATACCGCTAAAAGAGAAACTGCAGGAATACCTGGCCCCTTTCTTCATTGACGTGAAAGGTTATGAGCATTATTTTCATGCTGATGGGTTCAGTATGCCATTCCTGCCTATTACTACCAGCGATGAACCCAAACTGGTGCAGACGGGTATCTGGAAGCTGATACCTCATTGGGTGAAGACATGGGATGATGCCAAAAAATATGCCAATACGCTTAATGCCACCAGCGAGGATATTTTCGAAAAGGCCAGTTATAAATCATACATCACCCGAAACAGATGCCTGGTATGGATAGAAGGCTTTTTTGAACCACATCATCCGGAGCCGGACAAGACCATACCTTACTACATACATGCAAAGGATGGTAACCCGATTTCGCTGGGTGGGGTATTCAGCGACTGGGTGAACCGGGAAACCGGAGAGGTTATTAAAACCTTCAGTATCATTACCACCCCTGCCAATGAACTACTGGGCAGGATACACAACGTAAAACGGAGAATGCCGCTGATTATAGCCCCTGAAGAATGGGAAAAATGGCTTGGAAATATCGGCAAAGAAGAGATTATCCAAATGATGCAGCCTTTGCCAGATGGTATGCTGGAAGGCTATGCTGTTAGCGGCCTTATCTACAATAAGCGTGTGGATACCAATGTGCCGGATGTATTGCTGCCCAGGTAGAGATTAAAAATGTTTCGGATTATTTTATAATCCATGCATATCCTGCCTGCGGTTGAATTGTCTTCTGGACCATTTGAGCTTCTTAATTCCCCGCCAGTGGTCAGCGCCCCGGCTACCGAAACCACCTCCGCCTTTGTTGCCGCCACAGCCCCTGATAACATAGCCAATAGTCAGCCCCATGGCTGATTGCTTAAGTGAATTATTGTTGGGGTCAATGGCATTCATGTTGCTAAAACCCTGCTGGTAATGGGCCCTGAAGAAAAAACTCTGTTTGAACAGGTATCCGATATTGGCGCCGATTCCAAATTCATATTTCTTTAAAACAAACCCATTGGTTGGGCTAATAGTGTATGTGCCACTAAAGGCTGGCCGATTATCATAGGCATCGTAACTGTAAGTACCCGACATGATTTCGCACAGGTAGGGGCCTATGCCGCAAATAAACCGTTTTCCGCATTTGTAGCCCGATTTGTATTCTATATTCAGGGGGATATTTACAGTGTTTAATTGTATTACACCGTTTGGCGGACCAGGTACTTTGGCCCCGGTAGCTGCAAAGTACACGCCTGGCTCAAAATATATGTGATTGTCTGTAGTCAGCGAGAAACCTGCTGCAATGCCAATGGCCTGACCAAACTTGGATTTAGTAGCTGTAGTTAGCCCGGCAGACTTAAGGGATAAGTTAGTATAGTTGAGTCCGCCCTCAAACATGAACTGTGCCTGAGCAGTTGAAACCATTAAGAAGGGTAGCAATAAAATTATCAGCGTATTTTTCATCTGAAATTAATTGTTTTATATGGTTGTATTCCGGAAACCTGCTCCAGATCACTATTCTTGAATATTCCTAAGGCATTGCTGCTTTGTATAAAAGAATAATGGCACACAGGTCGTAAACAGACTGTACAATCATTTCCAGCCACCGGATATTACCTCAAAACTAATTAAAATAACTGAATTGCATAGTTTGAACTGTAATCTCTATATCAGGTAATTGAATCGGTTCCTGTTTTTGTAGTCAGTAAACTTCCATGTATGGAACTAAGCTTTTGTTCCCGAAACAGATAGTTATCTTTTTATGGGAAAAAAAATCCGGTCCTTAACCAAAGAATTGAAGTAAATTCAACGTCTTATTATAGTAGATCATTAAATTAATCCTATGGCTATGTTGAAAAACACGATTCTGTTACTTTTTTTATTGTTTTCGGGTACTTTATCCGGTCAGATTATAACAACTTTTGCTGGTATTGATGGGCATCGTTATGGTGGTGATGGCGGCCCGGCAACTGATGCCTCGTTCGATAGTCCCTGCAAAGTAGCAGTGGACGGAACCGGTAATATATTGGTTGCTGACTTCTGGAATGCGCGTGTCAGATATATAGACCACATAACCGGAATTATTACCACAATAGCAGGGAACGGAAATTTTGTTAACAGTGGTGATGGCGGTCCTGCAACCGATGCCGGTATCAGCTTCCCTACAGATATGGCTACAGACAAATGGGGCAATTTGTATATTACCTGCGATAGCATTACCAATGGTGGAACCCATTATTATGTGATGCAGGGCTCTTTTGTACGAAAGGTAAATACCGCTGGCATTATAAGTATTATAGCAGGTAATGGCAGTGCGGTTTCTGGTGGCGATGGCGGGCCAGCCACAGCTGCAGGAATAGGGCAGACCTATGGGGTAGCAACAGATACTGCCGGTAATATTTTTATAACTGGAGAAAGCAGGATAAGAAAAATCAATACCGTTGGTGTTATTACTACTTTAGCAGGCAATGGCACTCCCGGTTATAATGGTGATGGCGGCCCTGCCACTGCCGCCCTTATATATGGGGCAGGAGACCTTGTGCCGGATAATAAGGGTAACCTGTATTTTACAGATAGCTGGCGCATACGTAAAATAGACAAAGCCGGGATAATTCACACCATAGCCGGGAGCGATACCTTTGGGTATGCGGGTGATGGCGGTGCCGCCACAGCTGCGCGTTTGGGGTATGCTTATGGATTAGCCATAGATAAGGCAGGTGATCTTTATTTTTCAGATATCAGGTACCCGGTTGTTCGCAAAATAAGCCATACCGGTATTATTACCACAATAGGCGGAAATGGAACTGCCGGCTACAGCGGCGATGGCGGCCCTCCAGACTCAGCAGAGATTAACAGTGTAGATGGTGTTGCTGTCGATAGTTCCGGCAACATTTACCTGGCCGATGATCAGAATGAGAATATAAGGATGATTTGCCCCACATGCACCGGGGTATCGGTGCCTGTTGCAGTTAGGCAAAAACCGGAACTTACCATCCGCCCATTGCCCGGTTATGGCTCATTTTCATTGCTACTAAACTCAGAGGGCACTGAACCTGCAATGGTAGTAGTGAGCAATTTGAGCGGTGAGAAAATATTGGAAACCAGGTGTATACCAGGGAAAGAACTACAGATTAATCTGCCGGTGCCTCCGGGCGTTTATGTGGTAACCTGTATTGAAGGATCTGATAAGGTGAGTAAGAAAATTGTAGTGAAGTAATAAATGAGGGAAACAAAAGGATTGGTAAATTCATTTCACCTCAGATGCCACCAAACCTTAGCCAGGGCCTTGCCACGAGTGGAGAAAATGGCCAGGGAATGTTAACCAGAATAACTACCAGCCCTATAGTATACCAGATAGCTATAGTTTTGAACTTAGCTTTATCACTGGTTTTACGCTTTGCCACTGATGAGCCAATCGTTATAAGAATTATGGCTACCAGCATCATCAGGCTGTGCTCCATACCGAAAAAACGGATCTGCCGCATGTGTACCGCCTCTTTGTAATGGTGCAGAAAATAATCAATTACAGGGCTTATAAAGTACAGCGCCAACCCCAGCGCCAATTGTATGTGTGCTACAGTTGCTGTAACATGCCTGAGCAGATTGTCTCTTTTTGTAAACGCCTGCCCGCCTATCCATCCGGTCCAGGCCCTGATAATGGCTATGACTAATGAAGCCAGCACCAGCCATCGGCAGAGTGAATGCAGAGTGAGTATAGTATTGTACATGCCTGCAATTTAGACGATTTTATTTTCCTGCACCAGCTTTGGAAAATCGGACCTTATGCATGCTTAAAAGACTCTTTCAAACTCATGCTATATAAAACAATAAAACCCGGCTATAGCAGGGTTTTATTGTCTGGAAATATAATTGCGACCTCGGGAAAATAAACACCCGGCGAAGTTGTTTATTTACTTAAGACCTGCTAAAACAGCAATATTTTATTTATATCCATGCCATTCACGGGTTGATTTATTAAACAACCAGTAAATCCCATTTGTGAAACAAAAGTTTAAAGACCCTTCTGCCGGGGCATCTTCCGGCAACTTAAGCACCTTGGTCATCAGTCCGTTTGCCAGGTTATACAACTCTATCTGGCGGTCAACAACATTCAGTAAGCCGATTTCAGATTTTGGAATACCTGTATAAATGATAGCATTCTGGTTGTAATTATCCTTCAGGTCATTATTGGATGTTTCAGTGGTGTTTTCCTTCTTTGCAGCGCCCAGGTATAACTGAATATTATCGGCTACAGCGCCATCATTCATGTTGTGGCGCTCAATGCTCACCATTGTATAGTCGTAAAAACACAGCTTATTATTTTTGGTGTCAAATGCGCCTACACTCTGGGCATCAGGCTGGCTGGTAGCTACGCTCAGTTTCCTCGATGAAACAGGCATTCCTTTGCCGTCTAGTTTATAATCCGACCAGCCAAAGTTATCATAGCCATTTGCCTGAAGAGTTTTGGAGGTTGGGTTGTACCACAAGCCTCTTACATCAAACATTGTTTCCAGGTTATCCGAGCTAAGGACTTTTCCATTCACATCGAAAACCGTCATTGGAAATGTCTCGTTGCCAGCCATAGCAGCATAATACTTTTTCTGTACAGGATGCCAGGCAATATTGGCTCCGTTGGCCCCGCCTTCCCGCTCAATTTTGAGTATAAGTGCAGGTTTCAAAGTCTTATCTGCAGCAGCTTTATTTTGTGCGAATGTAGCTATACCGGCAAATAACAATAAGGTGAGAACTGATGCGATTTTTTTCATTGGGAAATAATTTTTGGTTATACCCTTTAAATCAATATCGCAGGCAAAATTACAATGTTCTTTTGAAAGTATATAATGAGATAAAATGATTTTTATTTCTTTTAAATTTAACATGCTGGTGATCTAAGTGGAATTCAGCTTAGGTTTGAGCAAGTGATTAATGCAGGAAGATATGGCAACTAAATAAAGGAATGCAATGATTATTTGAATAAATGTAACTGCAAGGCTACCTGGATTTTTTGGCATAGTTTTTGTGCACTTTTTATTACATCGCATCATAAAATATAAATGTCTATGAAAAAAGCGTTCTCTTTTTCCCTGGTAGTGGCAATACCAGTATTGTTGACCTCCTGTTATCCGAGCTACGACTGCTCCTGTCAATTTAAAACGCCGGCGGGAAATGATTCCACTTATTTTGAAAAGAATATTCATAAATCACAAAGCGGTGCAATGGACGAGTGCAACAAAGTGAAGCAAAACCTGATCAATAAAGGGGATAGCAGTGTGTTTTGTATTGTTCCGATATGATAATGGCTCCTGTTGGTTGGTAAATATTAAGGTTGATTCCAGGGATAGAGTGAACAAATGGAAAGAGTTTCATGTGTCTACTGTTTTGATTTCAATACCTATACCTTGAGATTTGTTACACTATCGGCAAGCTCACAATAGGTATTTGAAGGGTACTCCAAAACATTTATTCATATTTTCTGACCCTCAATTTCTTAGCTGTCAGTACAGAAAAACAATCCTTCATTTTCAAGCCATGTTGTGTTAAAGTATCAATCACCAGATGTATTCTATCGTCTATTATGAGGTCTGAGATGCGCAATAAAAGACTACCAACATGATTCGTCTCTTTATAAACAAGTTCATCGCCAAAGTCTTTATCTTCAGTAACTATAAATCCATTCGCTGCAATCGCAATATCAATCACTTCCGTGTCAGCTATACCTGGTGTTTCAATAATTACAGAGTAAACGCGGAAGCCTGCATCAATAAGGCTTCTGATGATCCTTCCATCAACGCTTTCATCTGCAATAATTAATGGGAAATCACGCAACATCTATAAAGCTTTCATTGCGCAATACATGGGCCCCATAAGTAATACAGGCAAGCAATTCATTTTTAGTTAGCCGGGGATAAGCGATAAGCAGTTCATCAATTGTTTCGCCATTGCCTATTTTTTCAAGTATAAGGTCAACTGCTATCCTGGTGCCTTTAATAACGGGCTTACCTCTTAAAATATCTTTCTTCTGCTCAATAAAATCAGACCACATTTCTTACTATTTATCTAACTCAAAGTTAGGCATTATTTTATAGTTATGTGATAAGTTATGACGAATAGGTTCTATGAATAGGTGTCTTTTATTTTTAGTGTTGGGAATACATTGATTACGGTTTAATCCGCAATTCTATAAAATCCTCATAAATAGTGGTAAGTACAGTGAATTAAAATGTATCAGTATGCAATACTTACTTTCAGGATTGGCAAATTTTATGTTATTTTACATTTATGGCACAAAAATTCCGCCTGGACCGAACTGCGTTTAAAGCTACCACTGCCAGTGAGGCTGATGACCATGTAAGTGAATGGAAAAACAAAACCTACATAGAACGGCTGGAAGCGGCCTGGTACCTGATAAACCAGATTTACGGAACAACCTCAAAAACTAAACTGGATCGAACTGTTTTTTCAGCAAGGAAACGCAATGGCTAATATTTTTAATGATGATTTCAGTGATTTTATTGCTTGCTTCAACAAGCACGGTGTTGAATATATTCTTGTTGGGGGAATGGCGGTTATATTGAACGGATATAACCGTTCTACGGGTGATATGGATGTATGGGTAAAAAAAAGCGCAACCAATTACAATAAAATAGTGCAAGCTTTCTACAACTTCGAAATGTCTGTATTTGATATGACTCCGGAAAAATTCCTGGGTAATGAATTTGATGTCTGGAGTTTTGGGAGGGACCCTGTACGGATTGATTTAATGACCGAAGTAAAAGGTCTTGATTTTGATGAAGCCTTTGGAATAGCTCAATATTTTACTGAAGGGGACGTTAGATTCCGATTCCTGCATATTAATACATTAATACAGGCAAAACTTGCATCCGGGCGACATCGGGACCTTAATGATATTGAGCAATTGGGGAAACTGTAAATAATCTACAGATTTGTATTGTTATTATCAGGATTTTCGTTAAGGATCTGTTGCAGTTTTTCATCAGTGTAGCCTTTCTTCACCCATTTTGTGTTTACCTTTATTCTGATCACTAAATAAAGTAAAATGAGCGCAAAGACCGAGGCTAAAACACATAGTGTAAAAATGCTCCCTGCAAAAGGAAGCACCAGCCAGGCTGTGAAAAGTTATGCAAATGACCCTATGGTTATTAAGAAATTAGCCGCTGCAATGAAAAGAATTGAACGGGTTGGTTTTCCTGATGCATTCCTCAAATAAATAAAGTGTTCTTTACCAAGTTGGGCCATGAAAACAAAGCGGAGAAGTATTTTTGCAGGCTTATGTAATTAAAGCATCTATTTCATCGGGTGAAAAATTGTGTGGGGCAACTGAGGCATCCAGTTTTTTTGCTAAGGAAGAGAGCTTTTCTAAATTGATCTGTAGCCACAATAATTTATGTGCCCTCGCTCATTTTATGGATATCATCTACCAAAAGGGCAAAAGTTAATGGCCGCTTTTATTTGGAATTTGATATGATTTAACCGTACCCATTTCATCGGTTTTACAAAAAAAATTTATTTAGGAGATTTTTGAGGGCTTGTATTAATCAATAGCAATTCCCTAAAGATTCCCTTGCCTTGAACTGATTTAATTTGGAACAATTGATTATAGATAATACCTTTACTGAATATAAATACAATTTTAGAATGTCGATACCTTATACACCACCAACAATGAATGCATCGAGTTTCAATTGCCCACATTGTGGTGCATACGCATTGCAAAGGTGGGCTATTCTTTATCTTCCTAATGGTCAGCTAATGGGAAATCTGCGCTATGTTCAATGTGATCATTGTGGCAAATACACATTATGGCATTTTGGTAAAATGATGTTTCCAAACTCAGGTAATGCTCCCATGCCAAATACTGATATGCCAGAAGAAATTATTTCTGATTATGAAGAGGCTAGAAGTATTCTTTCATCATCTCCTAGAGGGGCCGCAGCATTGTTAAGACTTGGAATTCAAAAGCTTTGTAAATATCTCGGCGAACCTGGAAAAGATATTAATACTGATATCAAAAGCTTAGTGGCAAAAGGATTGCCTCAAAGAGTTCAGCAAGCATTAGATATTGTGCGTGTTATAGGTAATGAAGCTGTACATCCTGGCCAAATTGATTTAACCGATGATGTTGAAACTGCGACTACTTTATTTAGCTTGATCAATCTTATTGTTGAAGATATGATAACAAGACCTAAAGAGGTAGAATCAATATTCTCAAATTTACCTCCGGATAAACTAAAAGGCATTAAAATTAGGGATGGTAAATAAATAATTATAAAAATGGAAAAAAATAATAGTGCATTAACGGTAGAATATTTGGTTTTTATTGATAATGAAAGTATTAAATGTACTGATCCCAAAAGCTTTAATAACCTCCTACAATCGGACCCTGATATTTCAATTTCAAAATCTTTACTTGCTTATAAAAATTTGTCAGTTCATTATAAAATTCAGTCAGGAAAGGTTAGTAATTTAGAAAATCATTATTTTCATTTAATGTTTACTTGTGATTTACAGGAAAATATTGATGCATTTACTGAATTATTGCGTGCTGTAAAATCCGTATTACACGTTACTAACAAAACTCCTCAAACACTTTATGATGGAGTAAGTTTATATTACTCGCATTTGGCATATCCATTAATTTTTGAGGTTGAAAGTTTAATGCGTAAACTTATTACTAAATTTATGTTAACCAATGTAGGGGCTGATTGGATAAAAGAACGAGTTCCCGATGATGTCAAAAGTTCAATTAATATTCAAAATAGAGATATCACCTATCTCCATAATGTTGATTTTATACAATTAAAGAATTTTCTTTTTAGCGAAAATTACCCAAGTCACAAGGATTATTTAATACGGAAACTAAAAGACGCTAAATCAATTGATGAATTGAAAATTGAAGATATTAAATTATTAGTTCCTGTATCGAATTGGGAAAGATACTTTTCTCAAAAGGTAGATGTCAATAAGGAATTATTGAGCAAACAATGGAGTGAACTATATGATTTAAGGTGCAAAATTGCTCATAATCGCGCATTCAGTAAAGGTGATCTTGAGGATGTAAAAAAACTATATGTCACTTTAAAAAGTGTAATAACTAGTGCAATTGATAATTTAGATAAAATTGATATTACAGAGTCAGAAGGGGTTGTGTTATCTGAGGCAATTGCTGCCAATTTGAATTATAGAGTTGGGGAATTTCTTGCTAATTGGACTGATTTGACAAAGAAAATTTATTTATTGGCATATTCTAAAAATAATATTGAAAATGCAGAATTAGGTAAAAAATATGGCATTAATGATACAGTAAGAAGAACAATATTAAAAGATTTAAAAATACTATTAGCTAATGGTTTAATTACTAATGATATTTACGAAGAGATATGTGTCATATATAAATTTAGAAATGCTATTGTACACAATCAAGAGCCTCCAACAGATGATATAATTAGATTTTATGCAGAAAAAACTAAAGCTGTTATTGACATTCTACCTAAAGTCGTGAATTATTTGGAATCATTTGTAATTTTAAGAAATGGTAACAATGAACCTAAAAATGTTTACATTGGCTGGAGTTATCAACCGTACGCGAAATTAATTATTGATGGAAATAATTACCCTAATGCATATAAAATCATAATACATGTAGGTTGTACCTTTAGTAATATAAAAATTAAAGAATGTCTATTTTTGTATCAAAATAATGAAATGCAATTCGTATATAATATTCCCGATAAAGATTCATTAAATCAAGATGACTGGGATGTACTTGAACTAATAAAGCAAGCGACTCTACAAAATCTAGCCAAAAAATAATATTTATTATTCTTTTTGAATGTAGTTTTCAAAATTGCAAATTGTAATTTAATTCCCCCCATCACCCCCTGGGATCCCCTTTATCCCCAGCTTTGCAACTTCTCTACTTCAATGCTTGGGAAGCCAAACTCTTCTTCCACTTACCGAGGATGAGGTATGCGCCTGCGCATTTGATCAGTGATTTTTGATAAAACAACGAAGAATTGGTATATTTGCTATTATGAGTACATTAACCATTCATCCTGCAGACAGAGATCAGGAAACGGCAATAATGCTGTTTCTTGATGCATTGCATGTCAG
>CAIVEH010000046.1 GCA_903904855.1 uncultured Bacteroidota bacterium | reverse complement strand
GCATCATTTGCAATCAACACTTACAACTTGACAGCAACGGCAGGTGCGAATGGTACAGTATCACCAGCAGGAACAACAGTAGCTAACTACGGAACCAGCCAGACCTACACTATTACCCCAGCAACAGGTTATCACATTGCAGGTGTAACAGTAGACGGCGCTAGTGCAGGAACAAGTGGTACCTATACATTCAGTGCAATCAGTGCTGACCATACCATCAGTGCATCATTTGCAATCAACACTTACAACCTGGTTGCAACATCAGGTGCAAATGGAACAGTTAGTCCGGCAGGAACTACAGTAGCTAACTACGGAACCAGCCAGACTTACACAATTACTCCAGCAACAGGTTATCACATTGCAGGTGTAACAGTAGACGGAGCAAGTGCAGGTACAAGCGGTACTTATACATTCAGTGCAATCAGTGCTGACCATACAATCAGTGCATCATTTGCAATCAACACTTACAACCTGGTTGCAACATCAGGTGCAAATGGAACAGTTAGTCCGACAGGAACAACAGTAGCTAACTACGGTGATAATGTTACCTATACAATCACACCTGCGACAGGTTATTCAATAGCAAGTGTTGTTGTTGATGGTTCAAGTGTTGGAACAGGTGGTACTTACACATTCAGTGCAGTATCAGCTAACCATACTATCAGTGCATCATTTGCAATAAATACCTATACAATTACTGCTATGGTAGCAGGTTATGGATCTAATATATCTCCTCTCGGTGCCACAACAGTATCTTATGGCGGAAGTCAGACATATACTCTTACCGCCTCTACAGGTTATCATATCACAGATTGCATAGTAGATGGCGTGGACCTGGGTGCATTAACAACATACACATTCAGTTCAGTTAGCGCTAACCATACTATTGTAGCAGTTGCCAGCGTTTACATAGTTTCAAGCGCAGGAACAGGTGGTACTATATCTCCACTTGGAAGCACTTCAGTTGTTACAACCAATAATCAGGCTTATACTATTACACCATCTACCGGTTACAGTATTGGCCCAGTATATGTAGATGGTAGCAGTGTTGGAGCTGTAAGTACTTATACCTTTACTGCAGTATCAGTTGCTCATACCATCAGTGCTACATTTGTGCCAAATACATACACGATTACGGCAACAGCAGGTGCAAACGGTTCAATATCTCCAGCTGGAAATACAACAGTTTCTTACGGAGCTAGCCAGACTTATACTATCACTCCTGCCACAGGCTATGCAGTAGCTGCATTAACAGTAGATGGTACAGTTGTAACATCAGCAACTACTTACAGCTTCACGTCTGTGTCTGCTAACCATACCATCAGCGTAACATTTACAGCAACTCCTGCAGGAGCGCTTAATTTCGGTACAGGAGCTACGGATTATGTATCTGTTCCTTATTCTTCAGCATTAGCATCTACTAACTTTACGATTGAAGCCTGGGTTAAACCAGCAGCAAGTGGTGTTTATTCAACAATTGCTACTACAGAACCAATTTCTTCTGGTACATTGACCGGATATGGTTTCAGGCAGAGGTCAGACAACTCCTTCTGGTTTGTACTGGGTAAAGAAGGTGCTAACAGTACAGCTCAATCAGCTACCCACCTTACAACAGGTACATGGTATCATCTTGCTGGAACATATGATGGTACTACAATGAAGTTCTATGTTAATGGAACCCTGGAAACTTCAACAACTGTTTCTACTGCAATTAACACCACTTCAAATCTGATGATCGGTAACCTGAATTCTTTGAGTGAGCATTTCGCAGGTAACATGGACGAGGTTCGCGTATTCAACCGTGCATTATCTGCTTGTGAAATTACAAACAGCATGGGTTGTGAAACTTCGACCACTACTCCGGGATTAGTAGCTTACTACAAATTCAACCAGGGTTATGTAGGTGCAAACAACTCTGGTGTGAACACATTGATTGATAATACAGGAAACGGTCATACCGGTACTTTAAATGGCTTTGCATTGACCGGAACAACATCAAACTGGGTGGCAGGTAATGTATCTGGTAGCTGCAGCAACTTCTGTATAGCGGCTTCGGCTGGTGCAAATGGTACTATCTCTCCATCAGGCACAGCTACAGTAGCGGGTGGCAGCAACCAGACCTACACTATTACGCCATCTACAGGTTACCATATTGCTGGTGTTACTGTTGACGGTGCAAGTGCAGGAACTTCTGGTACATACACTTTCAGTTCAGTATCTGCAAGTCACACTATCAGCGCTTCATTTGCAATCAATACTTACAGCATCACTGCTACTGCAGGTGCAAACGGTACGATCTCTCCTGCTGGTACTACTACTGTAAATTATGGAGGTTCTCAGGTTTATACAATTACACCAGCTACTGGTTATTTGGTAAGCAGTGTAATTGTGGACGGAACAAGTGTAGGAGCAGTTACTACTTACACTTTCAGTTCTGTAGCAGCAAGCCACACTATCAGTGTTACGTTTGTAGCTAATTGTACTGGATTTGGTGTAACCGCTGTTGTTACCAATGCATCATGTAACGGAGGTAATACCGGAAACATTAATTCTACTGTTACAGGTGGTACTTCTCCTTATACTTACAGCTGGAGCAATGGTTCAACAATAGCTGATCCGCTTACATTGACTGCAGGTACTTATTCAGTAACTGTAACTGATGCTCACAGTTGTACGGTAGCTGCTACTTATACAGTAACTCAGCCGACTGCAATTGTTGTAACACCAACGATTACAAATACTACTTGTTATGGTGGTACAAACGGCAGCATTTCAGTAACAGTATCAGGAGGTACAGCAGGTTATACTTACTCTTGGGCAGGTTCAGGTTGCGGAACAGGTACTACTTCAAGTATTACTGGTAAAGCAGCAGGTACTTATACTCTGACAGTTACAGATGCTCATGGATGTACCAGTGTTAATGCATTTACAATTGGCCAGCCGGCAGCAATTACTGCTACTGCTACCATTACCAATGTAAACTGTTACGGTCAGAGCAACGGATCTATAACAACTACAGTAACTGGCGGTACTTCTCCTTATACTTATTCATGGAGCGGATGTACTGGTGTAACTGCATCAAGCATTACAAGTAAAGCTGCCGGTACTTATACTTTAACTGTAACAGATGCTCACAGTTGTACAAGTGCTACTGCGTTTATTATCACTCAACCTTCTGTTCTAGCAGTAACTGCGGTGGTTACCGGTGTTACTTGTTATGGCGCTGGTAATGGAAATATCAATACAACAGTAACTGGTGGTACTACTACTTACAGCTATGCATGGAGCAATGGTTCAACGGTAGCTGATCCTACAGGCCTGACTCCTGGTACTTACTCAGTAACTGTAACAGATGCTCATGGATGTACTACTACAGGAACCGGTTATTCAATTACTCAGCCATCAGCTGCCCTCAGCATGACAGCAGTAGTAACCAATGTGAATTGCTATGGCGGTTCTACTGGTAATGTGAACACAACTGTGGCAGGCGGTACTTCACCTTATACCTATAGCTGGAGCAATGGTTCAACTGCCGCTGATCCAACTGGTTTGGTTGCTGGTACTTATTCAGTAACAGTTACTGATGCTCATGGTTGCACTGTTACCGGTTCTTATACCGTTACTCAGCCTTCTAGTCCTGTGACCGTTACTCACACATGTACCAATGATTACCCAAGACCAGGTGGTAACTGGCATGAGATTGTTGAGCATTATGGTGATGATCATGTACAATGCAATGCAACAGCATCGGGTGGTACTTCCGGATACACTTACAGCTATGCTCCTTCAACCTACTGTACAGCGCCAACAAGCAGCAGTACTCATTGTAAGCCAACTGCTAATACTGTCTTCACCGTAACAGTTACAGACGGACATGGTTGTATAACTCACGATACCTGTACTGTAAACTGGAAGGGTACAAACTGTGCACCGGACGGAGATTATCATCACCACCGCCGCCACCATGCTTGTTCACATTCAGGTTATGATAAGGATGACGACGATGATGTACAGACTAAGGTTTGTATGTGTCATGCTGGTCATACTATTAGTGTAGACAGTAGTAATGTTGCAGCACACCTTGCCATTGGAGATGTTTTAGGCCCTTGTACTTCATCTTGCGACTGGTTGGAAGACTGGGATTATGGATGGGGTTACGGCTGGGGCTGGGGTGGAACCGGTTGCGACTGGACCTGGTGGAGAGCACAACAGGATTCTGTAAAGGATAGCAAAACAACCCTGTTGTCTACTAGTGCTGGTGATATCAAGGTATATCCTAACCCAACTGTTGGTTTGTTCAGTGTAGAAATTCCAGAAGCTCATAAAGATGCGTTTGTAGTTATTACTGATCTTACAGGCAGGGAAGTTACAAGCAGGAATATCACAGATAATAAAGGTCTGCCAGTTGAATTTGATTTAAGTAATGTTGCTCAGGGTATCTACCTTGTAAATGTGAAAGCAGGCAATATGTCTTATAAAGTGAAACTGATAGTAGAATAAAATTAAGTTTGGGATTTACAATAAAAGAGGCTGTCTGAAAAAGGCAGCCTCTTTTATATTTAATATCAATATTAAGGATCCGGATGAAATGCCAATGGAGGATATATACGGGGTGTTTCTCCTCTGAAATTTATGGTTTAATTTCCAGTCTCAGGGATTCTGAATTTAGGAGTACAATCGGTGTTTTTGTCGTCTTTCTAAATAAATACATGGGCTGCTGAAAGAACGTATCGCTTATTGATCAGCTCAGCGGTTCCATGAGATTTTCCATTCTTAAATACCTGTCCCACACAATCGAATTGGGGTTGCATAGCGAGATTTCTGTATGCCTGCTTATCAACATCATGGCGGTATATTCCGCAAAAGAATGTTATGAATGTAGCGCTCAAAAGCCCATATCTGAAAATAGATTTCATGCCTGTTGGTTTAAACTAATTTATAAATATAACGAAATATGGTAAATTCAAGTATGTGATCTTTGAATTACACATTTAATTACTATAAGGAGTGGGAATGTTTAAAGCCGGATTCGTAAATTCCTTGAATACTACAATAATTCAGGAAAGAGGTGATTGATTGAATAAATTTGAAATAACCTGAATATTGCTTTCCTGGTCCGATATTCATCAAAGGCAAACAGAGTGATAGACACCTGCCTTTCTCGGAAAATTAATAGGTCTTGTTTCTTGCTCTTTACCGCTTTTACTGTTATATTTCAATGAATCAAATACACTCTTAATTCATGATTGCTTTGAACTTTAGTTTAGTCCGCTAATCATTTATTAATTAACCCACCATCATTTTTACGGAACCCCATTCGATATATTTTAAACAGCCAAAAACAGCATTCTACCTGCCTGCCTCCTTTGGCCAGAACTTTACAACCTGCTCAGCTACATGTTTCATATCCAGGTCATTCATGCATTTAAAATGGCCCTTGGGGCATTTTTTGTATCCTAGTTTGCTACAGGGGCGGCAGCCAAGGCTTGTATTTTCTATATTAACAGATTGGGTAGCTGTTCTGTCATTAAGGTTGTTGTAGCCATAATATGGAAACATACCCATCTCTGGTGTAGTATTGCCCCACAACGATATTACGGGTTTCTGAAACGCCGCTGCAATATGCATCAGGCCGGTATCATTACTTACAATTACCCGCGCATATTTCACCAGTTCAGCCGATTCATTCAGATTGAATTTGCCGCAGGAATTATAGATTCTTATTGTATCCGGTGCGGCTATTTCCAGGCCCTCATTAAGGTCTTCAGGTCCTCCAAGAAGCATGATGGGGTAGGGTACAAGATCACACAGTTTCTTCCACTGTTCTACTGGTAATTTCTTCGTTCCGTATGATCCGCCTATAACAAAGCCTACGAATCCGCCCCAGTGACTCATAGGTATGTCCCGTTCTGTCAGTTTTCTATCCGGCAGAAAATAATCCAGGCCTTTGCTGTCGTTCCGCACATTAAGCGGCTTTACTGCTTCAAAATACCGCTCCACAATGCTCTTATCAGGCATCAGGTTGATCTTGAAATTAGTATACAGCCATTTCTTGAAATTGAGTTTAGGGAAAGAGTAGCTTGTTGTATCAAGCGCCTTTTTTACCCGTAGCGTTCTGATATTGTTGTGCAGGTCAATTACATAATCAAACTTCTCTTTCTTAAGTTCATCAGTAAGCTTTTTCAGATCATCATCCAGGTAATGGACCTTATCTATATACGGATTGTATGTCAGTAAAGAGGAAAACGACTGCTTGGTGAGATAATGCAACTTGTAAGCCGGATATTGTTGCTTGATACATCTCACTACAGGGGTAGTCAGTACAATATCGCCAATAGATGAGAAACGGATAACCAGCACTTTCATATACGGTTAAGTTGATTGGTTTGTATGTTGAAAGGTTGGCAGGTCAAAAATAAAATAAACAAACCGGAAAAATTATCATTAAACAACATCAGATCCGTCATTCTAAAATCTGGTAATTTTATCAGGCTTATTAATTTGGTGAATACGAAAGCTCGCACCAGGCTTTATTTTCATTAACTCCCAGTGCTTCCTTGGCCGACTCACTGATACCTATAATGGAATTGGCAAACTGTTTGGTTTCAGGTATCGGGCCCAACACGCGTACGTAGATGTACTTTCCGTTTCCGGGGTTGTTTACTTTGATAATAGTACCCCGGCGGGCAGTATTATGAAAAGCAAGATAAACACCACCTTTTGCAGCTTTCTCAAAAAACACTGCCGTGCCTTTTTCGGTTAGTATATTCATACCATTCATTGTCTGTCTGGCATATATAGTATCTAATCCACCAGTTACTGGGGCTTTAACTGAATCAGCAACCGGTTTTTTCTTATGCGACGGATATGCCATCATTGTTGCCGGATTTGCAGTATCCCTGGGAATCATTTTTACCCAGCCTACAAAAAGAGGTTGATCAGGATGAATGGTATTTCCCTTCAGGCTGTTCCATGTTCTCATCTGATTTTTGGTTACGCCTGAATAGGTACTGAGTATGCCTATATCATCTTTCTCGGCCACTTTGTAATATAATTCGCTCTGGTTTCCCAATGGCTGTTTAAAAGTGAAAAAATTTTCAGGCGTAATGGGTATAACAATTACAGATCCAGGTCCCAATGTCTTGATTTTTTCAGGTTCATTGGCATTAATTATAGCATTTTCGGAAAGTGAAAACCTTAACGCCAGCATCCTTACGAATTCGCCGGGTTTAACCACATATTGTATTGCCCAATTACCATCTTTACGAATTGCTCTAAGACTGTCGGGCTCCTGGGCCAGGCAACTGAAACTCAATAAAGAAAATAATGCTATAAATACTGATCTCGTCATGCCGTTATCATTTCGTTCTGTACAATAAAATACTAAAGCGCAAATATAATAATAGACTGCAACTTTAAATCACTCCGGCCTCATTATTCCGATATACTTAACAGTATAGGCTGCCTCCGGGGCGTATTTTAACTGATATCTGTAATTTCCATCCTTATGCGCCAGTGTTTGGGCAGATAATTATTGACACGGTTACCCAACGATTTTATCCATCCCAGCCCCTGTCCGTTATACCTTACTACCTTCCAGCCTTTATCAATCGCTTCAATGTTCATTTCCTCTCTTTTCAGAAAACGCAAAGCCTGATCCCTGTTTACTTCAATTCCTGGCAAATGAGTATCAGCGTCAATACTCAAAGCCACATCATGTGCAGGTATCCAGTCTTTACCAGCGGGAACTCCAAGCCGGAGTCCGGTCTTCCGGAAATAGACGAGCTTCTGTAGCAAATGCCAATCTTGTTCATGCTGGGTATTCAGTGCACAATATTCCTCCTTACCGGTTTGCATAAAAAGTGCATTATCGTCAGCCAGCAGGTACCCGGCCTGTTGTTTGATTTTTGGGTCGTGCCCGCTTTTGAATCTTGGATATAGTTCCTCTTTTGTCGGTTCTTTTTTACGCACTGCGGCAATAAAAAATCCTTCTCCATTTACCTTATCAGGGAAGAACCTGTATCCACAAATACCATTTTTCGATTCAATTTTTACTATTCCCCATTCTGCCGGTATAGCTACATTTACTGTTTCTACTTCAAAATTGCCGGCCAGCCAGTCCAGTATATCTTCATCCTCCTGCAGGGAGTACGAACAAGTGGCATAGATTAATATCCCATCCTGCTTCAGAGATGGCCAGATATCAGCCAGAATTCGTTGTTGCCGCTCACAGCAAAGTTGCACATTCGCGCCACTCCATTCTTCCAGCGCCCGTTTATCTTTCCTGAACAACCCCGAACCACTACACGGTGCATCAGTCACCACCACATCAAAATAACCTTGTAATCTCCCGAAATCACGTGGATCATTGGCGGTAACCCATGTATTCATATGCCCCCAGCGAGTCATATTTTCATCGAGTATAGTAGCTCTTGCCCTTATTACTTCATTCGAAATTAGGAGGCTATCTCTATCCAGCAATGAAGCAATATGTGTACTTTTCCCCCCTGGTGCAGCGCATAAATCAAGTACCCTGATACCTTTCTTATCTTTTATAATCTGCTGCAGTAAATAGCCGGTAAACATAGACGATGCTTCCTGTACATAATAAACTCCCGAATGATATGTAGGATCAAGCGTAAAAACCGGGCGTTCAGTCAGATATCGTCCATCATTGCACCACGGAACTTTTTTATGCTCTTCGAGCAAACCAGACTTTTTAAGCGGATTCAGCCTGATAGAAGTAGCCGCGACATGTTGATGCGCCTCAATAAAAGCACTTTTATCAAATCCATTGATTTGTTGCAGTTCCGCTAATAATTCTTCAGGTAAATTGATCAAAATACAGGCTGATTTGTTGCAAAAGTAACATCATCAGTTGGTAATCATTTTCATTTTTTAGAACAAACAATTTTCATGAAGTAATTGCAATACATAGCTTAAGGAAGTCTGAAGGACTTCAATGTTTGTATCCCGAAAGCTTTCGGTATGAAGCCACCGGTAAATAGACGTAAATGCCGACCCCGAAGCGGGTCGAATGTGTGTTTGGATATGCGGTAATTGCTTAATGATTTTGGTAGATATAGTAGTTAAATTTCGGTTTCAGTGGTTAGCTGCTTTTCCATCTGCTTCTTCTGCTTATCAATAAATTAGGCATGGCTAATAAAAAATGTTTTGTTTACCTAATAATTTATTTACATTTGCTTAAATTGAAGGCTGGGTTCATCCTTCCTAATTCTCAAAACCTCATTTATAAATAATATCCTTCAATTGCCATTATGATTTTACTCGGTTACCTTTGCTCGCCAATTCAAGCCATGCTTTCATTTATATCATTTCAACCAATAAGGTTTTTTTGTGCCAATCTCATTGTTATAGCCGGATTACCGTTTACCACAATGGGTCAGACGCCAATTGAAGGAAATAGAAAATCTAACCCAGACTCTACTAATACCCACCAACTAAACCTTCATTTTCAAACCACTTATATTTATCAGTACCAGCCAGCCTTTTCAGCAAAATATACAGGAGTAAATAGCCTGAAAAATGCCGAAGACAGAGAAAACTCAATAACCGCCACACTTAATCTGGGGATAAAATTATGGAAAGGTGCAGAGTTGTATTTTAACCCTGAAATAGCCGGAGGCAGCGGATTGAGCGGTGCATTTGGCTTGTCGGCATCCACAAATGGCGAGACATTCCGTGTCGGTGATCCATCCCCTACACTTTATATTGCAAGGGGAATGATTGTGCAAACAATTCAGATAGGTGCAAAAGGTGATTCCTTTGTGGCTGAAAGCGCCAATGAAACAGGTGGCATGAAACCCAGAAATTACCTCAGGTTTTACCTGGGTAAGATGTCCCTTGGCGATTTGTTTGATGTGAACTCGTATTCCAATAACCCACGCACTCAGTTTATGAACTGGTGCCTGATGTATAATGGTGCCTGGGACTATGCAGCTAATCTGCGTGGCTATACCTATGCTTTTGTAACGGTATTGCAGCAGGGTAGTATGGCTTACAAACTGGCGCTCGCAACGCTGCCGACAGTGGCTAACGGATCAGATTTAAACACCGATCTGGGACAGGAATACAGCCTGAACGGACAGGTAGAAAGAATATTTAAAATCAACAACAAACCCGGCATGTGGCGACTGCTGGGGTATTATAACAATGGTGATATGGGCAATTATGCCAAAGCTATATCAAATGCTTCACCGTATAACTCACCCTATGTAATTAGCACCCGTAAGTTGGGCAGAACAAAATTTGGTTTTGGGCTTAATGTGGAGCAGCAAATCAATGAATATTTTGGCTTGTTTGGCCGGATGGGCTGGAATGATGGACAAAATGAAACCTGGTGCTTTACTGAGGCCGATCAAACCATTTCAGCCGGAGTTTCTATAAAAGGCTATAAATGGAAAAGGCCAAATGATGTTATTGGTTTTGCAATAGATATAAACGGTTTGTCGGCAAACCACCAGCATTACCTAGCCTATGGCGGGCATGGTTTTCAGCTGGGAGATGGTACCTTGAGTTATGCCAATGAGTCGGCTGCTGAATTGTATTATAATTATAAAATCTCCACCAGCAACATCTGGCTTTCCGGAGATTATCAGCTAGTTCTCAATCCCGGCTATAACAGTGATCGAGGCCCGGTAAATGTCTTTTCTTTCAGATTGCATGTAGAGTTATAAGCAGAAACGGTAATGCATTGTTAAAAATGTGGAAACTATGTGCATAGATTATACCTTCATTCAGGTATTCTATTTACAACGCACTCTTTAATGGATTAACTTTGTGTTTCTTTTTTAAAAACAACAATTAAAATTATAAAAATGGCAGCGACATACACTGACTCCAATTTCGAAACTGAAGTTCTCAAGGCCGATAAGCTTTCGGTTATTGATTTCTGGGCGCCATGGTGCGGCCCTTGCCTTGCATTAGGCCCTACAATAGATCAACTTTACAAAGAACACGAAGGGAAGGTAAATGTAGGTAAGGTGAACGTGGACGAAAATCCTAATCTTTCTATTACTTATGGTGTGACCAGTATTCCATGTGTTCTGTTTATTAAAGACGGGAAAGTTGTGGACAAGCAGATGGGTTTGGCTCCAAAAGGCGCTTTTGATAAGAAAATTCAGAAGTTGATGGGCAACTGATCTTGATAGCCGGTTTACTTGAATTACAAATTTTTGAACCAATCATTGTTCTACAGTGGTTGGTTTTTTTTATGGCTTAATGCCTGAAATTACCAATAATAGAAACAGTAATTTTCGCACCTGTTGCAATAATTATTTAACTTTATCGTTCGTTACATTGATTAAATATCCAAAATCCTTTTTTGTATGAAAAAATTGTTCAATTTCTTTTCCGTCCTTTTCTTTAGTTTTTCCCTTGTTTCCTGTGTGCCAAAAGCCAACGTTCATCAGATAACATCTGGCGATTACCTGATTATAGGCCATCCGGGCGGTTTTACTAATAATCCGGTACTGACTTATTATTATCTGAACACCACTCAATTGACAAAGGACATGGCCGTGCCTTATGCTGCTGTACCCGATGATAACACTAAATTTAATTTTAACGCATCTGGTACAGCAGTACAATATGCTCTTGTTGCTTCAATGCTTACAAACATACCTGCAGAGTTGCTGGCTAAAAACAATCAGAATATAGGCGGGCTTGTACCTGATGTAGGTTATACAGATGTCAGGGCAAGAATAAATGGTGTTACCTATAAATGGAATTTTGAGAGCGATCAGTCTGGTAGCAGCGAAGCTGTTAAGGTCTTCGTATCTCAGGCCAACACTTTATTCAATTAATCTTTCCGTAATAATACCCGTATGAAAAACAAAATCCTGGTATTTGTAATACTGCCGTTTCTTTTTTTGATGCTTTCCTGCACCAATAAAAAGGGCGCAACCATTGGCGATTATTTATTGTTTTACCAGGCCGGTGGATTTGCAGGTGGCTCTCAGCAACCTTATTACCTGCTCTCATCTGGAAAGCTGCAGGCCGATACTTCTGCCGGTTTGCGGCAATCGTCCATGTCAGTGAATAATCTTAATTTTAACTATCAGTTGCCTGCTGCCAAATACAATATGGTCAGTAATTTGCTCGCTTCCATACCTGCCGAGATGCTCAACAACAACAATAAAGATTTCGGTACCAGTCCGGGTATGGATATGGGTGGTATTGTGGTTAAGGCAAGCCTAAATGGCCAATCTTACACCTGGACGTTTGAACCAGATCAGAGCGCCAGCAGCCCGGCAGTCGTCCAGTTCATAACTGAGATTCGTCTGTTGTTCTAATCTGGTTAGCCCCAAAAATGTCTGTTCCAAAATGCAGTCCAAGGATTAAATAACACCGGATTTATCGGTGTGCGTTGAGGTTTTTTACTGCAAAAAAAGCTTTGCACCAAAAGTAGGCATATAAACAAAGCTCCGAAGCGAAAACATATTCTCCTGTGAAGCCCCGGAACAAGGTCCCGATTTTTCATCGGGAGGGGTTTGGGGTTTTAACTTTCTCCAACTTATCCACTCTATGTACCAAACTATCCAGGTTCCTGAAATGCACAAATGCCTTCCTGTATTTACCCGCCTCAAACGCAGGCGACCCGCTATACACCTCACCCGCCTTTTTAATGTCTTTAGATATACCCGATTGTGCAGTAATGATGGTATTATCTGCAATTTTGAGATGCCCAACTATACCCACCTGCCCGCTGAACATACAGTTTTTGCCTATTTTGGTAGATCCTGCCACTACATTGCAGGCTGCGAGGTAGCTGTTTTCACCTATCTCCACATTATGGGCTATATGCACCAGGTTATCAAACTTCACACCCTTGCGCAGTATGGTTGACCCTAGTGTAGCCCTGTCGATAGCGCAGTTGGCGCCTATTTCCACATCATCTTCTATCACCACATTGCCTATTTGGGGTATCTTTTTATTGCCCTCCTCATTTTCTGGTGCAAACCGGAAACCATCGCTGCCAATTACCGTGCCCGAATGGATAATACAATCTTTACCAACCACACAATCAGAATAGATTTTTACACCAGCAAACAAGGTCGTGTTATCGCCTATAGTCACATTCTCGCCCACATAGCACTGCGGATATATTTTTACATTATTGCCAATTTTAGCGCTGTCGCAGATCACAGCAAATTCACCAGCATAGCAATTGGTTCCCATTTTGGCGCTATCTGAAATAAAGGCCATTTTCGAAATACCCGATTTATTCAGCTTCACCTGGTTGTACATTTCCAGCAGCTTGGCAAACGCATTCCCCGGATTATCTACCCGTATCAGCGTAGTAGTAACCGGCCCGGTAAGCACATAGTCTTTACTTATGATAACCAATGATGCTTGCGTAGTATAGAGGTATTGTGTATAAAGAGGATTAGCCAGAAAAGAAATAGAACCTGGTACTCCTTCTTCTATCTTGGCCAGTTTCGTGATCTTTGCATCGTCATCGCCTTCTATTACCCCGTTCAGTATACCCGCTATCTGTTTTGCTGAAAATTCCATTTCTTAACTGATTATTGTTTTGCAATTTATTACTGGTTCTAAAAATAGGGAATTAGTTGGAACCCTGATATTATATTCTTTACTTTTATCGGGTTATGAAAAAGATTTGGACTGTTTGTTTGTATTCCTTATTTTTTGGTGCTGCAATTTCTTTTTTGGCAATCCTTGTTGCCTTCCGGGGGAAGATTTCGCTTGCAAAGGAATTTTCAATAGTACTAATAAATTTGGGCCTGACAAGCCTTTCTGCTTATTTTTGGTTTCGAACTGACCCTATATTAAGGAAAACAACCGGAATTGGGCAAGGTCCTTTCAAGAAGCCAGGTATTTATGGTAGAGCTCCTATATTAGCATCTTATTATTCTGTTTTAGTTGGTGTATCTATTCCCTTGGTTGTTTACTATTTTTTCATAGCACATTAAGCCATTAAGAAATTTAGTCTTTGCACATTAAGCCATTAAGTCATTGAGTCATTGTTAATTCGGAATCGCCCCATACTCCTTCAGCACATTATGCAGTATTTCAATCCTTACCTTCATCCAGTCTTTAGAGGTGTCTGCTTCGGGCATTTCAAAATTCTCAGTAAAGAAGTAAGGGTAGTAGCGCACATCGCTTTTGTTCATTGATCCCTTTGGTTCTTTTACATTCATAATGTTTTCTGCAAATCCCACTATCCAGTAAATGTATTTATCACCCACCTTGCCGGTACCGGTTTTATAATACAGGTTGTAGGTGGGAGTCTGTTCCCGCAGCATCAGTGTTTTTACAATCCGCTGCGATCTCTCCGACATCGGCAGCTCATTGAAGTACATCTTTTTCAGAAATCCCGTCTGTTCATCTGCGCTTATTTTCAGGCTGTCATTAACCCAGAAGTTGTCGATACGGCCAGCCATAAGCATATTGCCGTATTTTATAGTATCGAGGAAGTGCTGCATTCTGGCAGGACCTATCCGGCGGGCTATTTCCTGGTAATACCCAAGATTGCTCACCTTGAAAGCTTCCCGCATATCCATATCCTTATCGCAGTCTGGTCTGCGTTGTATGCTGTCCCACTTTATTACTAGCTGGTCATCTGGTGCCACGGCAGTTTCCAGCGCCACCAGGGAGTTGAAAATTTTGAAAGTAGAAGCAGGCAAGAACCTTTCAGTGCAACGCTTTTTATTGTAAAAATGAATAGACTCATGATTATTGTCGCGCAGCATAAAACAGGCATTTTTAATGCCATAGGCATCAAAGAACTTCGACCAGTCGTCATGCTCTTTTATGCGCGAATTATAACATGAAGACAAAACAAAAACCATCAGGCACAACGCCGAAAACCGTAAAAACATGCAACAAAATTATTTGAGGTGCAAAGGTAGGTTAAAACAGAGTAACCATTAAATCAGAATGGTTCAACAAGAATACTTGCTTGCAATATTTGTTTTGAATGCTCAGTAATATAAAATAAATATGATTTTATTGGGAAATAATCTTTGTCAGTTAATTTCATAACTTTAAATCATTGTGAACATTGTGTATTTCTTCGTGCCCCTTTTGGTGAAATTTCAATACCGCATGGCACTTGATGGAAAGTATGGTACAGGTGCTCCAAAATTATGCCAAGCTTAAGGATAAAGCTAAATGCTCGGCTCCATTTTAGGAGACAGGTTTTTCACCCAATCCACAACCAGTTTCAGTTGCTCTTCTCTGGTAAGTGCAGTGTTATCCAGTATCCTGGCATCCTCTGCCCGGCGCAACGGGCTTTCTTCGCGGTTGCTGTCTATATAGTCGCGCAGCTCCAGGTTATGGCGCACCTCATCCATGCTTATGTGTGGATTGGTGGCATATAGCTCTTTAAACCGCCGCATCACCCTTACTTCAGGGTCGGCAGTCATAAATATTTTCAGTTCGGCATGCGGAAAAACGGCAGTGCCGATATCCCTGCCATCCATAACAATCGCTTTTTTCTTGCCCATTTGCTTCTGCTGGCCCACGGCAAATGCCCTTACTTGCTTAATAGCAGCTACTTCGCTAACTTTTTCCGACACAATCATATCGCGGATATACGATTCCACATCCTCATCATTCAGGTAGATATTGGAGCGCTGTTCTTCCTCATTGAATTCAAATGTCAGGTTGATATTCGCCAGTGCCTCCATCACTTTAACAGGATCGGAATAATCTACCTGGTTGCGCAGAAAGTACAAGGTTATTGCCCGGTACATAGCGCCGCTGTCTATATAGCTATACCCAAGCTTTTTAGCCAGTTCCCTCGCCATTGTGCTTTTTCCGCACGATGAAAACCCATCTATAGCAATAATGATTTTATGCTGCTGCATAGCACAAAGTTAGTGGATTACTGAATAGGATAAATCCCGGAAAGCATTGGAGAAAATTCGAAACTAGCAGCCGGGAGTAAAGCTCTTTATAATAATATTATTGTTTATGTAAATTGCGAATATGGAATCGATTTGTTGCTATAGGCCAAAGAAATGCTGAAAGCCAATCACAGAAAAGAAAATGATTTCCGTGCCAAATCATCCCTCACTCTTCTTCATATCCTTCAAAAGCCGGTAAGTGAGCAGGCTCAATGCCAGAACCGCTATAATTATGGCTGGCCAGAGCCAATAGTTCTTGGGTGGTTTTATGGATGGTACAGCCGGTGTAGGTATTTCTTTCAATGGCCCGTAATTCAGTTTCTGTATCTTGCCCGGTATGTCTTTTTTAAATACTGATAGGTCATAAACCGGCGCGGTGGCAGTTGGGTTACCGGCCAGCAGTGTATAGGTCTTTCCGCTGTCAAGCCAGCAAATTACATGCTGTAGTTCCTGGCTCGTGGTAACGCCCGATAGTTTCAGCGGGGGATTGTCCTCATTTCTTATTTCGGCCAGAATAGACTGGCACTTCTGGCTGTTAATTGATACGATATTTACACTGTCTGATGATAAGGTAAATGTGCCAAACGGCTCTCTGAGGCTGCTGCTGTCCTTATCAGTATGCATCACATAAACGGTTACTGCCCGGTTATATAACCTGGGTGCTGTGATATGAAAATTGATCTTGTCGGTGAGGTAGGGCGCTTTGTTATTGACTAATACATAGGTGACTTTGTTGCTGTCTTTCTGTATGTATGCAGGCAATGGATTATTGATAAATAGGGTTGTTGCTACCGTATCATTGAGCTTATAGGTGCCGGCTTTTAAGATTTTCAGCGGATCAGTGTGCGCATTGTTAATCTTAAGCCTGAAGTACCTGAACTTGCTGAGCGGGAAAATGATAGTCTGGGTATAAGTGCCATCACTGTTTACAAATGAACGGTGAAATTTGATGGAGTCATCTATAATATACCATTTGTTTTTGTCATCACTTCCGCTCAGCGCCGTATACCTTTCTACAGCAGTATTGTAGAGCACAAGAGATGTATTGTTAAGGCCGGCAGCAAAGGAGTTTTCTATTACAATGATCGTATAATTTCCTTCATCTTTATTTATGAGTATGGGGCATTCATTAAATTTTTCGCCTGGCGTTCGGGTGATTTCCCGGTGATTGATATAGGGAACAAAAGTATTGCTGTCGTTGAGTATGCGTATATCTGAAAATCCGGCATTGGCAATGGCCGATAGTTCAGGTATTATAGGTATCTTATAAAATCCGCTTACATGCACAGTGTCAAGAGTTGCACGGATTTTAAATTCCTGAGCAAACACCTTATTCCCTGCCAATGCCACGAATATAAAAAGTATAAAAAGGCTATTCTTTCTTATTGTCATCAATTATTATTTTTTTCAGCTTCTGATACATGAACGATACAGTTAGCAATAATACGCCTAATAAAATAAAGGCGAATATTTTACCACCTTCGGATATGCCGGAGATGTCGAAAATAAAGAGTTTCAGCAATACTATACTGAATATGGTGAGCGATATAATGCGCAATGTCTTTTGCTTATGCTTCATGCCCAGCCACATCAGTGCAAAGGAACAGATACCCCACAGCGCTGAGAGTCCGGCTTTGCCATACTGCCAGTTCAGTTCGGCAGTATTGTTTTTGTTGTACCCAATAAGTATATATAATTGCTGTACTTCAACACTAAGAAAGGCAAGTATCATAAAGCAAATGGCTATGCTAATACCGGTTAAGGCACCACCAAAAACATCCATATTGTTGCGTATGCCGGAAATGGTTTTATAAAACAATGCCACCATCAGCAGGCTGTCGAGCCAATGGAAATAAAGGTGGAAATAGTGGAAATGACCCGTCAGCACTTCATCCCGCACATTGGTAATATAATTATTGCTGATGGCATAAAACAGGAAGCAACCTATGAGCAGCACAAACTGAAGCATGGCATTTACCCTGATCCTGCCTGTCTGCATCAGCAAGATGATTGTCAGTGCAAACAATTCTGTTATCGCCCTGTGGTAAACATTCGGAATATCATATTGTGTCAAACTTCTGAAACATAAATTCACTCCAAATATGCAGCTGATGAAAAGAACCGATATTGCAACAATCATCATGCCTACGTGTATGTTCTTGTTGCTGATGCCAGGCAGGAATTCAGTATCCTTGCTTTTCTTTACCAGCAATGAATAACCGACGAGCGATGCTATTGCAACCACATTGGTCGCTATTCCTTTTATATCTGAGAAAATAAGGGCGAGGCCCCGGGTTGAATTGCTCAGCTCATTGTTCCAGTCCATTATCAGACTAAATAATGTAAGTACGATCAATAATGCTGATGACTGTTTGAACGTCTTGATTCCCGAATGAGAATACAGCCAATATAGCAATACAATTTCGGCGCTCCAGAACATAGTAATGGCATGGCCATGCAACTGAATAGGAATGGTAAGTGTAACAAATGTTGCAGTAAGGCCAATAAGCAGGTAAAGCAGGTTGCGGTCGGCTTTGCCGCTCTTGAATACGATCCATGCCAGGGCAAGGTTAATGATACCGGCGCTCAGTGTAAACAATCCCATGTATGCGCCATTATGCCAGTGATGCATCAATACCATGCCGACTGCATAATACCAGAAACTGATCAATACCAGGATGAAAAAATCGAATGCCTTGAACTGCAGTTTATTCCGTAGCTGGTTGACCATATTCATTATAATGAATATCAGGTAGTAAATACTTGCGAAAGCCAGGGCTACAGGATAGGAAAACAGCTTGTTATCGGCCAGAGAATAACCCAGCCAGCTTCCATATATTATGATGGTGAAAAACAGGGCAATAATATTTATCAGTGGCCAACGCTTAAACCAGGAAAGCGACACCTGGCCTAAATTGAGTATAACCAGGTAGGAAAATAAGGCAATATAATTGCCATCGCCATTGCTCACGAGGAAGGGTGTAATAAAGCCACCTATGGAGGCGATAACAGCCAGTTCCAGCTTATCATATAATACCGATAGGGCCACGGCAAACGCTGTAATTATTACCATAATTACGAAGGCGGCTGTTTGCGACATCAGGTGGTGGTATTGGTGGTAGGCAAAGGCGATGGTAAAATAGAAAACAGCTATACCGCCACCTGCCAGCACCGAACTGAAAGACCGGTAGCTATTGCGCATATAATGAGCCAGCCCAACCAGTATTGCCCCACAGCCCATACCAATGGCAACCCTGCCTGCCTCATTGATCCAGTTTTGGTCTATAGCGTATTTCACGAAGAAAGCGATGCCCAGAACCAATATGGCGATACCTATTTTATTGATCAGGTTTTCGCCAATGAATTTCTCCAGGTCGGGGTTTTTACTGATCCATGATTCCGATGATTCCTTGCCCGGTACTGTTTCTTTTTGATATCCGGGTTGAGAGAAGGAGGCTACCGGCTCTCTCGACAATAAATAATCATCTATGAAAACTGCATTTTCTTTTTCTGGTTGGGTTGGGGTAAAAATCTTTTCCGTTATTTCAGAGTTGATAACTATCTTGATTTCTTCCTTAATTTCAAGTTCTGGTATTGGCTCAATAATAGTTTCAGGCTGGGGTTGCTTTTGTGGTTCCGGTTTTTTAACCGGTTCTGGTTCTGAAACGATTTTAATTGAAGAATAGCCCGGGCCTTCCTGTGGCCTGGATTTAAGATCATCAATTTTATGTTCTAATGATCCTATTTCTTTCCTTAAGGAGTGGATTTCCTGGCCGAGCGCCTCTATAATATTGAATAGGCTCTTTAGGTCATTTTTAGGGTTCTTACCCAAGGTTATTATGAGGAGAATTATTACTATTAAGGCCAGTAGGAATTCCATATCGGGAGACGAATTTTAAACAAGATACAAAAGATAGTTATTTGGTTGAATTTTATACTAAGGAACGTTGAAAAAATAAGTTCAACTATATTGCGAAGATATGATGCTGTTATTGAAAGCCATGCGTAAATACTATATGGTGCAGCCCCAAACTTACAACACCAAAGATTTTTCTCCTGATAAAAACCCCTTTGTGGCAGAAATTTTAGAGACGGGGATTGAGATATAGTTTATTGCTGGAAACCTCGCTGCGGTAAATGGCCCCATTGTCTTTACTTCAACCTTGAAACAAGAGTGGTTTGGTTATCCCATTCGCTTAAAAAAACGCAATGGGATAATGGTAAACGCTGAAATCCTTGCTGGTGGCTGATATAAATAAATTTCCGATTATCTCATCTTATCCCATTTTTTAGGGATTGGGATTTCATTACTATATGTCTGGCTCTTGTGAATTGGTATTTTATTTGGTGTCTTAATATCTTTTGTTTCCTGCCTGGTGCGATTGTACTTTCTTTTTGTTTGAAAAAGAAAGTACCAAAGAAAAGCAAATTTTTTTTCAATCGCTCCGCTGAAAAAAAAGGGCTCTGC
>CAIVEH010000045.1 GCA_903904855.1 uncultured Bacteroidota bacterium | reverse complement strand
TCTTTCGAAAATTTCACATTGTAACCACCGCTCCATTTTACATTTTGCCACTCACTGGTGGGGTTGATTTTTAATGATTTTTCCCCGGCACTAACTGTTACTGGTACAGTGAAACCTGCATCGGTATTAGTAAAACGGTAACTAAGCTGATCATCCTTAATGGCATATTCCAGCTCGGGTATCTCAGATTTGCGCAGATATTGATTGAAGAAAGTCTTCAGATCAAGTCCGGTATGTGTGCTGATGTATTCCTCAACCTGTTTGGTTGTTACAGTCTGATGATAAAAGTCCTTACTTAAACCTCGTAACATTGCCCTGAATTTTTCATCATCATTGGTGAGCGATCTGATCATGTACATCATTGCCGAGCCTTTTTCATAAATATCACCCGGTCCTTCCTCATTAACACCATAATGAGCCACTACAGGCAAATCATTCTGAATACTATACCATGATCCTCTGCAATACTTCATTGCCTTTTCTTTACCCAGAAGGCATTCGGTAAATATAGATTCTACGTAGGTAGTGATACCTTCATGTATCCAGTTATCGGCCATATCACGGGCAGTGATGCTGTTGCCGAACCATTCGTGGCCACTTTCGTGAACTATGATATAATCGAAAAATTTACCAAAGCCGGTCATACTCCTGTCGCCACCGAGGTAACCCATCATGTATTTATTACCATAAGCAATACCACTCTGATGCTCCATGCCTAAATAAGGCGCTTCAACCAGTTTGTAACCGTCTTCATAAAACGGGTAGGGGCCAAGCCAGTACTCATAACAATGAATCATGTCTTTGACCACAGCAAATTGTTTTCTTGCTTTATCTTCATTATTTCTCAGTACCCAGTAATCCAGGTCCAACTTTCCTTTCTCGCCCATCAGCGTGTCGTGCCAATGTACATAATCACCTATGTAAAATGTCACATCATAGGTGTTAATCGGGTTCTTAACCTCCCATGTAGAGAGGCCTGTTCTTTTAAAACTGGCAGAATCATTGTCCAATGATTTACCATTACCAATTGCATAATAACCGGGAATAAAAAAACGGGTAACCATTCCATTGTCAGGTTCATCCCATTGCGCATCTTTGCATGGCCACCATACACTGGCGCCAAGACCCTGGCAGGATACCGCCAGCCATAATTTACCTGTATTGTCGTGGCTCCAGGTAAATCCGCCATTCCAAGGCGGGCGCACTGCCGCTCTCGGTTTTCCATGGTACCATGCCATAACAGAATACAATTCACCGGCATTTAACTGATGGAAAGGATATTTTACCCACCATACATTCCCTTCTTTTACTATCTGCATCCCTGCTGCATCCGGATTTAAAGACGAACTCATTAATTTAATACTATCCAAAACCAAAGGCTCCTGCAGGTCTATCTGCATACTGTCGGATGGTTTTTGGGTTATTTTAAAATTAATCAGATTAGTTCCATAGATACTTTCCGACGAAGTATCAAATCCCACCTGCAGGTCGTAATGCATCACATCCCACCAGGCCCGGCCACGGCCATCGCTTCCTCTTAATGTATCGGCATGGGTGAAAGCAAGTGTGGTATTTGCGCCCTGCAAATACCACACTGATAATAAACTAAAAAGGATTTTATTAAACATAGCTGTTGTTGAAAATGCCTACTTCATAGATACCAATTCCACATCGAAGGCAAGAATTGAATTAGCAGGTATAGCAGCGCCCATAGCTCTTGGTCCATAAGCTAATCCGGATGGCAGGTATAAGGTAGCCCTGCAACCCTGGTTGAGTAATTGAACGCCTTCATCCCATCCGGATATTACCTGATGAGCTCCAAGGCTAAAAGTAAAAGGATTACCAGATGGGTTATAATTCTTATCCATATTGCCATCAAATTTGTTGCCATCCAGTGTATAACCATAATAGCGCATAGTTACAGACTGGCCTGGTTTTGCATTTGCACCTTCACCTTTTTTGTTAATGGTATAGTACAGACCTGATGGAGTGCGTGTAGCATTTATTTTGTTTTTGGCAAAATAATCGGTCAGTGCTTTTTCATCTATAGCTTTCTGGTCTTGTGCAAAACCTGTGTTTGCCATAAGGAATGAACAGATGAATAATAAACTTGTTAATGCTGTCTTGATCATAATTTTTGTTTAGTGTAGTTAATTAATTGGTTGTTTATTAAATTATTAATTGTCTATGCCTGTTACTTCTACATCAAAAATAAGTATAGCATTTGGTGGAATAGCTTTGCCTGCTCCAGTTGCACCATACCCCAGATAAGAAGGAATATAGAGGGTACCTCTGCTACCAAGTTTCAACAATTGAACACCTTCATCCCATCCTTTAATTACCTGCCCTTGTCCCAGGGCGAAAGTGAATGGAGTAACATGACCGAATTTAGTATCGGTATTAGAATCAAATACGTTACCATCTATAGTTTTGCCGGTATAGTTCATAGTTATTTTCTTTCCGGGTTTTGCATTCTCGCCTAAACCTTTTTGAGTAATAACATAGTACAACCCTGATGGAGTTTTAGTTGCAGTGATTTTATTTTTTGCAAAATAATCTTTAAGCAACTTGTCGTCTGTCTCAGCTTGTTTACCAGCATTTGCCAGAGCTTCCTTTTGTTTTTGCTCTGCTTCTAAAGCCTTATCTTTTTTTACCTGCTCAGCAGTCTTTACACTTGTGATTTCAACATCAAATATAAGAATTGAATTTGCTGGTATTCCCTGCCTTTCCTGAGCGCCATAAGCCAATGAGGAAGGAATATAAAAAGTAGCTTTAGCGCCTTTTTTAAGCAGTTGCAGACCTTCATCCCATCCTTTAATTACATGGCCTTTACCTACTTCCAGCGTAAACGGCTGAACATGATGGAATGCAGAATCAGTATTGGAGTCGAATTTTTTACCATCCATAAACATACCGGTATAATTCACATCTGCAGTTTCTCCTGATTTAATGTTTTCTCCTTTACCTTCTGTCTTAATAGTATAGTACAATCCTGAAGCTGTCTTTTTAGCCTTGATTTTGTTCTGCTTGAAATAATCATTCAGTATTACATCATCAACTGCATTTTGTTTTGCAGCTTTTTCGGCATTATCTTTTTTATCCTCAGCATCGGTTTTTACAGACGTCAACTTTATTTTATAGGTTATTTTGTCGCCATCTTTAGCCCAGGGTGGCGCCTGGCCGGATTTCTTAACAGAATCAACAGGATACCTTACAATAGCGCTATCACCTTCCACCATAAGCATAAACACTTCAACCGGATCGCCTGGACCTCTGGGTTTGGTAATCGGAATAGGAACAGGCTTATTATTGTTCATTTTCCTTGAATCGAACATAAGACTGTCTCCAACCTGGTAACTGATGTTTAATTCCACATGATCAGTTAAGGCTGGTTTCCTTTTCCCGGTTCCGGGAGATACAATTTTATATTCAAGCCCGCTGGGTAATAGGGTAAAGCCATCGGGAAGAGTCTTTGTTGCACCATCCTGCGAAAATGAATGAGAACAAATGAATAGTAAAGCCAGAGTTAGCAAAGCGGGAATACGGGCAAGTTTAGGTGTCCTGTTCATGTTTAATATGTTTAATAGTTGAATTAAAACTACTGCGCCTGTGGTTGTGCTTGTGGTTGACCTTGTGGTTGTTTGTTTTCGCTGGCAGGTTTTACATCAGTAATAGTTACATCGAAAACAAGAATTTGATTAGGTCCGATATTTGGTGGTGCATTTTCACCGTAGCCAAGAGCAGATGGCAGATAGAATGTAGCTTCAGCTCCTTTCTTCAATAAAGCAACACCTTCGTCTACACCGGCAATCATCTGGTGAGCACCAACTGAGAAAGTCAGTGGCTCAGTGCCATGGTGGCCGATTGAAGTATCAACATTTGAATCAAACGCTTTACCATCCAATAATTTGCCGGTATACTTCATGCTAACTGATTCGCCAGCCTTGATCTGGTCGCCTGAACCTGGTTTCTTGATTGAATAGTATAATCCAGAAGCTGTTTTTTCTGCTTTGATACCATTCTTTGCAAAATATTCCTGCATTTTTGGCTCATCTATAACCATTTGTTTTGCAGCCTTTTCTTTCATTTCTGTTTGTTTGGCTGTCTTGTATTCTTCCTCGCTCTTTATGGAAACTACGGAGATATTAATTGTGATTTTATTGCCTTTTTTAAGCCAAGGCTGCATTTTTTGAGCCCTTTCCAGTTGGTCAGCAGGTATACCTTTAATAATAGTATCGCAAGAGATAGTTACAATCGCGCTGTCGCCTGCTGAAAGATGCGGGAATACTGCCTGGAGATCTCCGGAACTTTTAATTTCTTCCACACGCATTACACCCGGATGACCCTGTTTGTAGGTGTTTCCCAGCTCAGCAGTATCTGCTTTAGCTATAAGATTGAATTCTACTATGTCGCCTTTAGCAGCATTCTTACCTTTTACATCCTTTACGATCTTATACTCAATTCCATGGGTTTTTTTGAAACCTCCGTCGCTGTTGCAGCTTGTGTTGCTGATAATTGCCGCGCCTAGTATGGCGATCGGGATAATCCTTTTTATCATGTCTGTTTTTTTACGTTTACTTATTATTTAATTTGGGCGTGAATATCCGACAAAATTTTCTTAAAATATACAATTGTTTCAGGAAATGTGGTTTTTGTTCTTCCGCCAGACGCGTTGAAGTGCCCTCCGCCGTCGAAATACTGACGGGCAAAGGCGCTGACATCAAAATTACCTTTGCTGCGGAAGGATAATTTAACTTCATCACTTCTTTCTGTAATCAGTGTTGCAAATTTAATTCCAGAGATACTGAGTGGGTAATTTACCAGTCCTTCGGTATCTCCCGATTGTGCATTAAATAAATTCAGGTCTTTTCTCGATAAAGTAATTAATCCGGCATGGTACTTATGAAATATTTCCATTTTTTCAATCAGTACATAGCCCAGAAAGCGCATACGTCCTTCGGTCCATGAATCATAAACCTCTTCATGTATCCGGGTGTGGTCCAGTCCTTTACTCTTCAGATCGGCAGCCATGGCATGGGCCGAGGCACTTGTAACCGGGAATTTAAAGGACCCAGTATCTGTCATCAGACCGGTATACAAGCAGGCAGCAATATCAAGGTCAATAAGTTCATTATCGCCCATCAGGTTGATCAGGTCATAAACCATTTCACCCGTGCTGCTTTTTTCAGGTATGCTTATACCATAATCCCAAACAGGTTTTGGGAAAAGATGATGGTCAATCAGTATTTTTGGTTGGGTAGCTGCTGCCAGATGCAGTTCAAGGTATTTTGTCCGGTTAAAATCGTTAAAATCAACGCAGATTATCAAATCACATTCTTTCAATGCCTGGAGAGCCTGGTTCTGATGTTCTTCGTAATTCAACATTGCTGCAACACCTGGCATCCAGTTCAGAAAATCAGGTATTTCGCCAGGTGATACCGCTGTAACCTTATGACCTTTCAGCCTCAGATATAAAGCAAGCCCCTGCATACTGCCAATGGCATCGCCATCGGGTTTGTGATGGGTTGTGATAAATATCTTCCTTGGTTGCTGCAGTAAGGGTAAAGCGTCTTGAATGGGCCGCATCTTTTTATATTATCCCAAGTACCCCGGCAGGGGCAATTTTTTTTAATTTGGGAGTGCAAAGGTAATATTTATTGGTTAACGAAATCCGGTGGCAACTACCGACTTTTTTATCCAAACAAAATATTAACAAAGTTGTTTCAAAAAAGCAGGAGCAAATGAAGTTATAGCAGGGCATTAGTTGAATTTGACAGGAGTAAATTTTGAATATGCGACCAATAACATACACTAGAATTTACTTGCTGATATTCTCATCATCCTAATAAATGTTCATTTTGGAAAAAAATTTGTAACCTAACGGTTTCTTATTATATTTGTAGCCGAATGGTTACATATGGCCATCGAAATCGAATATGAGAAGGGATGTTTTTCAGGCGATTGCAGACCCCAACAGGCGGGCAATTATTAACCTTTTGGCGCACCAGCAACTGAATGTGAATGATGTTGCTGATCACTTTGATGTGAGCAGGCCTGCGATATCGAAGCATATCAAGATACTCTCGGAATGCGGGTTGCTGATCTTGAAAAAGCAGGGTAGAGAACGGTATTGTACCGCCAATTTTCTGGCATTGGGTGAGGTAAGCAAATGGGTTAATCAATACAAAGAATTCTGGAACAATAAACTGGATGCATTAGGTGCATTTCTTGAAAATGAAAAGCAGGCTGAATCTATTTCTTAAATAAATAAACCTAAACAAAAATGAGCACAGAATCAATTACGATTGAAAGAACCTATCCGGTAAGGATAGAAAAGGTGTGGCAAGCCATAACCGAATCAGACAAACTGAAAGAATGGTTTTTTAATCTGCCGGATTTCAGGTTAGAGATGGGCTTTGAGTTCATAATATCTGACACATCTGGAAAGCCAAAACATAGGTGCTGTTTAAATAAAATTGTACCTCATAAAATATTGGCTTATTCATTTGCAAATATCCAAACTGAAGGAATTTCTCAAGTTAATTGCGAGCTTTTTGATGAGGGAGACCAAACCAGGTTGGTGCTCATACATACAGGTTTAGAAACCTTTCCATTGGATCTGCCGGGCTACCAGAGAAAGGATTATGAATGGGGCTGGACTTATTTATTTGGAAAGGCATTGCCTGGCTTCCTCCAATAAAATATTTGTAATTCTAAGTCATAAGATATTGTTGAAAATTAAATAAAAATCAAATTGATATAAGGCCAATTATAATTGAAAGGATATTAGCAGCACCCATCGCACTTGTATGGGAAGCGCTAACTGATAAGGATAAAATGAAACAATGGTATTTCGACCTGCCTGAGTTCAGGCCAGAGGTAGGCTGTGCTTTTCAATTTTATGGCGGGCCTTCACCTGAGAAACAATTCCTTCATCTTTGTGTAGTAACTGAGATTGTTTTCGGCCGTAAGATCACTTATAGCTGGCGCTATGATGGATATTCAGGGATATCTTACGTGACTTTTGAATTATTTGCCGAAGGAGATAATACTAAAGTAGTTTTGACCCACAGTGGACTGGAAAGCTTCCCTGCTGATGTGCCGGAACTGGCAAAGCACAATTTTGAGGAGGGCTGGGGGTATATTGTCAATAAGGCACTTCCCGGTTTTGTGGAGCTGGGATAGAGAGTTATTCAATATACGCAGTAGAAATTTCACTATTTATATAGTAGATTTAGTTATCTCATTTGTTGCAGATGCATGTCCCGTTAAACCAGCTAACAACTATCATCGTTTACCCCTTACTTTTGTACCCATTTTCTTAATGGAAAATTTATTTATGCTCAAAACGGATTTTCTGATTATAGGGTCGGGTATAGCTGGGCTTACTTTCGCAGTGAAGACAGCCAGGAGGTTTCCCGACAAGACGATAACCATACTTACCAAGGCAAATACGGATGAAACCAATACCAAGTATGCTCAGGGCGGTATAGCTGTTGTGAACGACATGGAGCATGATAGTTTTGCTAAACATATTGATGATACATTGGTAGCAGGAGATGGGCTATGTAATGAAAAAGTAGTGGAAATAGTAGTAAAAGAAGGACCACTGCGAGTTAATGAAATCATTGAGTGGGGAGCAAGTTTCGATACCGACAAGGAAGGTGATTTTATGAGGGGCAAAGAGGGTGGTCATTCTGAATTCAGGATACTGCATCATAAGGATATTACAGGGTTTGAGATTGAAAGGGCGCTTGTGGAAGAAACCCGGCAATACCCGAATATACATATCTACAACCATTGGTTTGTGGTGGATATCATAACGCAGCACCATCTTGGATACCTGGTTACAAAGTCGACTCCGGATATTACCTGTTATGGCGTTTATGCCCTAAACCTGAACAATAATAATATTGAGAAAATACTGGCAAGGTTTACTTTAATGGCCAGTGGTGGAGTGGGGCAGGTGTACCGCACTACCACCAATCCCAAGATTGCAACCGGTGATGGTATTGCTATGACCTACAGGGCCAAGGGGCGCATTGAAAATATGGAATTTATCCAGTTTCACCCAACCGCACTCTATGAGGCTGGTGTGAGTCCGTCTTTCCTGATTACTGAAGCGGTAAGGGGAGATGGCGGTGTACTGAGAAATAAAGAGGGTGTGGCGTTTATGCCCGAATATGATGTGCGAGCCGATCTGGCGCCACGCGATGTGGTAGCACGCGCGATAGACAGTGAAATGAAGCGCACTGGTACTGAATATGTTTACCTGGATTGCCGGGAAATGGACAAGGAAAAATTCAAAGCACATTTTCCCAACATTTATGCCCGCTGCCTGAAAATGGGAATAGACGTGTTTGAGCAGATGATACCAGTAGCGCCTGCTGCCCATTATTGCTGCGGAGGTATAAAAACAGATGAAGTGGGCAGGTCTTCAATACTTAATCTATATGCTTGTGGCGAATGTTCCAGTACAGGCTTGCACGGAGCCAACAGGCTTGCCTCCAATTCCCTGCTGGAGGCGCTGGTATTTGCTCACCGCTGTGCTGAAGATATGGCCAGCCGGTTGGATAATATACCATTCAATGATGCTGTGCCTAACTGGAATGCCAGTGGCACCATCAAGCCCAAAGAAATGATTTTGATTACCCAGAGCCTGAAGGAAATACAACTGGTAATGAGCGATTATGTGGGCATTGTGCGCAATGATATAAGGCTTAACAGGGCCATGAGCCGCATAGATCTGCTTCATAATGAAACTGAGGAATTGTACAAAACCACAACCCTTTCGCCACAACTTTGTGAACTCAGGAACCTGATTACTATTGGATATCTGATTGTAAAAGGCGCGCAGTTCCGCAAAGAAAGCAGGGGATTGCATTTCAATACTGATTATCCGTTCAAAAGTAATCTGGTTCAGCAGGTGGTGCTTTAGTGAAATGGGGTTGGTGAACTAACTTCTCTCCATGAGTACATATAATTGCATATAAACAATATTTTATGTGATTGTCGACCTTTTCGAATAAGCGTCCTTTTTTTATGTTTTTGCACTATTCGTAATTGACATGTATTTGAGCGATCGGGTTTATTTTTTACTTTTTTCGGATAAAGGTGATTTTATTATGTGCCTGTATAGTGTGGATTAAATTAATTTTTCTTTTCTTTGCTCAAAGAATAAAAAAGATGAAGGTTACCCTGAGGAATTTTTTGCTGTTTGTCTTCGCGCTGATTACTATTAGCTTCAGTTCTTGTTTCTTCCGTAAGCATCCGGATAAGAAGTGGTACAGCAAACGCCACCCGAAATTCTTTTATCATAAAGGTAATAATTATGGTGGCCGCAAGATGTGGGTAAGGCCGCCTCATTATGGCAGAAAGTTGTATTAATTATACCTGAACCCATAATTGGGTACCCTGAATTAAGCAGCAGTCTAAGTTCTGTATTTTGGTTAGCAACTCCACAAAGTATTTGGTGAACATGAATACCTCTAATCTGGTATAACGAGTTGCATTTCCATTAATTTAATTTTTTAGTTAGCAGATACCCAGTCTCTGTATATAGGATTATGAAACATTTTATCGACAGCACCAAGAATCTCTTCCGGATGTATAAGGCTCTGGGTGAAAAAGCTATGGCCCAGATTGATGATGCAGATCTGAACTGGCAAGCCAATGAGGACAGCAACAGTATTGCGAATATTGTAAAGCACCTATGGGGCAATATGCTGAGTAGGTGGACAGATTTCCTCACTACTGACGGAGAAAAAACCTGGAGAAAACGCGATTCCGAATTTGAACTGGAAATACTCACCCGACAGGAAATGATGCTTCTTTGGGAAGAAGGGTGGCAGTGCGTTTTTCATACTCTTGACAGTCTGACTGATGATGACCTTGATAAGACTGTATACATCCGTAATGAAGGTCATCTGGTAACTGATGCCATTAACAGGCAGATTGCTCATTATTCTTACCACATTGGGCAGATCGTATATGTAGCTAAACTTAGGATAAGGGATGACTGGAACAGTCTAACTATTCCACGCAATAAGTCGGATGACTATAATTCTGGTAAATTTTCACAGGAAAAGCGAGACAAACATTTTACTGACGACTGGCTGGATCAAAATCAGCCAAATGAACAACCCATCTGATGAAGGATGGGTTGTATTAATAGACAGTGGTTTTAATTTACTCCTTTACTTTTTTATCCAGCCATTCTTTCTTCTCTATCCGGTAAGAGAAAAACAGTCCTAATCCGCCACCAATTGCAATCAGAGCAATGTATATTGATGGATTTTCATCGCCGCCGCTACTCCTGAATTCAGTAATACTATGGCCATCATCATCACCATTACTATCTGCTATATCTGGTTCGTTGAGTGCAAGAGAAGTATCTTTTGCAAGTCGGCTGCTATCAGATATAATTACGGTTTTTATTTTTTTTGTATTATGATGGCTGCCTAAACTAAAGGTAGTATGTGCGCCAGTTGGTTTATCATGCTTAATAATAGTATTGTCGATGATATAGGCAAACAATAAACCCAATCCAGAACCGATCAATAACAATCCCCACTTGAGATAAACAAAAGGTCTGGGCCTTGTATCTTTAACACGGGGGTCAAGACCTCTTTCTATTAATGCCATATTTTCCCTGTTGCGCAGATAGGCTATACCGAATATCATGCTGAACATTGTGGTAAACAGAACTATTGGAACTAAATCAACTGTCATAATTTTATTTTTTAAGGTTATCAGATATCGGCTCATTTATCAAACCGATACTACTAAGACTACTGGTTTAAATGCGCGGTTACAGATTTTTTGAACTATTTTTCAAAATTCAGGAATAATATTTGTAACCAAAAATCTGTTTCTTACGTCTTATCTATACACATGCAGGGGCAAACAAACGATATTGCTGTAATTCAATTGGTATTGCAAGGAAAGCAGGCTGCTTATGCCACCCTTGTGGACCGGTATCAGCAATATGTGTTTACACTGGCTCTGCGTTATGTTAATAACCGTGAAGTTGCCGAAGAACTGGCGCAGGATGTTTTTGTGAAAGCTTACCGGTTCCTGGCCGATTTCAAAGGCAACAGCAAATTCAGCACATGGCTCTATACTATTGTTAATTCCACCTGTCTATCTTATCTGCGAAAGAAAAATGAGGGAGTATTATTACTTGAAGAAGAAAAAATGATAGGTATATCTGATAATCAGTTTGCAGAAAAACCAACTGATAAACTGGAACAGAAAACCACCAAACAAATGCTGGACAGTGCAATAAAACTATTACCCGAAGAAGATGCCCTCTTGCTTACCTTATTTTACCAGGCCGAGCAAAGTGTAGATGAAGTAGGGGCAATAATGGGATTGACAACAAGCAATATAAAAGTTCGATTGTTTAGGGCCAGGGGTAAACTGAGGGATATTCTTGAGACAAGGTTTAAAGCAGAATTATGTTAAACCCCAAACCCCTAAAGGGGCTTTTGCAAAAGATTAAATGAAGTAATTAAACGGAGTATGGATGTATTACAATAAGATTCAGTAATTTTAATTTTGGTTATGGAACAGGAAATGGATGTGCAGCTTTGGGAATACATTGATGGTATTTGTAACGAAACAGATGCGGAGAGGATTGCATTGCTGATAAAGGAGAATGCTGCATGGGCTGAAAAGTATGCAGAACTAATAGCTTTTAACTCAGAAATAGTCGGCAGCATTGAATTGGAACAACCCTCTTTGCGATTTACGAAAAACGTAATGGAGGCAGTTGCTGCAACTCATATTGCCCCTGCTGCTAAAAAATACATTAATCCCATTATTATCCGGGGAATCGCAGCTTTTTTTGTGGTTATGATATTGTCAACTTTGGTTTATGCCTTTGCCACTGCCAGTTACGGGAGTAACTCAAGCAGCTTTTTTTCTGAATTAAGTTTATCAAAATTGGATTTAAGCGGTATTTATAGCAGTGCGTTTCTGAAAGTATTTATGATGGTTAATATTGTCTTAGGGCTGGTACTGGCGGATGGGGTATTGAGAAAGGAAAAAAAAAGAATGCCAGCTTAATGGTAATTTATCTATGACATCAAGCTGGAAATTAGTAAATCTGGAGCCATTGCTACTTTTTATTTCTTTTTGTATCATAGATATTCAATATTATAACCTGCTTACCAATTACCCTGTAATACATTCGGTTGTGTTTGGTTATTAGCGTACTTCTTACATTTACTATACTGGTCGGAGCACCAATAAACGGATTTAATGATAACATGTAGATACGCACAAATGCTTTATCCTGGAATTCATTCGCAACTTTCTGACCCCATTCTGCTTTAAGGCAATCCAGTAGTTTTAGCATTCTGTTGGTAAAACGCTTGTTGATCACGATTTCATACGCCATTTGTCCATAACGCTTTTAAACTCGTTGAATGACATCGTATTGCCTTCAAGTGGTTGATTTGCCAGCATTGCTAATTCTTCAGCATCTTTTT
>CAIVEH010000044.1 GCA_903904855.1 uncultured Bacteroidota bacterium | reverse complement strand
TTTTTTTGCTGAGTAAATGTACAAAAGTGTTACCTGCGGCTCAAAATTCATATCGCTGTTGTACCCTTTTTGTGAAAGGCTGATGTTAGACGAGTTGCAGGCAATATCAGTGGCATCTACAAGGACACAATCCTCTTTACCGGTAAACCGTTGCATATATTGCACCATGGCGGATCGTTGTTTACCTATTTTTCTCAACGTCTGACTCACTGCGATTTCCTCCGGACAGTCCAGTATAAGCAACTGTAACAAGGAAGAACAGCTTAGATGAAAAGGAATGTTTTTCAAAGGCGACTGGTGAAGGATTCTGCAATAAACCAGTGCAATTATCATAGCCCAATCATCAGGAAAGTTCTGCTTTAATGCTGGCAGTATCTCCGTTTGAACCTGCTGGTAAATGTAAAAGGAAAACCCATACTCTTTGTCAACGACCTTACTTATTGCTGAAGCCGGAGCTATATCTTTTAACTTGGCCTTGAGCATACCTTTATCAGAGGGAACAAGCCCTTCAGCCTCGCTTATACGCCCTATGATGCCCAAGGACACTTTTTTTGTCCGCTTTGTGACTTTGTCATAAACAGACTTCACTCCATACAAGTAGTATATGTCTTTTATTTTCTTTAGCTCCGTGCCTGGTTTGCGGTGAACGGTAGCCCATCTGGGATGAGCAGTCGAATGTTTTTTATCCATATAATTACCTAATTAGGTAATGCAAAATAAACACAAAAAATACACAAAAGCAAATCTGCTATTGTGTAAGATGAACTTTCAATAATATCAGTTACCTAACTTTCTCTTGGGTTTGGGTTTAATAACACTAATCATTCAGGTTTTTATTGTCTGGAGCATTCGTTTTATGCATAACACAATTGCTATAATAACCTTTCTTGGAATTTTACTTTTTTTAGGGATTATTTTACAGGAGTCACGTGAGGATATGCATAACCGGCCCAAAAATATTTTATCAGGCTATGTTTTAGGAACCTATATTTCTGCTTTAGTGATTTCTTTTCTGGTTTATAAAAAATATATACCAATATAGAGTAAGATAATCTGCTGTAAAATTTACATTTTGGATTACTGATTGTAAATAGAACTTTTGAAATAAGTACAAATGTTGAAATTCTGCAGTCCAGCTAAGCCCCTTTAGGGGTTTGGGGTTTCCCTGTATAATAATTATAATCCCTCAGCAGCTGCTCCAAAAAATCAAAGGGCTCCATGTCTGATTCTAAAGATAGTACTTCCTTAATTTTAAATGCCACCTGGCTCACATAATTCTCTGTTTCAGCGCTTATTTTTTTAGCATTAAAAAGGTTCCTGATCCCATTTATGTCACGGTCTGTAAGGCGCATTACTTCAGGGAACATCGGCTTATACTCCTGCTCAATATCAAGGTAAATGGTTTCGCTGATATTGGATTTGTAATTATTATCAATGACCACAGTACCTGCAGCAAGGTCGCCTATGCGCTGAGCTTTTGCCGAGATAACTGCACATAGAAAATCAGGTACATAAAGTACCATAAAAAAAATAAGTGCAGCAGGCATCCTAAGCAAAATGTAAGGAATAATATAGTTAAACAGGTTCCCGATACACAGCAGCCATCGTATCAGGTATTGCCCCCATGTGGGTTCGCGGCCTTCTTTGTCTATTACTTTAATACCCACAGCTTTTTTGCCAAGCGTTTGCCCGTTCATAAACAATTCAAAGGTTAGCTGGTAAAGCAATACAGGGATAATGATCATGAATAGTTCTGCCGCGGTGTCGATAGATTCTTTTTTGCCCAGGAGCGGATAAATAAACCGCAGCATTAAGTAATAGTACAACGTTATAATCAGCACATCAATAAGCCATGCCAGTATACGCTTACCCATTGTGGCAGTCTTAAACTCCAGGTCAATATTGAAAGGTGTACTGATTGTTATCGCAGGCATTATTATATTGGCTTGATGACTGAAAGGCTCAATGACTCAATTTAAAGGTGAAAATAAGGAAAAGAAAAGAATTCATGGTTTTTGCGCTAAACCAATTGAAGAAATAAATCAGAAATTTCGGACTTTAATCACTCATCCCAATATTTCGTTTTTTTCTTCACATCTATGTAGCAATTGCATTCATTGCTGAAAATAAGATCACCTGAAAAAACATGCAGATTCCCTGCCGATTGATACACTACCTGGTTCTGCCGGTTGATAACACAATTGGTCGAATCGTTTATTTGTATGGTGGCATAATTTCCCTTAAACACTTTCTGGTCATTGCTGTTCGTTATATTACGTACCACTTGCCTTTTACCTGTACTATCTGTTATAAACCATTCACAATTGTTTGTCGTACCATAAATTTCTTCATACCTTATTACTCTGAGGATTTTTTCCTGCTCTGCCAGTTCAGCATAATAGGATACAGGTGGGATCACTTCTTTACCCGACTTATCGATAAAAAAAGTTCTTTCCTTTGCTTTAACTGCCGCTATTCCGTGATAGAAAGCCTCGCCATTTGTGTATTTACAGGGAACAACAAACTTCCCTTCAGCATTTGCATAGCCTATTTTATGTTGTTTTTCAACCATTACCATCCCTTCGCTAAACCCTTCCAGCACCAATGACTCATTATATAACCTGTACTCAGGTGACCCATAGACCGGATCAATTACAAATGTCCCGTTAGTATCTATCATACCCCATTTCCCCTTTTTCTTAACCCAGGCTCTGTTCTCAGTAAAGCCAAAACCTTTGTCAAATTCAAATGGTATAGCTACTCTTCCTCGTTTATCCAGATAGCCGGTTTTTCCGTTTTCCATCATTGCAGCCCGTCCACAGAAAAAGCCACTTACATTATAGCCTATATTAGAGTTTTCATCGTATACACCGGTTAGCTCATAATCCAAAGGAACTGAATTCTGGTATTTAAATGGAATGATTTCATTGCCTTCACTATCTATAAATCCGTATAAACTGTCTTTTCTTGCCATTATCAAACCTTCTTTCAGAGGCAGAATTTCAGTATAGGCTCCAGGCAGTTGCTGGCGTTTTTTGAGATTGTATAGGGCGTATTTTTGTAATTTGTCATCATATAAACTCACCAATTCATCTGAAAGAAACGCAACAATTTTATATTTTGGCTCAAGAATTTCCTCGAATTTTTTATCTACCAAGCCCTTGCTCAACCAATCTTTTGCCAATACCTCGGCATATCCATATTTATTGAATGGTTGTATTTGTTTGTAAGGGCCAGCTAATGACTTGCCATTCTCATCAAAAATCATTTGCCGGCCTAAGTCGCTTGAGATGTAATTGAGACCGTCATTGGTAATAACCGGTTTCATTAAGGAATAGTTATATAGCGCTACACCTTTTCTATTAATCAGACTGAAATTGTCCTTGGTTTTTACTATTGCAAATTTGCCCTCAAATAACTGGGCTTCAATGAACCTGGGCTCTATAATAATTTTTTTATCAGGGCTGCAATATCCCCAAAGGTTGCCTTTTCTGTAAGGTATCAGAGATGAATCAAAGTTCTGGCAACGTCCCGAGGTGTTGCAAAATATTATTATGATCAGTGCCGCAAC
>CAIVEH010000043.1 GCA_903904855.1 uncultured Bacteroidota bacterium | reverse complement strand
CGCCTGCGCATTTGATCAGTGATTTTTGATAAAACAACGAAGAATTGGTATATTTGCTATTATGAGTACATTAACCATTCATCCTGCAGACAGAGATCAGGAAACGGCAATAATGCTGTTTCTTGATGCATTGCATGTCAGCTATAAAGCGGGTGGAAAGGATGAGGCTGAAACAGAGTACCTCGCTTCATCACCTGCTATGAAAGCCCGTCTGGATAAAGCCGCCGAACAGGAGAAGAACGGCGAGGGTGTTGCAATTACCCTTGATGACGTATGGAAATAGTATTCATGCCCACCGCACTTGAAGACCTTGAGTATTGGAAAAAATCCGGTAATACAATCATCCTGAAAAGAATCAGGCAACTTCTGGAATCTATTCAGCAAGACCCGTTTGAAGGAATCGGTTAACCAGAGCGGCTAAAATATAATTGGTCAGATTGGTTATCTCGGCGTATTAATGAAGAGCATAGAATTGTATACAAATCTGAGAATAACCGCATCGTTGTTTATTCTTTGAGATATCACTACCATAGATAAAATGGAGAAGGAATTCTCCCCTATCACGCCCTCGGGTCCCCCTTTACCCCCAGCTTTGCCATCTTCTCTACTTCTATGCTCGGGAAGCCAAATTCTTCTACTACTTTACCCAGTATTAGGTATACTCCTGCGCCTTTGAAGGGGTAGGATTTAAGCGATGGGGGGAAGTGGGTGGTATCGAAGAAGTCGCCACGGTCATCGAGGAAGGTGCCGAAGTTCATGACCTCGCCGCGCACGGTGCGCACGTATTTTGTGGTTACGTAGTTGCCTACCATGCGCACCTGTTTACCTACATTGTCTGTGAGTTCTTTGGCCATACACTCTCCCCTGTAGTCGGTCTGCAGCAGATCGAACATGCCTATGGTTACGGGGAAGCCGAGGAGTTCCAGTTCGTCGTAGGCGTCTTCTATTGCGGTGCTCTCAAAGGCGGGTAGTATAAACGATTTTATGGCGCTGGCAAACAGCTTGGGGCATTCGGGTTTTGCCGATTTATTGAGCAGCACATGGGCTTCCCACAGCAGCGCTTTTTTGTCTTTGCCGGTAAACCGCATTGCGCCTATACGAATGAGAATGATAAGCTGCTCCAGCGATGTGTGGGTGCGGTTCACGAGGTCTTCCATGCCGGTAAAGGGGCCATTGGCGGCACGCTCCTGCGGTATGAGTTGCGCCAGGGTGGTCTCCAGGTCTTTGATGTGTATAAAGCCGAGGTAGATGTCTGTGCCGCGCAGCAGGGTATAGTGGTTGCTGTTGTTGGCGCAGGGCAGGTGTATGGTAGCGCCTGCTTTTTTTGCCTCGTTCACATACACCTTTGCCGAGTAAAAGCCTCCGAAGTTGTTGATCACCGCCGTCATAAACTCAATAGGGTAGTAGGTCTTGAGGTACAGGCTCTGGAAGCTCTCTACTGCAAACGATGCCGAGTGCGCCTTGCTGAAGCTGTAGCCCGCAAAGCTTTCTATCTGCCGCCATACCTCTTTGGCCACGCCCTCGGGGTAGCCCGCCTCGCGGCAGTGGGTGTAGTACTTCTCTTCTATCTCCAGCAGGTGTTTTTTGTTGCGGCTCTTGCCACTCATCATGCGGCGCAGCACATCGGCATCGGCAAGGTCCAGCCCGCCGAAGTGGTGGCCTACCTTCAGCACATCTTCCTGGTACACCATCACACCATAAGTTTCCTTAAGTTGTTCTTCCATTACGGGATGCAGGTATTTTATTTTGCCGGGGTCATGAAAGCGCTCTATGTATGCCTTCATCATGCCGCTCTTGGCCACGCCGGGGCGTATGATGGAGCTTGCCGCCACAAGAGTTATATAGTCTTCGCATTTCAGCTTTTTGAGCAGGCCGCGCATGGCAGGGCTTTCCACATAAAAGCAGCCTATGGTATCGCCGGCCTTCAGTTGCTGTTGCACCTTCACATCGTTTTTGAATTTGTCTACAGCATGTACATCAATCTTTATATCCCGGTTGGCAAGGATTATATCGGCCGACTCCTTGATATGCCCTATGCCGCGCTGGCTCAGTATATCAAACTTTTCAAAGCCTATGCTCTCGGCGGTATACATATCCCACTGCACGGTGGGCAGGCCCTTGGGTGGCAGGTCCAGTGCGCTGTAGTTGGTTATAGGCAGCTCGCTTATCAGCACGCCGCAGGGGTGTATGGTGCGCAGGTTCGGGAAGTCCTCCAGCTGGTTGTATACCGATAATATGAGGTTGGTGATCTCGTGCTTGTTCACCACCGCATCGGGCTCATCTATTATGCGGTCTATATCGCTCTTGGGCAGGCCGTATACCTTGCCCAGTTCGCGGATGATGCTGTTATCCCTGAATGTACTCATGGCGCCCAGCAGGGCCGTATTTTTATGCCCATAGCGCTTGAAGATATAGTCGTACACATCATCGCGCTCATCCCAGCTGAAGTCGATATCAAAGTCGGGCGGCGACTTTCGCTTAGGGTTCAGAAAGCGCTCGAAATAGAGGTCGAGCTCTATGGGGCAAACATCGGTTATCTTCAGGCAATAGGCCACTACGCTGTTGGCACCACTGCCCCTGCCCACATGGTAAAACCCGCGCGACATAGAGTACCGCACAATATCGTGCGTAATAAGGTAGTACGATGCAAACCCCATTTTGTCAATGATATCCAGCTCCTTGTTTACCCGCAGCAAGGCCTCTTTGTTTTTGGCGCCATAGCGTTGCTTCATGCCCTCTGTGGCCAGTTTACGCAGCAGTTGCCGGTCATCATAATGGCTGCCGGTAAAGGTGCTTTTGTTCTTCACCTTCTCAAAGTCGAAGGTGAAGTTGCAGCTGTCCAGGAGTTTCCAGGTATTGGCGATGAGCTGGGGATAGGCTTCATATGCCTGGATTAATGTATCGCTTGTGCAGAGCAGGTCTTCGCGGTTTGCGGCCTGGTGGGGCTGCAGTTGTGATAGCAGGATGTTGTTGTTGATGGCCCTGAGCTGGCAGTGCAGCCTGAAGTCTTTCTTGTTGACGAAGGTAACTGGCTGCCACACCACATACCTGCTGAAATCCTTACTACCCCATATTTTGTTGAGGTGTTTGGGCTTTACGCCTATGTATTCATTCTCAGCCAGTTCGTGTACCTGCCTTGTGCCAAACGGATAGATCACATATACATCATTGAAAACAGGTGCGGTTTCGGGCAGGTGGGTATTGTTAAGGTTGCAATGGGTGAGGAGTTCATTCATCTCCCGGAAGCCCTCTGCACCGCGTGCAATGCCTATATACAGCAGCGTATCGCCGTTGCGGAACTCTACCCCCGCCATGCCTTTTATACCCTTGCCCTTACATAGCTTCAGAAACTCGAGCGAGCCGGTGGTATTGTTGATATCGGTAAGCACAGCTGCAGTATAACCCGCCTGGATGAGCAGGTCTATAAGCGGCTCAATACCAATGGTGCCATACCGGAGGCTGTAGTAGCTATGTACATTCAGGAGCATAAAGTCATTATATAGTCGGGGTTTTAATTAATTTTTAGCGCGCAAAGCCGTAAAGCCGCAGTGTCATGCAGTTTCATTTTCTGACCTCAGAAAATGGGGTCTATACAGGGCCGGTTTTGGGCATAGCATTAGCGATCATGGTAAATGACCATGATAATTTATATAGCCTCAGGTAAGTTTTATTTAGTTGATTTGGGATTTAGATGTAAACGTCTCCTGTTATTCTTTTCCTGTAAATTCTGATTTAATAAATGAGCAAAAGGGTAATACTCAATCTCGAAATGCATGGAATGGTAACTATATTTTTTGATTGACTTATTTCCACCTAATCCTAGTTCGTCTATTCCTAATTTATAATAATAAGTGAGTTGGAGGAATTTGTCGTTCAGAATTACCAGGCCCCTGCCGTTAGGTGTCTGGGGGTCATAACTATACAATGAAGTATCTGCCTGCAACTTACTTGTTCTTGACTGGGAAACCGGGTTGCCATAAAAGGCGATCAAATAATCTTCATTTTTGCTGTTGATGACTGGATTCTTTACCGGTAAACTTTCTGCATCCATAAGTATGCCATCGAACATTTTCTTCTTAATGAATTCTACATTTGTATCCATGTAGTAGTATACGGTGCAATAGTTGAAGTTATCATGAAAGTCGGTTTTGAAGTGTTTTATCACCTCTGCTGCATCATGTTTTACTTCATCCAGACTTTTGTAGTCCCGTGCTTTGGTAAGGGCTTCGATGCGGTTATGCTCAGAATTCAGCTGAATCAATATGGCAGTCGGGTATAGCAATCCTGAGGTATCCTGAGCTATGCATCGGGGATGTATGGCAAGCAGGATCATGAAAAATATAATTCCAGTGTTTGTGTAAGTCTTGTTTTGCATAGTAAGTAATTTAGACAAAAGTAGTATAAAAATTGGAAAAAGAAGTTTTAATTCCAATATTTTTGATTTTATATAATATTTATTTGATGAAAATGCAGGAAATTGGAATTTCTCGGCTGATTACTCCTGTTTTCAGCAATATACATTTGAGTTTTGATTCAAAAAAGAGGGGCGAATTAGTGTTACCTTTGCCGGTTCATAATTATTCATGAAGCCAGTAACCATACAGCGCAATATAGCCTTACTCTCAGTGGTATTGTTTCTGGCAAAAATATTTGCCTGGTACCTTACAGGTTCTGTTACAGTGCTTACAGATGCGCTGGAAGGTATCGTAAATATGATAGCCGGTTTCCTGGGTCTGTTCAGTATTGTCCTGGCAGCCATGCCCCGCGACACTAATCATCCTTATGGCCATGGCAAGGCTGAATTCCTGTCATCGGCGGTCGAGGGTACTTTAATCATTGTTTCGGGTGTGGTCATCATATTCGATGCCATACATCATCTGGTTGAGCCACATGCACTCCAGAAGCTGGATACGGCTCTGCTGATAGTAGCAGCAGCAGGTGGCGTTAATTATCTGGCAGGGAGATATGCCGAAACAAAGGGCAAGAAGAATAACTCCATGATACTTGTGTCGGCCGGGAAGCACCTGCAGACCGATGCATGGTCTACTGTAGCCATAATAATAGGTTTGCTGCTCATCATACTTACCCGAAACAGGTATCAGTGGCTGGATGGGGCCGTAGCGCTTTGTTTTGCCTGTATCATTATGATCACTGGTTATAAGGTGCTGCGCCGGTCCATATCTGGCATAATGGATGAAATGGACGTAACCCTGCTTAAGGAAGTGATTGCCCTGCTACAGTCCAGCAGAAAGCCGCAATGGATAGACCTGCACAACCTGAGGGTGATACAATATGGCAACCTGATGCACGTGGACGCCCATATGACTATGCCCTGGTATTATACAGTAAACGAGGCAGATAATGAGATCCAGAGACTGGAAAAACTCATCAAGTCAAAATTCGGCAGCCAGGTGGAGCTGTTTATACATATTGATGGTTGCAAAGACTATCAGTGCAGGCTGTGCGCCATGGAAAACTGCAAGGAGCGCAAAACAAATTTGGATCAGCAAATGGAGTGGGAGATAGACAATGTATGGGCTAATGCCGAACATGGCAAAGGGTTACTTCATTAAGCTTTATCCGCCTGTTCAGGTATCACCTGTTTCCGATATATTGTTCAGCTCTTGAATTCTGATTGCTTCCTGAGGTATAAAGAGTATTGCGCCAGTCCATATTTTTAGCCTCCCCGTCAACCGAAGAATGAAGTATTCTGAAATCCGATAATCCCTGTGTTTGCCGGTAAAAAAGAAAGAACGCGTCTGTAATTTCTTTATGGTTGGTTTGCGTCAGTTGATTGTATTGCCAGATTTCATAGGGCACGCTTCCGTTTTCACCTTCAATGGTTACTATGTCATCTGGCTTGCCATACCGCAGGTAGATAAATCCGCGGTCTGTTTCATATCCAGCTACACCATGGCTGTTAAACAATTCATTTACTTTGATGATTTTCACTGAGAAATCCTTGAAAGCCGCAGCAGGGTCCTTTTTATCTATGTTGGCGAAGTAGTTGTATACATAATAGCGCATATACAGCTCATCTGGTTTTTTCAGAAAATTGCGGATAGACATTGTAGCCCCCGGATCGCTGAACGGCAGCAGCATTTTCAGAATAGCTCTTATTTCATTCAGGGTATACTTAGCTACAAATGTTTTTTTCAGGTTCAATACCGTAACGTTTTCTATGCCCGTATCCGCCGCTGCTTTAACCACAGATTTTGTTGTCGTATCCGGAGCCAGTTCGCCGGGATTTTTATTGAGCCGCTGAAAAAACAGCGATTGTGCGGCAATTGCTATGTGGTCTTTATTTTCAAGTACTATCCTGAGGGTATAGTTGCCGGATGGTAACGAACGGATAGCGAAGCTGCCTGAAACCCTGGCCAATGATTCTTCGCTGATTGAATCTTTTTTATTGAAACCGGCAAAGTAAGCTTCATCGTCATTTTTTGAAATCATGATCCTCTGATACAAAGGATATTCCGATTTTGGCGTTTTATGGGTCAGGTAGCGCTCGGCATAATAGTTGAGGGTATGCTTATTATCATCGAGAAAATTGGCGCAGGCAGGAACCTGCTGCACCCCGTTTTTCAGGAAATTGGTCTGGGCCGGTGATGGGATGATAGTATCCAGCAACTGAAGTCCGCTGTAGTAAGCTGTATTTGATGGCGCATTTATTGTGAATGTATCTGTTACCGAAAATTTGTTGGTACTGTCGTTCAGGTCGGTCATCATCAGTTTCATATGTATAAAGCCGGCCGGCAGCGTGTATTTGCGCAGCTCTATAATGCTGTGGGTTCTCAGTTCCTGCACATTGGTTCTGGGCACTGTTTGCAGTATATAGTGGTCTTCTTTTATGATGCCTGTGCCGTCGGTGAATATAATATCTGTTTTTATACGGGCTACAATTGTTTTTTCAGGAGTAAGATTATAATGGAGCGTCCCGGGGTTTATCTGCCAGTAGGCCTCCAGATTTGGGAGAAGCTTGCCGGTCTGGGCCGGATCAGGTATGTAAAAGAGGGTATGCGACAGGGATGCGTCGATGGCCAAAGACCTTGTAAAACAAAACAACATCAAAACCAATATATACCCCTTCCTGACCATTCCTGAAATATTTTGAACAAATATAAACCCAATTTGCGCCCTAAGTGGCTAACTGAATCTGATAAGCTTGTTAAAAGTTTTTTGTTTTTACATTTGCAGCAATGGTTGTCGTTTCCCCATTTCTTACTTTTCCCAATATTGGCTGGTGGATGCAGGTAGTTAATACCGACCTGCTGATCCTTGACAAAGGGGAGCATTTTCAGAAAATGACCTACCGGAACCGTTACCGTATCTCTGGCGCCAATAACCCGATTTTGCTGACTGTGCCACTGGTAAAAGGCCGCAACCAGCGCGAACCTATGGCCGGTGTGCGCATCTTTAATGAGGAGCGCTGGCAAGTGCAACACTGGCGCACCCTTGTATCGGTTTATAAGCGGTCGCCCTTTTTCGATCATTACCACGATAGCCTAAGGCCATTGTATGAGCATCCGTTCTCCCTGCTCACTGATTTTAATGTCGCAGCGCTGGAATGGGTTAAAAAGCAACTGAAGCTGCCATTCAAAACGGAGATAACCGGAACCTACCATAAAGAATATCCGCCCGAGGTTAAAGACATAAGGGCCGCCGACTATGCTTCCGCCCATTTCCCCAGGTATTACCAGGTCTTCGAAGACCGTATTGGCTTCCAGCCCGATCTGAGCATTCTGGATCTTTTGTTTTCGGAAGGGCCGGGGGCGGGAAGGACGTTAGTATGTTTGTAGCCATAGGGGCAGGTGAAAAAATGTAATTAATTCAAAATCGAGACATGAGATATTAAATGGGCATACCGGATCATTGAGAAAGTATCTTTTAATCCAGGAAACAAGAAAGTCCGGTGTTTTCAGATTAAGGCTATGAGAATCATTAGAATTGAATTTAAGTACCTCAAAAACTATATCACACTATGACAAAGGGCCTGACCGAAATAACGATCAGACCCTTTGCATATTATGGACTTTTTAAGTTAGATACTATAAAAAATAATTTTTATGGAAATAATCAACATCACTTACGTTAATAATTCCCTGCTATTTTGGAAGATTATGAGCATTAAATATAGCCCAGACAAAATCCATTGGTAAATAAGTGGGTTTACCGGTAACCGGTACACCGTTTTTCCAGAAATTTGTATCATTCACAGGCCCTTCTTGTGAGAACTGAACAGTATCCGGTTTCCCTTTGACATTCACAACAACAGGAGTAAAACCGATGGAAGGATTTACCGCACCTGTATTGTTGAAACTTGCAACGGAATGGCAGGTTATGCAGGAAGAGGAACCAATAAAGCCGTTTTCGGTAACAGAATTGCCTACATTAATTATCCTCCCGGTTGCATCAATCCAATCGGTTTGAGAACCTTTCAACCGATAATGTGTCCAATCGTCTTTAAGCCCGAATTTTTTAAACATTTCCTTAAGTGCCGAACTCATTTCTCCGGACGGATACGGAGGACCGCAATGTGTTTGTAACGGATCGGTACATTTGGAGGCAACATTATGCGGCACTACACCAAAGGAATCATGACATCCCATGTAATCACATCTGCCAGGATTATCTTCCCATTCCCATGTAGCCCAAGTCCAGTTTGGGATTGCTTTTGTCATTATATGCAAGCCAACTAATCCATAAAGGTGGCCGCTGTCATCATAATTCCAGTGATATTTGTTTTTGTCAGTTTCTTTAATTGGGGTCCATACCGCTTTCACCTCAACTGCTCCTTTAGGAAACCTCATAAATGTGGTTTTTTCACCTTCGGTTGCCTTGCTATAATATTCTTTGCATCCTTCGACATACCAAAGTTTATTTTGGATAATAAAATCGAAACTTGATTTATTTCTCCTCACCTCTTCGTTACCTCCATTAACCACGAGTGCCAAATTCTGGTTATGGCTAATGTGTCTGAATATTTCCTGTTGCTTGCTTTTTCTTAAATGTTTTATTTGGCGTTTTGGTCCTTTATTGCCATCACAGATTGGCCATTTCGGAACATCCTTTTGTGTAGCAGGTGAGTCAGGGAAGGTTAATTCATCAGTGGCCCATGTTTCCCAGATTGCATCGTTGGTTTGATGACCGCCCGCCACTTCGGACTGACATGAGGCAGTCTGGCAAACAAGGCAGAAAACAGCCCAGTTAAAAGAATCGGGCTCATTTATGGCAGCACTGCCATTTGCCTCTACAAAATCAGCAACAGGGTCTCCGGAAGCGGAGGTTATATTAGCTTCGGGTTTTTTATCATCGCATTTAGGGCAGCATCTATAGCATAAGACTACGATTACCAGTAACATGAAAATTGCACCGGCCTTTTTAGATAATTGGACCTTAAAGTCCTTTTCTTCTTTTTTGTTTGGTTTAATTATGTTTTCGTTCATAATTATTTTGTTTGTTGCCTACTCTGGATCTGTTTTCGGCTACCCAGTTTTGTTTAATTTCCATAAAATTATAAAATAAATCTGGAAAGTATAATTTCTTGTTAAAATATTTTAATTGGATAAGGTAACTGTAAAACCGAGAATTCAATAAAATTAAAAATTCTGAGTATAGTGCTTTGCAGTGTTTGGAAGGGGCCAGGGGCGGTGGGGAAGTTGATAAGTGATAGGTGATAAGTGATAGGTGATAAGTG
>CAIVEH010000042.1 GCA_903904855.1 uncultured Bacteroidota bacterium | reverse complement strand
TGATAGTTTTAATGTTAAATAATAATATAAAGATACGAATTAGTTTTAATTTTTGTAGGTCAATTTAATATGCATCAATAGTTTGCTTAGTTATAAAGCGACTTATTGAAATAAAATATAATAAAACGCAATAAGGACCTACCATTATATGGCGTAGTTTTTGTCTAGAATGTTAGGATGTTTTATGAATATATTTTATCGTTACTTGAATGGAGTTTCGCGGTGCATTTATTTTATCTTATCCAAGTTAGCTTGTTTAAAAAGATACAGGGAGGAATTTATGCCTCCCTGTATCAAAAAATATCATGGACTCTTATTTTGTCAACAGCAACTGCACCTTGTTGGTATAATTGATATTGGCAGATTTTATTGAGATGATATAGGAACCGCTGGTAAAGCCGGAAAGGTCGATCTGACTGGTGCCATTACCTTCTGTGAGCAGGATGGTATTTGTGTATACCTGGCGGCCCAATAAATCGGTAATGGTTACCTCGCCTTTTTCGGTTGCTGTTACCTGCCATTTCAGGTTGAGGATTGCATCAGTAGGGTTGGGGAAAATAATCATTGATGTTCCTGGGCTTGCAACTGGTTTGACACCTACCAATATTGGTGTGATTGAATGGGAAATGGTATGCTTTACGAAGTTAATATCGGTAGCTGTATCGGAGGTTGTGAGATCAATACTTGTGTAGGCGGTAGATGCATAGTTGAGGGCCTCAGGATATACTGTATATACCTGGCCTATGGCGAGATTGCTGAATGCATAAGCGCCTCCGGTGTCGGTATAGGTTTGTTGAAGTATAGTGCCTGCCGAATTCTTCACAAACATCAGCAGCCCTGCAGCAGGAGCAGCCCCAGCGGTGCCCTTATTGGCGCCGGTGGTAACATAACCTGAAATAAAGCCCGGGCCAGTGCTGACAGTGCCGTAACCCATGGTAATATCGGTGCCATCATCTGAGCCTGCGGTATGCCAGAGCACATTGGCATCGTGCCAGTAGAATGCACTGGTATGGTAGGTAGGGACATAACCGGTTGAAGAGAAAGTAGCAGGATAATAGGCAGCTTTGACCCTGAATGAATCGACAGGCTCACCGAGGAATTGATAATAAATGCTGGTGCCATTAACATTCATAGTTATTGAGTCAACAGCAGTAAGGATTCCTGATGAAGTGTCGTAGGTAATGAGCCAAACCATTAAAGTGCCCGTGCTGTCGATTGCGCCTGCGCCAAAGTTGATATTGCCTGAAATGCGGTTGACCGGAGAATCAGTGATGGCATAAGTGGCATAGGAAGTGAGGCCACAACCTGTAATGCCATAAGATATATTGGCAGTGCCTGTGGCTATGCCGGTAACTATTCCGGTAGATGAGCCGATGGTTGCTACAGATATGTTATCGCTGGTCCAGGTGCCACCGGTAACTGTTTCGGAAAGGGTGATTGTAGAGCCAGTATAAACAACTGAAGCACCTGAGATGGCACCGGCATCGGGTGTCGGGTTAACGGTAACACCAAAAGTAGCATCAGTGCCACAGCCAGTGCTGTAAGTGATAGTAACAGTGCCGGTTGCCACGCCCGTAATTAATCCAGATGAAGAACCTATGGTTGCAGTTGTAGGACTGCTGCTGGTCCATGTGCCGCCTGAAGCTGCGTCAGTAAGTGTAATTGTGGAACCCGAGCAAACGGTAGTTGGCCCGGCAATAGCAGCAGGTATTGGGGTTACTGTGAGTGCTATTGAAGCGCTGATACCAGAAACAGTGTATGCAATAGTAACTGTGCCGCCAGATACGCCAGTCACAATACCAGTGGATGAACCAACAGTAGCAATTGTGATATCAGTGCTGCTCCATGTGCCTCCGGTTGAGGCATCGGTAAGTGTGATGGTTGAACCCTCGCAAACTGCAGATGCGCCTGAAATTGGTGCAGGAGAGCCGGTAACAGAAACAGATGTTGTGGCATGGCAACCGGTACCTAAAGCATAGGTAATAGTAGCTGAGCCACCTGCAACACCTGTTACCACACCAGTGGACGAGCCAACTGCGGCAATGGATGTATTGCTGCTGCTCCATGAGCCACCAGAGGTGCCATCGGAAAGGGTGATAGCAGAACCGATGTAGAGGGCAGATGCACCTGTAATGGATGAAGGCAAAGGATTTACTGTAACCACTTCGGATGTTTGGCAGCCTGTTGGCAATGTATAAGTGATAGTAGAAGTTCCGGATGAAAGACCACTAACAATACCTGTAGAAGTACCGATTGTGGCTACGCCTGTTGTGGACGAGCTCCATGTGCCACCGCCGGCATCGGTGAGGGTAGTAGTAGAACCCACACAAACTGAAGCAGTGCCTGAAATGGAAGCTGGTAAGCCATTTACTGTGATTAGTTTTATAGCATAACAACCAGTTGATAAGGTATAGCTTATTATAGCTGAACCTGCTGCAATGCCTGTGACTAAACCAGAGGATGTGCCAACTGTGGCTACAGGTATAGCGCTTGAAGTCCAGGTTCCACCACCAGGTGCGTCTGTAAAGGTAGCCGATGCACCATCACATAAAGATGATGGCCCCGAGATGGCTACAGGCAATGGATTGACAGTAACAGGTTTTGAAGCAGAACAACCCGAAGGAAGCGTATAAATCAGCGAAGTGATACCGGTGGAGATACCGGTAACCACTCCTGAAGTTGAACTGACTATAGCTACAGAAAGAATAGAAGAAGTCCATGTTCCGCCAGCGATTGCATCTGTATAGGTAGTCGGAACACCAATACATATTGAGGCAGGGCCTGAGATAGTTGCGGGTAAAGGATTGACGGTAACTACAGTAGTTACAAAACAGCCTGTACTTAATGTGTAGGAAATAGTGGCAGTTCCGGCAGAAACGCCTGAAACAACGCCAGATGAAGTGCCGATTGATGCAATACCAGTTGAACTGGAAGACCATGTGCCGCCAGAAACTGAATTGGTTAATGTAGTTGTTGCGCCCTCGCAAACAGTTGCTGTTCCGGATATAACTGATGGAAGAGGATTAACAGTTTCTGATCTCGTAGTAAAACAGCCTGTACTTAGGGTATATGTTATTGTACCAACACCAACTATAAACCCTGTAACAACACCTGATGAAGACCCAATTACGCAAACTGTTGATGAAGAACTCCATGTGCCACCACCTGCATCGGTTAATGTAGCTGATGCGCCTGTGCATAATGAAGATGGGCCACTTATAGCTGATGGCAGAGGATTAACCGTAACCACAATGCTGGTAGTGCAGCCGGTGCCTAATGAGTAAGTAATGGTGGTAGTGCCGGGGGTAACACCAGTTACAATACCTGTTAATGAACCAATTGTAGCTACCGATATAGTGCCAGAAATCCATAAGCCGCCACCTCCGTCAGTCAGAGTTATAGTAGATCCTGAGCAAACAGAATTCGGACCTGAAATTGCAGATGGCGCTGTACTTACTGTAACGGTTACTGAAGTGCTGCAACCATCGCCAAGTGTATAACTAATAACAGATGTACCGGTTGTTAGTCCGGAATACAGCCCTGTAGTGGAGCCAATAGTTGCGACCGTGGTTGTGCCGCTGCTCCAGGTGCCTCCGGTTGAATCATTTGTAAGTGATGTACCGGAACCAACACAAACAGAAGTTATTCCCACAATTGGTGAAGGGGAAGAATTAACTGTTACCGGCGCTGTGGCATAACATCCTGTACCTAAAGAATAGGTGATTGTTGATGTGCCGGCTGATATACCAGAGTAAATTCCGGTAGAGGCAATTGATCCGTAGAGAGTGGATGACAAACTCCATGTGCCACCGGAAGTGAGATCAATTAATCCAATAGTCGAACCGACACAGACTGATGAAGGGCCGGAAATAGCAGCAGGTGAAGGATTAACAGTAACCGGATATATAGCATTACATCCTGTGCCCAGGGTATAAGAAATTGTGGTTACGCCAGCTGAAATACCAGATACTATTCCGGTAGAAGGATTTACTGTACCTACACCAGGTAATGATGAGCTCCATGTACCACCACCGCTGCCAGTAAGGGTAATGGTGCTGCCGGCACATACTGAGGTTGGCCCGGAAATAGGTGCAGGTGTGGAATTAACTGTTACTACTATTGTAGTATAGCAACCGGTACTTACAGTATTAGTAATGGTAGCAGTTCCTGCTGCAATACCTGTAACCACACCGGAAGATGAGCCAACAGTTGCAATTGATAGTGAACCTGACGACCATATATTGTAAACAGAGCCAGAGAGTGTAGTTGTGGAACCTATACAGACAGAAGGAGTGCCTGAAATAACAGGTATCGGGTTTACGGTAATTGCTTTTGTTGTATAGCAGCCTGTGCCAAGCGTGTAGGTAATAGTAGCTATGCCTGTAGTAACACCATAAACAATACCTGTTGACCCAACAGTGGCAACCCCAGATGAGCTTGAACTCCAGGTGCCACCGGGACTAGCGTCGCTTAATACTATATAATAACCGGCGCAGATTGCGCTGACTCCGGTAATAGGAGCTGGAGACGGGTTAACTGTAACGGTTTCGGAAGTGCTGCACGAGCCTAATGAATAAGTTATGGTAGTAGTGCCCGGAACTACGCCGTTAATGATACCGGAAAGAGAACCAATGGTTGCAGTAGCTGGAACTGATGAAGTCCAGATGCCACCACCTGGTGATGTAAGTGATGCAGGAATACCTGCGCAAATAGTCGTCGGGCCAGAAATAGGAGATGGTGCAGAGCCCACAGTAACAGTAAGTGTGGACATGCAGCCTGTAGAAAGCGCATACGTTATAATAGCTGTTCCGATGGCATTACCGGTGACGATTCCGGTAGAAGAACCTACAGATGCAACCGTGGGGTTGGAGGATGACCAGACACCGCCACCCGCATCAGTTAATGTAATGGTTGTGCCCAGGCAAACCAGCGAAGGTCCGGAAATTGCCGGAGGCAATGGATTAACGGTAAAGGTAGCGACCGCACTGCAACCAATGCCCGAGGTATAGGAAATAACGGATGTTCCGGAAGCAGTGCCAGTAACCACACCTGTTGAGGAGCCAATGGTAGCAATGCCAGGTGTAGTGGAACTCCAGGTTCCACTCGCAGAGGTATCTGATAATATTGTAGTGTTACCCTGGCATATTGTAAATGCTCCGGTTATGGCCGCCGGTAATGGATTTACAGTTATACCGGAGTAAGCAATGCATCCAGCAGGTGATGTATAAGTAATGTTGGTAGTGCCAGCGGCTACTCCTGTTAAAACACCTGTGATGGCATTAATAGTAGCAACTGACGGATTCCCGGAGGAAAAAGTACCTCCAGTAAATGCATCAGAAAGGGTATCGGATGAACCTACGCAAACCGTTGGCGGGCCAACAATGGAGTAGGGTAATGGATTAACGGTTACGAGATTAGTAGCAAAGCAGCCTCCGGTAATTGTATAACTTATAGTAGTAACACCTGCAGTTATACCGGTTACAATCCCGGTAGACGAACCAATCGTTGCGATTCCTGTTGTGCTGCTGCTCCAGGCGCCACCCGGATAAGAGTCAGAAAGGGTTGTGGTACTACCGATACATACAGACAGAGTACCGCCGATTGCAGCCGGATTAGCAAAAACCGTTACCGGATGAGTGGCATAGCAGGATCCTACTGTATAGGAAATTGTTGTTACTCCGGATATAAGGCCAACTACAACACCACCTGAGGATACAGTAGCTACAGGTATTGTGGAGCTCGACCATGTGCCACCCGTTGTAGCATCGGATAAGGTGATGATTGCGCCGTCGCATAAAGTGGATGGCCCTGTGATAGAAGCCAGGGCTGCATTTACGGTTACTGATTTTGTAGTATAGCAACCAGATCCGGACGAATAAGTAATTGTAGCTGAACCAATGGTTATACCTGATACCAGGCCAGTTCCTGAACCTATAGTTGCATTTGCCGGTGAGCTGCTGGTCCATGTGCCGCCAATGGTTGCATCGCTTAGCGACATGACTGACCCGACACAAATCGAAGATGGGCCTGTTATTGCTGCAACAGCGGCGCTTACTGTTACCGGCATAGTGGCATAGCAGGCGCCCAGAGTATAAGTGATTGTTGCCGTACCTGCGGCCATCCCTGTAACTACACCTGAAGTGCCTACAGTAGCTATTGAGCTGCTACTGCTGCTCCATGTTCCGCCTGTGCCAGGATCGGAGAGTGAGGAAGTGTTACCGACACAAATCTGGTTAATGCCTGAAATGGCTGGCATACCGGGTGTTACTTTTTTAACCTCAACATCCAATGTTAGATTACCTGAAATGTATAAATTTCCAGATAAATCAGTAGTTAAACCATTAGTGCCATCAATAGGTGCAAGAGTTGCAGGTCCACCGTCTCCTACGCCAAAAGCTCCGTAGGAATAAGGAAACATCGTAGCAAATGAATCATTGCCTGCATAAGTACTGATGATACCAGCGGCATCAACTTTCCGAACAACAGAATTATTTTGATCTGCAAAATAAACGTTTCCGGCAAGGTCTGCAGCAATGGAAGCGCCATTATCAATAGTGGCAGCAGTTGCGGGCCCGCCATCGCCAGAATATCCCATGTAGGTACCACCAGCAAATGCAGAAATTGTGCCCGACGAATTGATTTTCCGGACTTCTCCAAAATCAATGAAGTAAAGATTATTATTCTTATCGCAGGCAATTCCACTACAATAAATAAATTCAGCCGCAGTGGCTGACCCTCCATTCCCTGTAATACCAGATGTCCCGTTTCCGGCAATAGTTGAAATAATGCCAGAAGTATTTATTTGCCGGATTCTGTGATTTCCCTGGTCGGCAATAAAAACATTGCCTAATGTATCGCATGCAAGCCCTGTAATACTATTTAATAAAGCCGCTGTTGCTGGGCCGCCGTCTCCTGCGAACCCGGCAGTGCCCGAGCCAGCAATGGTAGTAATAATTCCCGAAGTGTTAACTTTTCTGATTGTATAATTTGAGCCGCAGGCTAAAAAAATATTCCCGTACTTATCTACGGCACCATATTGAATATAAATTTCAGCTGCTGTAGCAGGGCCGCCGTCTCCTGTTGAACCTAAAGTGCCGTTACCAGCAATAGTGGAGATAATCCCAGAAGTATTTATTTTCCTTATATATGCTCTATCGGCTACATAAACGTTACCGACCCCATCTGAAAATAAGCCACTTGGTTCATAAAGACCTGCTGCAGTGGCCGGGCCTCCGTCGCCCGAATACCCACCAGAACTTGTGCCAGCCACATGGTACATAGTTGGCACACAGGTTTGGGCAATACCTTTAAAACCCAGGACTCCAAGAGTGAGAATAAGTAGGATTTTAATAGCAGACAGATTGCCTGATTTCAGAGCAGTGGTTTTGAAACTGAGTGATTGTTTCGAGTTGATTTTTTTCATAAGTTTTAGTTTAGAAAGTTTTATTCAAGTGATAAATGATTAATATTAAAGGTACTAAAAGCTTTAAAACTTTATAGAAAAAGTTTCTGAACGGTCGAAAAAGTTTCTGAACGGTAAAAAATGATCATTTTTCTGCATGTTTGCAATATGAATATATTAATATAAGGGGCAAATTTCTAATGAAAACTGTGCTACCTGGCAAGTCCAAGGCAAATTAGAATATTTTATAACTGCAATCAACTGCTATTGGTTTGAAACATCAAAGTGACTTATTTCTAACCAGGTAGTTTATCAATGTTCCTGAATTATGGTGATAATCCGGTTTGTGCTAATAAGGATATCGTATGCCTGGCTAAGTGATTAGTAAGAAACATTACCCATCCCTTAGTTTTTTATTTTTTTTGCCGTAGATTTGAATTTTAAAGGTGGAAAAGTTTTCCGCCTAATATATTTTAGTGTTATTTTTATGCAACATAAGCCGATAATTGTATATTAGCGGTTAAATTGGTTATTATACTTCCCTAAAAAAGAAGAGCGAAAAAACAAAAATCAGACTATGCATTGCAATTCAATTCTCAGAAAGTACGCGTTATTACTGGTAATTCCGATGTTTCTATATTCCGCATGTACGCCGGTTGCCGATGGCAACCTTACTAATTCTGATGACAATGGCGGGTATGCTTCAGATGCTTCAAGGATTGAATGGATTAATGATGATATTATTTCATTAGGCGATGCTGCAGCCCTGGTATATAATGGTGCGTATATGCGTACCACCAAAACTACGATCGACGGTACCTGCGCAACGGTTGCTACAGATACATCATCAGTTGGTTTACATACGCTCATTATTCGTTTCGGTGAAAGTGGCATTGGTGGTATAAACAACCCAACAGATTGCAATTGTCTTGATGGAAGAAAAAGGAGAGGATCTATTATTATCCAGTATGCAGGTCACTATTTTGATTCAGGAACAATACACACCTTTACTTTCAGTAATTATTTCATCAATGATATACAGGTTTCAGGCACTATTAAGACAATAATTGCCGATACTACTGTGTATGGCAACCATCATTACAGTGTTTATGCGAGTGATTCAATCAACATGAGTCAGGATCCAAAACAAAGCCAGTATATTGTTTGGAATGGCACATTCGACCGTAAATGGATAAGCGGTGCATCAACTGCCAGCAGGAACGATGATGGTTTCCTCATTTCGGGTAATGCAACGATTACCAGGGCAAATGGTCACCAGTTCTCCTTTGCTATTTCTTCGCCATTGCAGGTTTATATGAATTGCAACTATATTGAATCAGGTATTGTAACAGTTAGTAGTTCTCAAGGCCAAAGTCCAAGGATAATTAATTATGGTTCTGGTGGTTGCGATGCAAGTGCTTCGGTTAGTATTAATGGCGTAAGTGTTTATAATTTTACATTAACACCGTAATCCGGCATAAAGATTATTTAAGAATTGCAGGGCATTTTTGCCCTGCTTTTTTATTTTATCTATACCCGGTTACAAGCAGGAAATCAGGATTTCGCAGGCCTGATGAATTTCTTCGAATGTTATAGTGAGTGGTGGGGCAATGCGGATGCAGGAGGGTGCAAACAAGAACCAATCGGAGAATAAACCCTTCCCGATGCAATGCTGCAGGGTTTGGGTTACCTGATTGGCTGATTCGAGTTCAACTGCTATTAGCAGCCCTTTACTTCTTATATTTTTTATTGAAGGGTGCAGGAGCAATGACCGGAATAATTTTTCTTTTGCGGCAACCTGGTCAATAATATCGCCTTCCAACAATACTTTCATTGCCGCCATACCTGCTGCACAAGATAACGGGTGGCCTCCGAAGGTAGTGATATGGCCCAGGACAGGGTTGTGCGTAAGCAGCTGCATCATGCTGTGCGATGAAATGAAAGCGCCCATAGGCAGGCCGCCTCCAAGTGCCTTGCCAAGCAATACTATATCTGGAACGACAGGGTAGTGCTCAAAACCCCAGAGTTTGCCGGTACGGCCAAAACCACACTGGATCTCATCAAAAATCAGCAAGGTGCCTGTTTCGGTACATCGGGTTTTGAGGGCAATCAACCAGGCAGGATCAGGGGCAATAACCCCGGCTTCGCCCTGAATGGTTTCCATAATCACACAGGCCGTGTGCTCATTTATGGCCTGAATCAATGCATCAGAATTAAAATCATAGTGCCCCACGCCCGGCAATAATGGCCTGAAAGCATTGCGCCAGTATTCATCGCCCATAATGCTCAGTGCACCCAGGGTATGCCCATGGTATCCGTTGTTGCAACTGATGATATCCGGGCGGCCAGTAACGCGCCGGGCGAGTTTTAATGCTCCTTCGGTGGCTTCAGTGCCTGAATTGGTAAAGTATACACAGTTGAGGTTCTCAGGTAGGTGTGCTGCAATGAGTGAAGCGTACTGCACCTGCGGGCTTTGCACCAGTTCGCCATAAACCATAATATGCAGGTATTTCTCCGCCTGCTCTTTTATGGCTTCAACTACAGCGGGATGGCTATGGCCAATATTGCAAACACTTATTCCGCCAATCAGGTCGAGGTATTTTTTCCCGGCATTATCAATGAGGTAATTACCAGCTGCTGCTACAATCTCAATACCTACCGGTGATGGTGAGGTTTGGGCAACATGCTGGAGGAAAAGTTGGCGGAGTGACATATTTTAAGTTCGCAGTTTACAGTTGACAGTTTGCAATTAATGGTTGAGAATGGTTTTATAGATGTTATAGTTTTCATCATCAAAGCAAATGAAAATGACTTCTGTTAGTTCCGTGTTTTCATTGCAAAATTCCTGTACAGTTTTACAGGCGATTTCGGCAGCCAGTTGTTTTGGAAAGCCATATATACCAGTGCTGATATTGGGGAAGGCAATGGTTTTAATATTGTTTTGAAAGGCCAATTGCAGGCTGTTGTAGTAGGCATTGCGCAATACTGTTTCTTCATTTCCGTGTCCTCCATTCCATATGGGGCCAACGGTATGAATTACATGCAGGGCAGGTAATTTGTAGCCCTTTGTTATTTTGGCTTCTCCTTTTCGGCAGCCGCCTAGTAATCTGCATTCTTCTACCAATTCTTTGCCGGCAGCAAGATGTATAGCGCCATCGACGCCGCCGCCCCCCAGAAGGGAGGAATTGGCTGCATTGACTATTGCATCCACTTTCAGTTTTGTAATATCTCCTTTCAGGAGGTTAATGGCTGTGGTCATAATAAAACGTGTACCGAAGTGCAAATTTAAGATAGTAAGTTGGGTAAATGTGTTTAATTTTATTGGGTCATGCCGGTAACGCAAAAGCTATCAGAGATTGTGAGTGAAATAGAGGGTACTATCCGCAACCGGTTTGCGGGGCGAACTTTCTGGATTAAGGCTGAAATAGCTGATGTAAAGAAGTATGGTGATAAAAGGTGGTGCTTCCTGAAATTTATAGAGAAAAGCGGTAACCTGGTGACTGCGGAAATAAAGGGGGTATTCTGGTCGAACAGTTTTAATCAGGTTGAACTATTTGAAAGCGCCACACAGCAGACTTTCAACAGTGGCCTGGAGATAACCTGCAATGTGGCAGTGAAGTTTCATAAGCGGTATGGACTTACACTTGAAGTGCTGGAGATAGATTTTGCATATGCAGTTGGTAAACTGGAACTGGAAAGGAAACTGATCATAGAACAGCTAATCAGGGAGCAGATATTATTGCAGGATGGATTATCCGGTTTGTATTATAGCAGGAATAACAAGATTGAATTGCCACTTCTGATACAAAGGATTGCCCTTATCACTGCACCGGATTCCGACGGGCAGCGTGATTTCAGGAAGGTGATTGGGAACAACAAATATGGATATGCATTCAGGGTTACTGAATTCCTTACCAGGATACAGGGCGACGAAGCAAGTGTACTGGTGGCAGATAAATTAAAACTGATAGAAGCCGAGCAGAATAAATATGATGTTGTGGTGATAGTGCGGGGCGGAGGATCTGATACTGATTTTAAATCGTTCAATAATTATGAGTTGGCGCGGCAGGTGGCATTGTTCCCCCTACCGGTATTAACAGGTATAGGCCATGACAGGAATACCAGTATCACCGATCTTGTAGCCCGGCAAATGAGGACGCCTACTGAAACAGCTACTTTTATAATTGACCACAATATGGATGTGGACAATGAGCTGGAATCGCTGAAGGAGCGATTCTTTAATGCAGTTGATAACCGCCTGCAACGAACGAAAACTGATCTGGAAAACTACAGGCAGCGAATCAGTAACCTGAGTCCGGCAACTATTCTGAAAAAAGGTTTTGCTATTGTGATGATGGATAATAAAATTGTCTGCGACCCGCAAAACATACCTGAAAACGCCACCACCCAAACGATGCTTAAGAACGAAATTATTTACAGTAAAGTAATTAAAAAGACTACTGATGGAAGAGGGTATGACATTTGATAAAGCCTTTACTGATTTGCAAAAACTGGTGCGGCAAATTGAGACTGAAGACATCCAGGTAGACAGGCTTGCAGAAAAGGTGCATGAAGCAAATGAGCTGGTGAATTATTGTGCGAGCAGGCTAAGGGTGATAGAGGAGGATGTGTGTAAGGAGGGGGAGTAATTAATTAGGCTTAGGTGTGCCGCACTTTCAAAGTTTGGCACACCAAGGGTTAGAACTATACAGGCTTTAAATTCAATTCAGCTGCTTTCTCAATCAATAACCTGTATGCATCATCGTAGTTATTGGGGATAATGCCATCGAGTATTGCTTCCCTGATAGCGGTTTTTAGCACACCAACTTCGCGGGAGGGAGTGAGGTTGAAAATAGCCATAATCTGGTCGCCGCTGATAGGTGGCTGCCAGTTTCTAATCTTATCACTTTCTTCTACCTCGCGCAGGCGCTCCTTAACCAGTTCAAAATTCTCAAGGTAGCGCTGAACTTTTTGTTTGTTTTTAGAGGTGATATCACTTTCACAGAGAATCATGAGATCATCAATCTGTTCGCCGGCATCGAAGAGCAGGCGGCGCATAGCCGAGTCTGTAATGTCTTCTTTTGTAAGGCTGATGGGGCGCAGGTGCAGTAATACAAGTTTTGCCACATACTTCATATGTTCGTTCTGGGGCAGTTTCAGGTGTCTGAATATTTTTGGCACCATGCGTTCTCCTACCACTTCATGGCCGTGAAAAGTCCAGCCATGGCCTTCCTCGTATCGTTTTGTGGCGGGCTTGCCAATATCATGCAGCAGGGCAGCCCAGCGCAACCATAGATCATCGCTTTTGGTTGCAGTATTATCGACCACCTGCAGGGTATGATAAAAGTTGTCTTTATGGCCCTTGCCTTCTACTATCTCTACACCGGATAGATCAGTGAGCTGGGGAAAAAATTCTTTGAGCAGACCACAACGAAACAGGAGGTCATAACCAACAGATGGTTTCTTTGATGCCATTATTTTGTTCAGTTCATCGGTTATCCGCTCCTGCGATATTATTCTTATGCGTTCTTTATTTCTTTTTATGGCTTCAAATACGTCATCAACTATAGTAAAACCCAATTGGGTAGCAAACCGTATGGCCCGCATCATGCGCAGAGGGTCATCTGAAAAAGTAATATCCGGGCCCAGCGGTGTTCGGATTATTTTTTGCCCGAGGTCGGATACCCCATTGAAGGGATCAATAAGCTTACCATAATTTTCTTTGTTAAGGCTTACGGCTAGGGCATTAATGGTAAAATCCCTTCTCAGTTGGTCATCTTCTATTGTGCCAGGTTCCACTTCCGGTTTGCGTGATTCAGGCAGGTAGGATTCTTTCCTGGCTCCAACAAATTCTATATCAAGGCTATCAACCCTGAATTGGGCTGTACCGAAGTTTTTAAAGAAATTGACCTGTGGTTTATGTTTAAAAGTATCTGAAACAGCCAGGGCAAGGGCAATACCATCGCCGGTGCATACAATATCTATATCCTTGGTTGGTCTGTCCAGTAATTTATCACGCACAAAGCCACCTATTACAAAGCAGCTGACATTCAGCAATTCGGCTGCTTTGCTTATACGTTCAAATAAATGTAATTCTTCTTTGGAGCAATTAATATCCATGATCGGGGGCAAAGCTAAGATAGGAGTGCGAATAATTTTTAAAATGGAGCGAAACCTCCCATTTTAACTAAAGTAATTATTCTTTAAGATTTACCTTTGCGCTAATAAAGATGGTTAATTTGAAAGCATCCTATTTAAGGTCTCTTTTTATTTTATTCTGTTGCTGCGGCTTTGTAGTCTTATCACTGCAATGTAGCGGGCAATTGAGAGCAGATACAACGCGCCAGAGCCGGATTATTATCCATCGGGATAGTATTTCCGGCAAGGTTATTAATAGTGATGGCAGAGGTGGTGTAGTGAATGAAGATAGTATTGAATCGGCTATGAAACCTCATCCGTTTCAACCCAATCCTAAAAAGGCGGGTTTATATTCAACCATCGTACCAGGCCTTGGCCAATTTTATAACCGGCAATACTGGAAGATTCCGATCGTATATGTTGGTCTGGCAACTGTAGGTTATTTTTTCGTCAAAAACCTGAATGACTACCAGGATTACCGTATTGCCTACATAGGGCGCATCAATAACCCTTATCCGACAGATAAATATGTGAATATCTATTCAACCTCGCAGTTGCAGCAATTACAAAACGATTATAACAAATACCTTGACATGACGGTGCTGTTCGGGACTATTGGTTATGCAATGCAGGTAGTGGATGCAATTACAGGTGCACACCTGAAGAATTTTGATATTTCCAGGGATATTTCTTTGCATGTTAAACCTGTACCGGTTCTCAATGGTGTAGGTATCGGGTTGGTATTTAATTACAAATAAGAATTTACTTATTTTAATTTCGCATTCATAAGGTTGATTACGATCTTTGCCCGTTCATCAAGTGAATGGTTCCTGAGGGCACGGTTGTAACCTGATTGTTGAATAGATTCGCGGATGGTTGGATTGTTCAGAAAATAGTTCACCTGTGTTGCCATTTCCTCCGGCCCGCTGAAAAAACCAGCTTCTTTATTTTCTTCAAAATAGGTTACTGATTCTTCATTCCGCTCATGTAACATAAAGCCAGAGGCCCCGGGAATATGGAAGGTTCGGGATGTGATTAGGTCTCCTGATGAAGAACCGGTTACCTGCTCAGATAGTATTCCCAGGTTAATTTTTGAGCATTGAATTGCAATGGCATAAAGGTCACCGAGAACAGCCGTATTCTGAATACAATCGTGAATAACAGTAGATTTTGATTTGAACCATTGATCACCCCATATCCTTAGTTGGATATCGGGACATTCCTGCTTTAACACCGTAAGCCATGCTTCCTTTTTCGGCGACCATGTACCAATAAAAGATACATCGCAACCAAATTTATGTTTATCCTTCTCACTTACAGCAATTTTTCTATGAATTTCAGGATCAAAACCATGAGGAACAAAATGCGCAGATTTAACTCCATATTTGGCTTCCATATCCTTGATACCAAATGTTTTAGTTGTAAATATCAGGTCGTATAGTGGAATGGCTTTGGGGATATTTGGGCCATGTGCAGTCATACTTACATCGGGATAGAAAAGTGCAAGCACACAATTTTTCTTACGGGCATATTCAATTGTTTCAGGCCTGACAAAGGCTCCTTTATAAACAAACAGTACATCTGGAAGGAAAATGTCTATTTTTTTTACAATGGCAGCATTATATTCATCTGTTTGTAATGGCCGTATCAGCCGTTCAAAAATTTTAGTCAGTTTTGTTCTGGTCTGCAGGCTTATAAAATAAAATTCGTCAATTACCTCTATCAGGCAACCCTGCCTGCTCATAGCCCGGAACATCCCACCTGCATTACTTCCTCTCCATAAAGGACCTACGCAAAGAATTCTCATAGTTTTGTAGCTGCTATTTTAATTGCATAAAAGATTAGATATGTGGATAATAAAGTGATCACGATCTGAAGATCGGCATAGCTACCTATAGAAATCATAATCAGGTAACCACCAAAAATTATTCCACTAAGATTAAATTCAGAAGAGTAGAATTCTGTTGTATTCCACAGTACTGAAATAAATGCCCCAAAAAATATACTTCCTAAAATTACACCTATCCAGCCAAAGTCTAGGTATAATTCGCCCGCAACGGTCATATTTATGGAATTATTGATAATGCCAAGATCGTTTTTGTAGCCGGCCCCTATTTCAAGAGCAAACCAGGCTCCAATTTGTATTTTAGGTTTATCAGGCCATAAAAAGCGGGGAATCAATGCAACGAGTATGGGTGCTGAAGCCTGACCACCATAAAAGCCCTTATTTTTTACTAGTTTAACCACATTGGTTATCTGAGCCACATTGGCGCTTCTGTTCAGCAACCCACTAGTTTCATTTTTTTCGACAACTAAAATACGACTGAACTTAGTATCATTTGGTGTTGTAAATGCATTTATAAAATTGGCCCTGTTTGCTTGTAATGTACTAAATACACTTGAAAATACGACTAATATTGTTATGAGAGGTATAATTCTATATGTAAACAGATATCTGATTTCGCCCTTTCCAATAAAATATCCAACAAAGAGGTAGAATGAAGGTAATATTAATTCAAATCTCAGGTAAGAGGTTAGCAGTGAAAAGTATGTTTCCAGAGCATATAAAACAAGTGCGTATGACCGATAAGTTTTATTATCGTTTTTACCCCATAGCCTGGCGAAAAATAGTATTCCTATAGTATTTAATAATACAAATATCTTCCCAATTTGATTTCCCCTCAAAGTAATACCATGACCAAAAAGCAATAATATATTTTCAATGACAAGAAAATAAAAAATATAGGTAAGAATCTTTTTATTTTTAATTTCGAATGAGATAGTTGGCAATTTCTTTTTTGAATAAAGATTATAGCCAATTACAAAAAAAACACTTGAAATACACCAAATGAATGCCGCATCATCTATGTATTTTGGAATAATGTAATTATAAGTCTTAAAATTCTTTCCATAAAGAATCTGATTTATCAAACTTATATTTCCAATATTTACGATTATAACACCCGCATAATATATTACCAACGGCGTAATAATTAGTTTTTTTTTCCTGACATTATCAACTAATAAAATGCCAAAATGGACGGATAATAAAATGTATAAATCAGTTCCTGAAAATACAAAGGAGCATGCAAAGTAAATTAAGAGTGATATTACATTAAACATTATTTAGTATTTACTCGGCGCACTTCACCTTGATACATTTTTGTTTCTGGTTTCGTTTTTTTTATAATAAGCAGCTATTTTCATCGTTCAATTCAATTTCTGAATTGAAATATTAATAATAAATCAAAACATTGCATTTAATATATTTAAATGACAATTAATAGCAAATATATTCTGCCTTTTTATTAGGCGTAGTATTTTAAGCAGTTACTATCAAAACTTAAAATCCCTTTAAATATGAAATGTAATATCCACTTCGGAAAGATTAGGAAAACCCTGAAATTATTTTCATGTTATCGTAAAAATACTACAATGATTCAAAGAGCGTTAATTCAAAACAAAAAAATAAATTTTATTCTGAAATATTAAAATTCTTCATCCAGATAGTCATAGAAATGCTTCTCCAAATCTGAAGAGCATCATTAATCTGGAGTGTCTTAAATTTGATGCCTGACAATAATTTACCAATGTGAATCTGGGTTAAAAGGTCATTGTTTTTTAAGTGCTCAGTTACCCATTGTTGCTCAGCATAAAGCACATTTATTAATGGAGTATAGAATCCTATTTTGTCTTTACGATTATATACCACATCGGGTAGATATTGTTTGCAGGATTCCCTTAAAATATACTTTCTCAGGCCTTTCTTTAAAAATTCTTCAGGTTTTATTTGGGCAATAAACTCTGCTATTTTATGGTCCAGGAAAGGCATTCTACCTTCAACACTGAATGCCATACCATTTCTATCGTCGTAGTGAACTAAATGAGGAATATGTACACCATAAATAGATTCCCTCCAAACATCGTATATGTTATTGTATTTATATATTGATATGAGGTTATTATCAGTAATATCTAATAAAGCTGGTTTCAGGATATTCCTTCGGTTAATACGGGATTTAGTACGTAAATTAAATTCAATTTTAGGGAATAAAGATTTCAATAATGTGCGTAAAAGATAGTTTTTACCCAAATTCATTCCACTTATGTTTTCCATAAAATTGTTGAATTCGGCTGTCTTAAACTGTTTTGACAGGATGGCCTGGGCCATATTGTTATATCCAAAAAACAGTTCATCGGCTCCTTGTCCGTTTAAAATTACTTTTATACCAGCTTTGGATGCCATTTCCATTAATGTACCATGAGCAATAATTGAAGGGTCTCCAAATGGTTCTTCCTGAATATTGATATATTTTTCCAGGCTTTCATGTATTGTCAGCTGATTTAAATCATTACTGTGCATAATAAATTTGCTCGAAGGAAATTTATTAATAACAGCATCCACATATTTTGTTTCGTCGTATTTACTATGTGGAGATTGGGCAGTAAACAGATTAATTTCCTTGTCGTAGTAGGTAGCTAAAATACCAGTAATAATTGAAGAGTCTATTCCTCCAGAGAGCGTTACACCAATAGGAACATCTGACAAAGTCTGAGATAAAACTGCTTCAACTATGCAGTCATGTAAACCTTTCTGTACCTGTTTGTCGAAAGGTACTTTATCCTTATTTTTAATATCGGGTAGTTTCCAGTAAGATTTAGCATTAATGTGCTCGTCTTCAGATGTAAGCCAGGCAAAAGTATCGGTAGGGAAATGATGAATATCATTAAAGAAAGTGTGTACTCCCAGATGACCATAATTTCCTAATGCAAGATATTCTACTATTGCAGTAGTATCAAATTTAGATTTTTCGTTGTGTAAAAGTAATGGTTTGATTTCACTTGCCAGCAACCAGGATTTTCCAATTCTTCTAACATAAAGTGGCTTTTGTCCGAATCGGCTTCTGCTTATAAATAATTTTTTCTCTTGTTTGTCCCAAATCAGAATTGCCCACATCCCAGTCATCTCTTCAAGCATTTTTTCTCTTTGCAATCTGAAAAGTTCTAGAATTGTTTCCGTATCAGAATGACCTCTGAAAGGATGTCCTGCCAGGTATTTCTTCCGAAGATTGAGGTGATTATATATCTCTCCATTATAAGCAATGACATACCTACCACAAGAGGAAACCATTGGTTGGTGACCTAATTGTGATAATTCTAAAATGGATAAACGGGTATGGGATAACGTAATATTCTCATCATTGAATATTCCATTATCATCTGGGCCCCTATGCTTCAACAGTGCCAATGAAGCAGTGCCGAATTTTAATCCTTCCGCCTTATTATTGCTTAAATAGCAGGCTATTCCACACATAACGTTTTGTTAGATAAATATTTGATTAATTTTAGTTATAGTGTTTTGGATTAACGAAAAATTATTTTTTTATTAAAAAAACAAGTAAATAATTTATATGTGTCGACTGAAAATGACAGGACCTATATTTTTTATCATACAAAAAAACATACAATTACTTACTGTTTTCGTCTAAATTATTAATGAAATTTATAATATGGGTTAATTGCTTCTGCATACAAAAATAGTCAGTAACAAAAGTTTTAATTTTGTCTTTATATTCTTTATTTTCAACTGCTTTTAATGCATTTTTTAAGCCAATTGCGATATCAGCAGGTTTTGCAGAAGCAGAAAGAGCCGCAATTCCAATCATTTCAAAATATTTTAAATATTCATTGTTTACGCCTAATAAAAATAATCCCTTTTCCATATATTCACCTACTTTATTAGGTGCGATCATTTTAGACTGGATCCGGTTATAATACTCTTTCGACAAATAAACGCCAATAGAAGCATTAGTTTGTAAAGCCAGCATTTGTTTTCGGGTTACATATGGGAAAAGTTTTATCCTGTCGCGGCATTTACTTTTTTCAACTTTTTCAACTATTTGCAATGAATATTCGTTGTCCTTGATACCGGTAATTATTAAAACACTGTTTTCATCATCTGCAATCTCGAAAGCTTCTACCAGTTCCATAGTGCATTGCTGATAATTAACTGCTCCTGTATAGAGTATTATTTTTTTATTCCAGAATTCAGCAGGGATTAGTTCTCTAAATATTTCTAATGAATTCTCGTTTTTATGATCGCTTAAATATGCGGTATTCAAAATAGTGTAAGGAAGGAAATCCAATTTGCATCTTCCTGCCAGCCAGGCAGATCTTTGAAGGGAAGGTGTAGCAACAAGATCGGCTTTATGCATTTTTTGAAAGGTACGTAGGTTTCTATAAAACGAAAAAGGTGATTTCAGGAAATCCGGCCATACAAAATCTGCTATCTCCAACGCAATATAAACCAGGGGTATCTGATTTTTAATAATCAAACCGCTATTAAAAGAAAAAGGGCAGAATGAAATAATTAATTGAGGATTTTCACTGGTAATCTCCTTCGCTCTTTTCAAAAATTTATTTCTCAGTTTAATTCTCTGTAAAGTGTTTACTTTATAATGCGGTCCAATAGATTCCAATACAATATTACTGCCCAGATCCAGTTCCGCTGGCACAAATGAGTCGAAAGTTAATATGTGTATGGTGTGCCCGAGATCCCTTAATACCTGTGCAACTGCATATACAGGAGGAAGGAAATCAGGATGAACCAGTGTAAGTAATAATATTTTTCTATTATTCATTTTCCCTGAATAATTAATTTTGCTATATTCTTAAGGTAATTAATTCTGTCAGAAAGAACTCAAATTTAAGGAGTTTCCCTTAATTCCAGTCAGTTTGTTTTAATTGATTTGAGATAGGCTTGATTTTGTGATAATGATGGCCTTGCCAAGATACTATCTTATATCTCATTTTAAGGATTTCAGCTAATAAAACTCTAACTTTGCAGGAAAGGTAATCGGTAATTATGTCAGATATGCTGCAAAAAAATCCTGTATTGGGCACAGGCGAAGTTGAAGAAACAAGGCAGGGGGAGGCTTATCTCCCGTTTGCCAACGACCCGAACAGGTATAGCAAAAAATTCTACATAGAAAGTTATGGCTGCCAGATGAATTTCAGCGACAGCGAAATTGTTGCTTCAATATTAAATGAGGAAGGTTTTGGAGCTACAGGTAATTTCATGGATGCCGACCTGGTTTTATTAAATACCTGCTCAATCAGAGAAAAAGCGGAGCAGACTGTACGAAACCGACTTCAGGTTTTCAGGAAGATTAAGGATAACAAACCAGGGATGCTGGTAGGTGTTCTGGGTTGTATGGCTGAGCGTCTGAAAGCTAAATTTCTTGAGGAAGAAAAGCTTGTAGACATGGTTGTGGGGCCTGATGCCTACAGAAGCCTTCCTGGGCTGATAATGGAGGCGGAAACCGGGCAGAAAAGTGTGAATGTACTATTAAGCAGGGATGAAACCTATGCAGATATTTCGCCTGTCAGGCTGGATAGTAATGGAGTTTCGGCATTTGTAACAATTATGCGGGGCTGTAATAATATGTGCACCTTTTGTGTGGTTCCGTTTACAAGGGGCCGGGAACGGAGCAGGGATAAGGATAGTATTATTAAAGAATGTACGGATTTGTTTGACCGGGGCTTCAGGGAAGTTACCCTGCTGGGCCAGAATGTAGACAGCTATTATTTTACAGAAGATAATGGTGAAAATATTGATTTTGCGCAATTGCTGGCAAGTGTTGCAGAGATATCGCCCTTACTCAGGGTGCGTTTCAGCACATCGCACCCTAAAGATATCACGGATGATGTGCTGCATACAATGGCCAGATACCATAACATCTGTAAATATATTCACCTGCCGGTGCAGAGTGGCAATACCCGGATTCTTAACCTTATGAACCGTACATATACCAGGGAGTGGTATCTGAATAAGGTGAAACGGATACGTGAAATAATGCCGGATTGCGGTTTGAGCACTGATGTTATTTCTGGGTTTTGTACTGAAACAGAAGAGGATCATATGGATACCCTGTCGGTGATGGAGCAGAGCCGGTTTGATATGGCTTATATGTTCTCTTACAGCGAGAGGCCAGGAACTCTGGCTGCAAGGAGATATACAGATGATATACCGGAAGAGGTGAAGAAAAGAAGATTGATTGAAATTATTAACCTGCAGAATTCTTTATCACGGGTGAGTTATAAAAACGATATTGATAAATCTTTTGAGGTATTGATTGAAGGAAACAGTAAGAAGAAAGAAACTGACTGGGTAGGCAGGAACTCACAGAATAAAGTAGTGGTATTCCCCAAAAACGGTCTGGATCTCAAAAAGGGAGATTATGTGCAGGTCAAGATAACATCGGCTACTTCGGCAACATTGTTGGGACAAATTAATTAATAATGGTAGCACTGGTAGAAAATAACCTTAATGCAATACGTGAGGCATGTGAAAAGCACCATGTAAAGACATTATACCTGGTGGGCAGCGCTACCCAGGAAAACCGCTTTACTGACGAAAGTGATGTGGATTTCCTTTACCGGTTCAGAAAAGAAGATATTGACTTGAATGACTATGCAGATAATTATTTTGACCTGCTTTTTTATTTGCAAGACCTTCTTAACAGGAAAGTAGATCTTGTGACAGAAGAGAAAATGAAAAATAAGTATTTCATTGAAAGTATTAACAAGAACAAACTTATGATCTATGAATCTTGAAACGCGAAAATAATTACAAATTCTTTAGTCATTATGTCTTGCGACTATAGACTTATGACTTACGGCTTACGACTATAAAAAATGGACATTCAAAGTATAAAAAACAGATTTGGGATTATAGGTAATTCACCTGCACTCAACCACGCATTAAATACAGCTGTGCAGGTAGCCAATACCGACCTGTCTGTGCTCATAGTAGGGGAGAGTGGGGTAGGTAAGGAGGTTTTCTCCATGATCATTCATGCCTTATCTCCAAGGAAGCATAACCCGTTTATAGCGGTTAACTGCGGCGCAATACCGGAAGGTACTATTGACAGTGAGTTGTTCGGGCATGAGAAAGGGTCTTTTACAGGTGCAGTAGATAGCAGGAAGGGGTATTTTGAAACGGTAAACGGCGGTACTATTTTCCTTGATGAAATAGGGGAAATGCCATTGGGTACCCAGGCCCGTTTATTGCGTGTACTGGAGACCGGTGAGTTTATCAGGGTTGGATCCTCTAAGGTGCAGAAAACAGATGTAAGGGTTATTGCTGCTACCAACCGCGACCTGCTGGAATTTACTCAGCAGGGTTCATTCAGGCAGGATCTTTATTATCGCTTAAGTACTGTGCCTATCAGGGTTCCGGCATTGAGAGACAGGAAGGAAGATGTGCCTTTATTGTTTCGGAAATTTGCTGCTGATTTTGCTGAACGTTATAAGACCCAATCGGTACAGCTTGATATTGCTGCGCAACAGTTGCTGGTTAATTATTACTGGCAGGGTAATGTGCGCGAACTGAAAAATATTGCTGAGCAGATATCTGTATTATCGACCGATAAAATGATAACTGCTGATGTGTTGCAGCGCTTTCTTCCGCAGCGCAATGTATCCCGGAGCCTTGCAGTAATAGGTAATGGCGCTAATGGACCAATGCCTTCAGGGCAGGCTGCCGATTTCAACACTGAAAGAGACATACTTTACAAGCTCTTCTTTGATCTGAAAAGAGATATGAACGACCTGAAGCAAATGATCTATGATGTGGCCCACCACCAGGGCTATACACCTGTAGAACCATCTTCTGGTAATCTGATACCTGTATATAATGATGGTGAGCAACAAATCAGTAATAATTACAACAGCGGTACACCTATTCTTCTTGATTCAAATGATCATCACGAGGATGTGGAAGAAACATTGCTGCTTGCCGACCGCGAAAAGGAATTCATTACCAAGGCGCTTAAAAAACATAAAAGCCGCAGAAGGGATGCCGCCACCGAGCTGGGCATCTCAGAGCGGACATTGTACAGGAAGATTAAAGAGTATGATATCCAGGAATGACAATTTTAACAGCTTTAATCTTCTGCACAGACTATTTTTACACCACTTATGTACTTTAAAGGCTTTTTGATATTTTTTCCTTTATACCTGTTGCTGGTATCGGGCTGTGGCATATACAGCTTTTCAGGGGCACATATTGAGGGGAAGAATATCAATATTCATCCGCTGGAGAATAAGGCGCTGAATGTTGTACCCAGCCTGGCAACTACCATTACCAATAAACTTAGCAGCCGTATATTGTCTCAAACAGGCCTTACACCAGTGAAGAAAGACGATGCAGACTATGACATGACAGGGGCAATTACAGCCTATGCGGTATCGGTAACAGCAGCTACTGGTGTTCAGGTAGCAAGCATGAACAGGCTGACTATGAGTGTGCAGATAACGTTTAAGAACAAGCTTAATGAAAAGGCTAATTTTACATCAACATTTACCCGTTTTGCCGACTTTCCGGCTAACCAGATATTACAAAATGTAGAAGCTGGCCTGATAGAAGATATAGGAAATCAGCTGGCAGATGATATTTTTAATAAAGCTTTCGTAAATTGGTAGCCGCAACAACAAATGACGAACCAACTTTCCATAAAATGTGTTTCATCGGTTCTGGACCAGGCAATACCTGCCGGGGAGAATTACGATGCTGTAATGGAGGGTATTAAGACAGCTTATCCTTACTTTGTGCCTGCCAGGTATCACAGCGCTTCAGCAGGTTATAAAAAGGCCGGGTATTCGCCTGCAATGTTAGCTGCTGCGCAGCCTTATATGGGCAACTGGCTTTTGTTTTGTGACTATGTGCAGGGGCCAGGAATCGTTGAAGTGCCAGCAGCTGCTGAACCTGATTTACAGGTGAAAAAGAGTGAACTGGTTGTGGTCGAAATTGTTGAGGAGATAATTGCGCCTGTTGTTGCAACAGATAAGGATGATAATACTATCATTGAGCTGGTTATTGATGAAATTACCGTGGTAGATGAAAGCCCGGTTTTGAATATTATTGATGAAGTAATTGTAGTGGCCGAGCCTGAAATATTACTATTTGAGGAAGCGCAAAAAGGTGCAGCAGAAACCACTGATAGCCAACTGGCAAAAGAGGAAGAAGCACTGATTACCCCAATGGTTTCGGTCGATTATTTTCTGCTAAAAGGTGAAAAAGTGCCTGATGAACTGCCAGCTGAGATTAATAGCCTAAAAACTGAAACGGAGACAGAAGCTGAAAAAGCGCTGATGGTGATGATGAGCTTCTCAGACTGGTTGCTGCATTTTAAAAATTCGGGAGAGCGGCAACAGGAAGAAACCAGGGACCAGAAGGCATTGAAGTCTATGTGGCAGAAAGAAAAACTGGCTGCCGCGATGGAAGAAGAGAATGAAGAAATACCAGAGAATGTATTTAAAATGGCGGTGGATTCCATCACCCCGGAGGAGGGAATGGCCAGTGAAACTTTGGCAGATATATATATAAGGCAAGGCAAATATGATCATGCGATCGATATGTACAAGAAATTAAGTTTGCTGAATCCTCAAAAAAATACGTACTTTGCCCGAAAAATAGAGGAAGCTTTAAAGAATAAACAATCATGATACCAATAATAACGATACTGATTTTACTAGCCTGTGTGATACTTGGATTCTTCATTCTTATCCAGAACCCCAAAGGTGGCGGTCTTACCGGCTCTTTCGGAAGTATGAGTTCGCAGGTAATGGGCGTGAAGCAAACCGGCGATGTAATGGAGAAAGGCACATGGACAATGATCAGCATCATCGGTGGTTTGTGTATCATTTCCATTATGTTCTTCCAGAAGCCACAGGGGCCTGATACTAATGGCAGCAAGGCCAGCCAGGGCAAAACAGCACCAGCCAAGAAGAAATAAGCTAATTCAACAATTGTGTTTTATTTGAGCAGCCTGCACTCCAGGCTGCTTTTAGTCTGTATTCAGGTCTGAATCATTCGCCCAGCCTGGATGTAAAAGTTTCTGCAGCCTCTTTATCAGCATCGGGTAGATCTTCATTGAATGTGCTGATTATCTCTTCAGCCTTGCTGATAACCAGAGACATGGAAGCGGCGAATATCAGGATCATACCACACATCGGAATATTGTTTTAAGGTTATCGGTCATGGGGAATACCCCTAATAATGTATATGAAAATTCCGTGCCAGAAATAATGTTTTACCTGATTTTGGAGGTATTTATTTTATTTTATTTTGTTGTAAGAGTAGAATATGTCTCACAAATTCGCTTTTGGAATGATTTTTAGTATTAGCAATACATGTTTATAATTTATATTTGATGCCAGCGAAGCACATTATAATATGTTTAACGCAAAAAGTTTTTACAACTGGCTTCTGGATAAAAGAAATTTCCCACCTGCGTCTCAATTTTACAGATTCAGACTACATGAATCTTATAATTAATTTGGCGTTAATTATAATAATTTAATTTAAAATCATATTGTAATTAATATTTAGTTCCAAATCGCATAGGGAGTGAGATACTTACGAATTATTAGATCAGGCGTGACCCGGTAGCAGGATTTATACAAGTGCCATTATAACTGGCTAGATTAGGTGGCTGCCAGGCTGCATTCAGAACCAGAATGTGCCCGGTAAAAATCATAGGGTTTCAAAAATTTATAATTATGTTTATGGCATTATTCAACTCCTGAAAAATTTTATGGAAAACAAGATTATTTTGTTGCTGGCTTTAATTACTATTCTCGTTACAGAACGGTCATCAGCTGCTTTTACTTCCTTACATAAACAGGCTTGTCCTTACGTTCTATATAATCCAATAGATACCCGAATTTCGCTTGCCGATAAATACAATTATGAAACGGAAACCGAACGGCCGGTAGCATTTTCCAATGCTTTATTCAGAAGTACTCCGGTTCCTGCTATTCCCTACAATTCAAAAAAACATGGCTGGTGTAATGCCCATAAGTATGGTTTTATTTCCTCGGCCGGCGGTGCAGGATTAATCATACTGGGCTATTTCCTGCTTTTTACTATTGGCAAAAATGACGCATCAGGGGATGGTGGAAGTAAATTTGGGGCCTATATGGTCGGACTTGGTTCAATAGCGCTTTTACTAGGTATTCCAGTATTTATTGCTGGTGCTATACACGATAGTTTTTACTACTAATTTCAAGCTGCAAAGGGGATAAACATGCAGTAAGCTTGAAGTATACCAAAATAATTTTTCCCGATAATCAGACCAATTGCAGGGTTGCTATGCACAGGAGGCTTCAGTCTGCGAAGAGAAAACCTAATCGAGTAAAAAAATGATTATTTTGTGCCTGATTCAAGAGGAAATTGCAGTAATGCTAATGAAATCAGGATTATAGTTATCAAAACCATCGCAAACAGTCAAAGCTAACAATATCGGTCGCATGAAAAATATCTGCAAAGTGGTCTTGGCTGTTTCTGTAACAGGGTTCAGTATAAACTCATTTGCACAGGCCATGGCCATCGCATCGACCTCATCTACGATTATTACACCTATAGCCATTACCAAGACAGTAGATATGAATTTCGGGAATATTGCTGTATCGCCTGCAATGGGTGGGATGGTTGTACTTGACCCGGCAAGCAACCGAACCACAGGCGGAGCAGGCGGTGTTACTTTGCCAGTTACAGCCGGATCGGTATCGGCTGCAAGTTTTACAGTAGCAGGGGCAGCATCCTACAGTTATTCCATTACTCTGCCTGTTTCTGCTGTTAATTTATCCAGCGGATCCAACAATATGAATGTTACCAATTTCACCAGCTCCCCGGCATATACAGGTGTCCTAGGGCCAGGCGGGACTCAGACATTAACGGTTGGAGCTACGCTTAATATAGCTGCTGGCCAGACCCCCGGAATTTACCCCGCAACATCTCCGTTATCAGTAACAATTAATTATAATTAAACAATACGGGCTTAAGACTCTAGTTATAAGTGCCGGTTTGAAAATGGTTGATTTTGGCTTGCAATTTCCTGAGCTGGTGCACCAAACGAAGCAAATTGGAGTTTCCGGATGGGTCCAAGTTAGACACATTCAATGTCTGCAACATAATTCCGATTTTTTGCTCGATAGATATCCCCACTTGCAAGGTGCTATCACCACAGAATTGTAATAATGATTCTGAGGCTGGGATAACAAAAATTTTATCGTTTTATTCTGGTATCGGGTAATGCTTAATCCAGTTTGTCAATGTAAATCAGCAGTTCTTTCCAGGTTATTCTGGTAGCATCAAGGTTCGTGCCGTAAGTGGTGTTAATGAGAGCAGTGAGGCTTTCTTTGGCTTCATCGGTGGTTGAGCTCAAATCAATTTCATTGCCATTGCTTACTGCCAAAAGGTTATTGATATCTATGTCTTCTGTTTGGTAAATAAAATCGCGGCGGCGGTCGTAGAGATTCAGTTTGCCTTCGTGAATGAGGCGCCAAAGTTTTTTTGGTTTCTCTTTCAGCCGAACCAAGTCCAGTTGTTTATTGTCTTCATTAACTACCCAAACTGCAGTCAGCATGCTCTGACCGGGTTTGAACTTATAGTCGTAATTGGTGCCTGAGTCGGTTTTTTGCAGGTAAATGGCTTTTTTATTAAAAGTAATATGACCTCTGAGCGTATCCTGAGCATAAACCACATAGCCTTCCAGGTTATCTTCAACAGTACCACCTGTATTATTATGCGGGTTAGTTCTGTTATAATGGTAACCAGCTGTTGGGCCATAACCATAGTTAGGTGTAAAGCCTATACGCATCATGAGCCAAAATAAATTGTGATAAGTGTAATCGAAATAGGGATATCCGTAATAACCATCGTAATAATATGGGCTTCCGGTATGAGATGGTTCATAAACTTTATTCCCCACATTGCCCGAATGTAAGTAGTGAGGCCGCTGGTTTCTACTTGTGTTTCTAATTGGTCTCGCACCTATGCGGACTGGAAATAGGTTTGGGCTTTTAATTGTTCTGGAAGCACTGCCCGATCGTGATGAATGCGATCTGGTAGCGTGGTGGTTGGAATGATGGGTACTGTGATGGCTTGTGTGATGGCCGAAGTTATGACTACTATGATGGCTGGCGGGATGACTGGTATGGTGGCTGAAGTTATGACTGCTATGATGGCTGCTGGGATGACTACTATGATGACTGCTATGATGTCCGCCGTGGTGGCCGCCATGTCCACCATGGCCTTTGCCATAAACAGCAATGGAAAGCAACAGAGCAGCAATCAGGGGAAATATCTTTATGGTTGGCATATTATCAAAATTAAATGGTCAAATATATATGTAGACTCAAAGTTCTTGATTAAGTAACATGTTCTGCTCTTTTTTTTGATTTTTTTAGGACTGCAACGAAAATTAGCTCCGTAAGATTCCTTAGCTTGCCGCCCAATGCAATGGATTTACTGGCTTATAGCTATTATAATATCGTCAGGCGCAGGTTATTGGGTCTATCGTGCCGATAAACGGCGTGCGGTTCCGTATCCCTGGGCTACGTCATTATTGCGGACACTGGTGGTGTTTTTTACACTTTTATTGTTGCTTGTTCCGGTGATCACCATTACCAAAAACGTTGTGGAGAAACCGGTTATTTTGCTATTGCAGGACAATTCGCGTTCGGTGGGTAATGTACTTGGTGTCGACTCGGCGGTCTACCGGAAAAGTATGAATGAGCTGACCAACAGGCTCGCGGCCCATTACCAGGTGGTGCAATGGGGGTTTGGCAATACGGTGCAAACCGACAGTACGTTTATTTACCATCAGCAGGCTACCGATATATCGGCAGCGCTGGCTAGGGCGCAGGAGTTTTATGGTATCCGCAACCTTGGGGCTGTGATACTGGCTACCGATGGAAGGTTCAACCAGGGGCTGAACCCGCTTTACCAGCAACTGGCGCTGCATAGTCCCCTATATGCAGTGGCTATAGGCGACAGTACTCAACAGAAAGACTTGCGGCTGGCCAATGTGTATGCCAATAAAACAGTAACCATCAACAGCAGTTTTGAGGTGAGGGCCGATGTGGTTGCGGAACTATGTAAGGGCTACAACAACAGTGTGTTTATAAAGGAAGGTGAGGAAACGCTCTCATCGGTGCCGCTGGCTATTAATACGGATAAATACGACAAATCGGTATCCTTCAGTGTTAAGGCTACAAAAGCCGGGCTGCACCATTATATAATTACTGTGCCCGAAGCGGAAGGCGAAAAAAATGCAGCAAATAACCGGAAGGATCTTTTTGTGGAAGTAGTGGAGGAAAAGAAGAATATACTGATTGTATCGGCCGCGCCGCACCCGGATATTAATGCCATTAAGGAAGCGCTGAGCGGGTTGGAGAGCTATAAATTAACCGTATTGCCGGTGGATGCTATGCCCGCCTCTCTGGCGCCTTATAATGTGATAATAGCTCATGGGCTACCCTCCGTACGCAACCGTATAGGTACTCAACTACAGGAGGCGCATAAGCCCATATGGTTTATTCTCACACCGCAGACAGATATAGCCGGGCTGAACAATCTGGAAGCTATAACACATACTACATTTTCGCCACAGGGGCCACATGATGAGCAGGGCATTTACAACCCATCGTTCAATGCTTTTCTTCTGCCGCAGAACATACAATCGGTAACTGATAAAATGCCGCCGCTGGTGCTGAATAATGGTAAAATGATTGCAGCACCCGGCGCCAATGTACTCTTCAGTCAGAAGGCATGGGACGATGAAAAACAACCGTTGTGGCTGATGCAGCAGGGTAGTGTGCCATCGGCAGTACTTGCAGGTGAAGGCATATGGCGATGGCGGTTGTATGAGTTTAAAAACTTTAACGGACATGCAGTTGTAGATGAGTGCATCAGGCAGACGGTGGCCTTTCTGTCTGCCAATAATAAGGAGCGGCCTTTCATGGTGGCTCTGCCCAGGTATGTGTGGAGCGACCAGGAGGCAATATCGCTGAGCGCTTACCTGCTTAATGCCAATAATGAACAGGTGAATACTCCGGATGCATTGATAAGCATTGTTGACAGTGCGGGCCGCAAACAGGATTTCTCGTTTGAACGCAGCGGCAGCGCCTACAACCTGAATATAGGGATATGGGCAGGTGGCACCTATACCTACTCGGCACATACCACTTATAATGGCAAGGAGTATGCTGCTACCGGTACATTTGTGGTTGAGAGTATGCCGCTGGAACTGATGCAGAGCGGGGCTGACTACCCGATGCTGTATAGCCTGGCGAAGAAATACAATGGCGGCTTTACGACTTCGAAAAATGTGGCATCACTTTACGACAGCATTACCCATAATGAGCATGTTAAACCACTTATCCAGACCAATACCGAAACTGTGCCCCTGGTAGACCGAAAATGGTATTTCTTCATTATCCTGGCGCTGGCAACAGGGGAGTGGTTGCTGAGGAAGTACTGGCTGGCGCAGTAAGGTAACAAGTGAATTTATGCCAAATAGTCATTATAAACCGGCATTGGTATTCTTTGCGGCCTTAAAAATGACGTTTGCATATCGCGCCTTCGCGTGAGATTTTTTCATGCCGTTCTTTATAGTTTAATCGGTATTACTTATATAGTTCCATGCAAATGTCATCGAAATATAAGTCAAATTGCCCGGGATTCCATACATAAAGTGAAATAATGTTTCCCTCAGGGATATTATCGGGTATCCTGATATAGAACCATACATACCCCCATTTCCCATTGTGAACATTGGTCAGGTAGATGTCTTCCTGTGGGCAGTTGCTTTGTGAGGCAAATACCTTGTTCTCAATTTTGCAGGCACACCATTTAATATTTTCAATTGTCAGCACCAGATAATGGCTGGTATATTCCCCAAGTTTAGGGTACATAAACCATCCACTGCATCTTATGTATTTCGATGCGCCGAAAACCTTTGAGTCATACTTCACAGATAACATTTTAGGGCTGTATTCTTCATCTTTAATGTGACAAGCAAACCTGCGTTGGCTTGCAGTATCCAACTCATAACTAATTGCTAAGGAATCTTCAACATACTCGCAGGCCACTGTTGCTACTTTACTTATCTTATCTTTTTCAGGTTGGATTTCTCCCAGATCAAATGCAACAAGGTCATTATAGGTCAACTTGTTGTGAAATAGTATTTGCATGTTGTAAGGATAGTTGGATGCTTCACTTATCAGTAATTTGTAACCTTGTTGTAAAGTATAGCTGAAACCAGCGCTAGCCAGAAAAATGAAAAACAGGACAGGGAATATCTTTATCAGAATTTTTTGGCTTGAAATGAAACGTAAAGATGCGGCAAGCGGCAAAGCCAGCAATGGGTATAAGTGAATCATAGGCCGCGATCCGAAACCATTGATATAAGTATAACAATACCATGAATAAACAACATAAACATATATCGGGAAGATGACCAGGATACACGCCAGCCATGGCCTTATTTCTTTGTATTGGAACAGCCCGAAAACCGAAAAAATCATTACAGGCGAATAAACAAGCCATCCATTATGTGCTGAAAATAACCCCTCAAATACTTTGGGATCCGTCCAGTTAAATTTCTGACTGCCATAACTGTAATAGATAAATTGACCTGTCATTATTTTCCAATAAATGAGTTGGGGAATAATTGGCAAAAAAAACATAACAGCTGCTAAAATGGTTTTTCCCGGATGCAGCTTTATGAATGTCAACTTTTGCAGTAGAGTCAACCGGTTTGTTACTGAATAAAGCAATGGTATAAGAAGGCAAATTATATCTGATGGCCTGATTAATGTTATCATTCCTGCTATAAATCCGGCAACAATAAACATCAGAGTTGCAGGTTTTTCATGCATTCTTATTGTAGAATAAATCAGAATTGCATAAAGACAAAACAGGGGAACATGAGACATGCCCGCCTGAGCAATGATAAACCACAGTAGATTAGTGCCAAATAATAGGATTATGACTGACAATAAAGAGAGGGTCTCTGAAAAATATCGAATTAGAATGAGGTAAGTGAAAATTAAGCCAATAAGCGCATAAAAAAAGTCGCACAGAAACAGTAAATAAACATAGACATCTGAGTATCCGTTTGCATCCGTCCCTTTAATTTTTTCCCAGGCATGTGCTATAAAGAAAAATGGCATTTCCATTATTGCCACGCCTAATGTATATGGATCTTGTGAATAGCCCAGTGGGGTTTTAGATTGTTTCATTCCCGCAGCATCCCGTATGGTTTTTTGTGGTATACTTTTATCTGTGGGTAATTTTTCAAGTGATTTATTATTATGATAGATGAATGTAGATGGCAGGAACATATAATAGCCAAGGGAATCGCCTCCCAAACCCCGTTTCATGTCATCTCCTTTGATTTGTAAAAACAGTAGTATTGCAAGAGCAACCACCACTATAAATTTATTTAACAGTGAGCGAGGCATAGAGTTTTTATTAACTGCAATAAATGTTGACTTCTATCAGGGTCATACAGCAACAAAAATAGTTTTATATACCCAATATCTTCTGATTTTTTGAATAGAAAACAAAAGCGAACTGATAGTAATCTAAATGCAAAAGTTGAAATACGGAGGTAATTTATTAAATTAATCGTAGTAACAAACATTGTATTAAAGCATGAGACTGTTTCTACAATCCTTTCCCCTTGCTCACATACTTATTGCCACTAAGATAAAAACGGTAGGGAAGCAATGCATCATCCATGGCATACGCCACACCTACACGTGTTGCCGCAATAATATCTTTATGGGGTATCTTATTACCTTCCTTTATACTTATTTCCGGCCCCTGCAAAGTAATTCCGGTGTGCCGGGTGGTAATACCAAGGGCTTCGCTAAGCGCTCCGGGGCCTGCAGTTAGAGATGGAGTCAATTTGGTTTTCTTTCGCCTTTCCAGTATCACATCAATTCCCTCCAGCGGTTCTATTGCCCTGATAAGTATGGCATGAGGGGTGTCTTTTACATTGGTAACTACATTGAATAAATGATGGATCCCATAACACAGATACACATAAGCAACACCCCCATGACTGTACATAACCTCAGTTCGCGCTGTTCGCCTGCCGCCATAAGCATGAGATGCCCGATCAATGGGACCGGCATATGCTTCGGTTTCTGTAATGATACCGGAAGTTATTATCCCTCCGAATTCTGTAACCAGCTTTTTGCCCAGGAGTTCACGGGCTATCTGAACAACGTCCGGTCTTGTATAAAAGGATTCGGGCAAAATCATGGGGCCAAAGTTAGGAATTTGGAATTTGGAGTTGGAAACCATGCCAACCAGCAGGCAGGTTTTGAATTTGGATTTTGGTGTTTGGGATTTGTAGTTGGGAATTGGGATATTTACCGATAATTTGAGTTTATGCCAGATAAAACGAAAACCGGTACTGTTTATTTGATACCCATTCCGGTTGCGGATGGCGCTTTGAATACACTCTCTCCTGAGATTACAACGGTAACAGCGAGGCTGGGTTATTATTTTGTAGAGAATATCCGTACAGCGCGGCGTTTTCTGCGGTCGTTGCATAAAGAACTGGTTATTGATGATCTTCATTTCTGTGAAATTGATAAACATACAGGACCCAATACTGCCCTGCTGATTCAGTGGCTGAAGGACGGACATGATATTGGTATTATGAGTGAGGCAGGCTGCCCGGGTATTGCCGACCCCGGGGCTGAGCTTGTTGCTGCTTCGCAAAACATAGGTGTTAAAGTTGTGCCGCTTGTAGGTCCGAATTCATTGATACTTGCGCTTATGGCTTCGGGGCTGAACGGGCAGAGCTTTTGTTTTACGGGCTACCTGCCTGTAAAGGAGCCTATGCGCAGCAAAAGGATAAAGGATCTGGAGGAAATATCGGTAAAAGAAAACCAGACACAATTGTTTATAGAAACGCCCTACCGAAATGACCATTTGCTCGCTGATTTGCTCAAAAACTGCAACCCTAAAACGCGACTGTGTATTGCCCAGAATATTAGCGCTGCAGATGAAATGATTAAAACTAAATCGGTAGCTGACTGGAATAAAAAGATACCCGTTATTGGTAAGGTGCCGGCAGTATTTCTGATGCTTGGCGTATTTTAATGGAAGGGATAATAGTTACTGAGCCTGGCCAGAAGGGTATCAGCATGATTTGTAGCCAGCATAAGGTATTGGCCATTTTTCAATGAGAACAGCAGGGCTTTATTAGGAGGTGAATCATACATCTTACCATATGCCACACCATTTGTTCCAAGGTCAAGATGGCTGAAATTATAAGTTATAATCTTAACACTATCTATCTCTGCCACAGCAGTTACATCATACTTACCACTGAAAAGACAGATGAACTGATACTCCACCCTATCAGAATAATAGAGTGTATCAAGCCTCATAAATACAGCGCTGCCTGCAATCAGGCTATAAAACGGAATAAATATCCACAGCAAAATCTTTGAAACCTTCTTTTTTGCCCTGAATAGCCGGTATACCATAAAGAACAGTATACCTGTAAGTAATATTATCTCCATTATTCCCGGAAATCGTTGTGTTTCGTGATATAGCAGTGTACTCATAAAGCAAATTTTTATTTTATCCCTAACTTGTATTTTATCTCACGCTTCTTCCCTTCCATTTGTACCCGCCTATAAACCCTAAAAAACCTGCAATAATAATGTAGGTAATATGCAGGGGCTGCAATAAAATGAAATATAGCAAAGGATTCTTTTTGCAAAAAAAACGGGCTACAGGAATGAGGAATAAATATTCAACCACAACTTTAATAGCCAGCATCACGGCAGCCCACAAAAAGTAAACAGTATTAAAAATGCCCAAAATAGCTAATACTAAAAAGGAGCTATCGAACAGATAAACAAGGATGAGAATACTTGTAAGCCGGGGGTCATTATATTTACCAGATTTGGATGACCATCTTATGCGTTGCTGTATAAAACTTGTCCAGTCGGGCTGGGGTGGGGTGGAAACAATTGCATGGTAAGACCAGAGATAAGATATTTTGCCTGGCATTGATTTATTCAGTTTCATCATCAGCAGATAATCATCGCCTGATGCCATGTGGTCGGCGCCTTCATATCCGCCAACCTGTGTGAAAGCTACTTTGCTGAAGGCAAGATTGGCGCCATTGCACATATTGCCCAGCTTCAGGTTGTGCGCAGCTGCTGTAATCCCCTGCATACTCATGAAATCTATTAACTGAAACCGTTGCAGTATGCTATTGTCACTTGAAAATATTACAGGGGCCACAACCATTACCGGATGCTCCTTTTCATAGATAGCTGCAATATATTGCAGCCAGTTTTCAGGCGCTATGCAGTCGGCATCGGTGGTTACAATAAGTTCGCCCCTGCTTTGTGAAATGCCGGCAGTAATGGCGGCCTTTTTATACGCCGTTATTTGCTTATCTTTAAGGTAGTCCTTTAGGCTGATATATTTTACAACCGGATCAAAAATAGCTTTGACAACTTTAGCAGTTTTATCTTCCGAATGGTCATCAACTACTATGATTTCCAGTAAGTGCCTTGGGTATTTTTGAGAGAGGATTGCTGTTATACACCTGCCTATGTTCGCCTCTTCATTCCTGGCTGGAATAATGATGGAAATAAAAGTTCTGGGCTGAAAACCCGAGGGCAATTTAAACTCCTGCTGCCTTTGCCATCCCCACTGATAAACACCCATAAGCGCCACATAACAGATGGTAAGCAGCAGGCAACTGAAATACAAGGCCATCATACTATAACAGGCTTCCGGATATCTGCCGGGCAGTTTCGTTATCAATCATTCTGTGTCCTTTCTCTATTATATGCACCTGCACGGAATCAAGACCCGATTTGAATTTCATAGCATTGGCTGGAGGTATTATTTTATCATGCTCCCCCATAAAGATAATAACCGGCAAATGGTGAGTTGCAATAATCTTTTTCAATTGCTCCGGCTCGGGCATTACTTCGTTCATAGAAGGCCATACCCGCAACAACATATCTCTGCTTTCGCTTGTACCCAGAAAGTTCATTGCAAATTTATATCGTTTATGATGCACCAGCCGGGCATTTTTAAGCAGCCGCATTACTGCAAAGTATGGTCCCGGTCGCTCCAGCAGATTATTGAATACCTTTTTTCCAAACCATGTCCGGGTAAAGAAATAATAATAGGGGTCTTTCTTCAGCCCATCAGGGGCTATGAGCACTATCCGGTCTATCAGTTCTGGAATATGTTCGGCAATTGCAAGGCATACCCTTCCGCCCAGACTATAACCAATCAGCGATATTTTATCAGCTTTATATTCTGTCATTAAGGAGGTGGTTATTTCTGCTATATCCTTACTGTTCAGCCTTGATTCTGTTTCCCATTTGCTGCCGCCATGGTGAGGTAAATCAACAGACAGAATAGTATATACAGCTCCTAGGTACTGAACCATAGGTGAGAATATTTCAGCCGTATCGCCGTATCCGTGAAATGCCAGCAACAGCTTTTTACCGGTGCCCCATTTATGGTAATGCAGGCGCTCTTTATTTGTAGCTATATATCCGGTTGACTCATTCATTTGCTGTAACTGACACTAATGATTTTTTACTTTTTGGGAATTGCAAAGGCCTCTTAATTCTTTGTTTTCAATTTGTTTTCACCTCCCTTGTTTCATTGATTCTATGCATTTCCAGTATGGTGGTTTGGCCGTCAGCGCTTTCGCGGTACATAGGCACAAACTTAACATCAAAAACCATCTCTTTATAAGTATAAGAAGTGCGCTGCAATACCGGGCTTGAGTAAACATCATCGAAACCAGTGATGAGCACATATAGTTCCACATCGGCAGCGGCAATATCATCCTTGTTGAGGCCATTGAGCGGGCTGTTATCATCAATAGCATGAACAACTGTCCAGTTCATCGGCAGGCTGTCAACTTTTGTGCGTTCAAGAGCCAGGTCGTAGAACCGGTATTCCTGTTTTCCATCCTCTGCAACTTTTAAAGCAATATTGACCTTTATCTCTACATTGGTAAGTGTATGGTTGTCTTTATAAGTAGCAAACCGGAACATCAGTGCAGTCTTGCCCTTAAAAGGGCATATCACGGCCAAATGGCTGAATTGAAGATAAGCCTTGGGCTTTGCAAATCTTCCATAAATAAGGCCGGTGGCTATAGCAAAAGATAGAAAACCAGTCAGCGCTTCCAATGAAGAAACAAGATTAGCGGTATCGCCTTCAGGGTTTAATCTGCCATAGCCAAGGGTAGTAAAGGTTTGAGTAGAAAAGTAGAATACTTCCTTTATTTTTCCCCACTGGGTTGCGGTCACCAGCCCTCCCAGCTGATCGGCACCTGTCAGTAAATAGATGCCCGTAAATACCAGGTTTATGGCGGCATAAAAAATAAGGATAACCAGGATAAATTTCCACATGGGCAGGCTCAGCATTTTCTGGTATATGCCTATGCGCCTGAAAAAGGGAACGCCTTCCCGTCTGAGGTTAAAAGTGCCGTCTTTATTTATAAACCTTCCGCCGACACTGTTTGGATTTGACCCGAAACCGGTATCATTATTGGTTTTTAAAAAGGGGTTGATTTTTTTGTTAATCGGCATGGCAGAGAAACGGCTTTATTGAAAATACTACAGCAAATCTACATGATTTTATATGCCTGTAATGGAATACTCATTGCCTAAAGGCTGAATAGTATCTTACATTACTACATCCGGATAAAGAAAAGATATCATTCAAAAGGTATTGTTTGAAACTGCCACTTCAGGGATTTCAGTTTGTGGTACTTATAACCTGCAATAAGAAGTGTGACTGATCATCAGAACCAGAACTTGTACAATAAACAATAATTATTGCGCTGACGGCAATCAGGTGCTATAATGACTATTATCATAAATTGGGGGTTGGCATCGCATTACAATTGTACTGATTTGAATTAATATGAGTCCATAACCTGTATTACTTGTATTTTATTTGCACTTTATGCCATGCATAAATATTTCAAACTGGCTAATCAGCCGGGAATTTTTTTTCAGTCATAAAATTTCGTTCTCCTGCAGGAAGTAACATGGGAAATGGAATTTTAAACAAAAATTATACGCAATGAAAAAATTATCGTTTACCATTCTTACACTGTTGTTTGCCTTTAATGGGATGGGGCAAAATACTGGTCAGACCGCAACCCAGGAGACTCAAAAAAGCAGTGATACGAAACTTCTTGTGTCCGGATTTGGTTTTGCAGGTTACTCTAAAATGGATAAAGAAAACTCCAACTTCGGACCTACAGGTTTCAATCCCATTTTTTTGTGGAAAAAATCGGACAAGCTTTTCTTCGAATCTGAACTGATGATTGAAATAACCGATGGTACCACAAAATTCGATCTGGAATATGCTACGCTGCACTATAAATTATGCAAGTATCTGGAGATCGGGGCTGGTAAATTCCTGAGTCCATTTGGAATTTTTAATGAGCGAATCCACCCATCTTGGATCAATAAGTTCACAGATCCTCCGCTTGGCTTTAATCATGATATTGGTACTATGGTTGGCCCAATGGCCGAAATAGGTGTAGAGTTTAGAGGTGGCGGGCAATTAGGAAAATCGAAAATCAATTATGTAGCTTATATATCCAACGGGCCTAATCTGGTGACAGATCCGTCCAATACTATGATGACCGGAATGCTTATGTTTGAGAATATCAATGACAATAACGATAATAAGGCAATAGGAGGCAGAATAGGTTTCCTGCCTTTATCCAACTCATCAGTGGAAATAGGGGTTTCGGGCCAGGTAGCCAAAGTAGGTGATAAAGGAAATGTATTGTATCAGAACATCGGAGCTCAGATGTATGCACTGGACCTTTCGTACTGCCATAAACTGAATTTTATAAAAAGCAACCTGGATGTGAAGGCCCAGTATAACATGATGAATGTGGATAAGGCTGAATCCTATCCGGTGATGTCTGGTATGGATACTACGTGGGATAATAAGAGCCAATCTTATTACATCCAATTGGGATTAAGGCCCGCGTTTGTGAACAATAACTTCTTTAAAAATCTGGAACTGGCTTTCAGGTATTCTTCTATGACATTGCCGGAGAAAGCAATGTGGGGCGGAGATTTCAAACAGTCGACTGTAGGGCTGAACTATTGGCTTTCATGGCACTCTGTTTTGAAACTGGATTACCAGATGAATACCCAGAAGGGCGCTGATAACCGTAATGGTATACAGATACAATGGGGATTAGGATTTTAATGAAGTTTTAAAAATCAATAAAATGAAAAAGATAAAAACACTAATTATACTATTGTTTGTTCTGGGTTCTGTAATTTTTGGTTGTGCAACACCAAAATTAATTGCAGATAAGAGTGGCGCTCAATTGTGGGGCGAAAATTGCCAGCGATGCCATAATGTACCATCGCCAACGACTTTCGGTAAGGAAAACTGGGAAGTGGTGGGAACTCACATGAAGATAAGGGCCAATCTTACCGAGACTGAAAAAGATAAAGTTGTTGAATTTTTGCAGTCTTCTAACTAACCCAAGGCAAAAGCCGGGTTTGAAATATTTCAGGCGCTATGCTGCTTCTTTTAAAAGAATGGCAACGTATAAAAACCGGCTACAATACTAAGATCAAAATACTGGTTATTGTAATTTTCGGGATAATAATCAATGGTACTTTGCAGGCTCAGATACCCAATAATGGTTTTATATCATGGACTAGGGCAGGCGGTTATAGTATACCCGCAGAATTGGATAATCTGAACCCGGTTACAAGTACAGCAGGTAAACATACCAGTACAATATGTCCTCCTGGATCCTAGTATCTGTATATACTGTCTAAAACCGTTACCGGTATGGGTGTTATGCCCGGTGTGGCAGTATCAATGCTTCTGCACAGTTAAGAGTACTGCAGGTTTGGTGATAACTAACGCTTATTTCATTAAACTCAGCATCAGCCTGTCGAACATCCTGTCGCTCAATATGCGCCTTACAAAAAGTATCATTTTTGCACCACCGCCAGTGGCATATCTTATTTTAGGGTGGCTGGTGGTTATGGCCCGCACTATTGTTCTGGCAACAACTATTGGCTTTGATCCTGCTTTATCGGCCTTTTGAAACATAGAGGCATGTTTTATAGTCAGGTCTTTATAGGCAGTATTGCCCGAAGTTTTGAGCATATGCTCTCTTGCTATACCTGCCCATTCGGTGATAATAGCTCCCGGTTCTATGATGACCACATCTATACCAAACTCCTTCAGCTCCATGCGCAGGCTATCGCTGAGGCCTTCTACAGCATACTTTGTGGCATGATACCATGCGCCGTGCGGCTCTCCAATTTTACCACCAATGGATGAAATATTGATGATACGCCCGGAACGTTGCTGGCGCATATGAGGCAATATAAGCTGGGTCAATCTGGCCATACCGAAAATGTTGACTTCAAACTGGTAGCGCGCCTCCGACAGCGGCACATCTTCCAGTGCGCCGTAAGAACCATAACCGGCATTATTCACCAGCACATCTATCCGGCCCTCTGCCTGCAATATTTCCTTTACTCCGTTTACCATTGAAGCTTCTTCGGTCACATCCATTGCCAGGAGTTTTATACCGGCTTGTTTCAGCTGCTCCATCTTCTCTGTGCGGCGGGCTGCGCCATATACAATGTATCCTTGTTCTTTCAGCAATATGGCTGTTTCCATGCCTATGCCTGATGAGGCCCCTGTTACTAATGCTACTTTGTTCATTTTATCTGTTTATTTAAATTAGATTGACTAATCACTCTATTATTTGGTTAAAAAAAATCACGTTATCATTGCCCACAGCATCTCAAATGTATCGCTGATGACCTGATGTTGTTTTGTTTTTGAAAACTGATGGCTAAGCAGGTATTGATTAAGCCCGAAAGTCTGGCTGCTGATAAGTGTAAACAAAAGATCAACAGGTTGAGGTTTTATTATTTTTTCACTGATGCCTGCATAAAGCATATCGTAAAAGGGCTTCAGCGATTCCTCAATCTCTTTTGGCGCTATTTGTGCAAAGAATGGAGAGGTCTTAAACTGCTCTGTGAATCGGAACTCCAGCTTATTTTCCAGCGCCCAGTATACAGAGGCAATATATTGTTCCCTGATAGTATCCTTGTAAGTCTTCTGGGTTCCTGTCTGCTCTGAAAGATACAATGCCATCCGGGATTTAATATCTACATACAGGGCTATGACCAGTGCATCCTTGGTGGCGAAATAATGAAACAAAGTACCATTGGCCACACCAGCCTCCTTAGCTATAAGGCTGGTTGGTGTGCCATGGAAGCCATACTCTACAAAGAGTTTTAAGGCTGAATCCAGTATTTGTTTTCTTTTGTCCACGATTACAGACTGACTAAACAGTCGGTAAAATTAACCGAAATTATTTTGCTGTCAAAATTTTTCTTTCTTTCCACTGTTATTCTCTTATTCATTTTTTAATTAATGATTGTTTTGATTCGGTAGTGCGGACAATAAACAGGATCAATTTAATCTACCGGTTATCAGATTTATTTATAAAAATAGGAGGTACCTTCGCTCATCTTATAAATAATTGGACGATGAAAAGAATTACACTCTTTGCTGTGTTAGCCTGCTTCATTTATCAGGCAAGGGCACAGCATTTGTTGTATGTACCCGATACACTTTCCGGCACTGCATTCAATCTTACTGTTCACCGCGACAGTGTTTCATTTTTTCCGGGCACGTTTACACAAACGTTCGGTATCAACAGCCATAAATATCTGGGCCCTACTCTTTTCTTACGTAAGGGAGATAGCGTGAGCATAACAGTAAACAACCAGATGGGCGATACTACTTCCATGCACTGGCATGGCCTGCATGTAGCCCCGGCAAATGATGGAGGTCCATTTAGTATGATCATGGATGGCATGAGCTGGAGTCCGAAATTCATTGTCAGAAATAATGCGGCAACCTACTGGTATCATCCGCACATGATGATGAAAACAGCTGCGCAGGCTATAAAAGGCGATGCAGGATTAATAATCATTCAGGATAGTGCCGAACAAGCCTTGATGCTTCCCCGCAGGTATGGTATTGATGATTTCCCGGTTATTGTGCAGTCGGTGGAGCTGGATAGCCTGAACCAGTTTATGCCCAGGGGCATGGTAGATAGTATTGTCCTCGTAAATGGCACTGATAGCCCTCTTGTAAATTTACCGGCACAGGTGGTCCGCCTCAGGCTGCTTAATGCCTCAGGCGAGCGCACCTTTAACTTTGGTTTTACAGCCAGCAAATCTTTTAAGGTTATTGGCAATGATGGTGGTTTATTGCCAGCGCCGGTAACTGCTACCCGGGTCAGGTTATCGCCGGGTGAGCGGGCAGAAATACTGGTTGACCTTGATGGTATGGCGGGGCAAACCATTCATCTGATGAGTTATGCCTCTGAATTGCCGATGGGTGTGCAGGGTGGTCCTACCATGCCCATGCCTCCGGGTAGCCCGCTGATGAACAGCCCGCTGAACGGAATAAACTTTAATATCCTTCAAATTAATATTGGTGCGCAAACCGCAGCGCCAATCACAACAATACCTGCTACCCTCGTACCCGATACACCTTATACCGAAAGTATGGCCAATACTACCCGCACAATACACATGACAGCAGATAGTATGATGGTTATGGACGGGCCGTTTTACTTTAACCATAACCTGTATGATGCGAACCGGATTGACTACCATATACCACTCAATAACATAGAAATATGGACATTGATGGACAGTACCATGGTGGCACATCCGTTTCATATTCACGATGTGCATTTTTATATTCTCGACAGAAACGGAAACCCACCCGATGCGGTTGAAAGAGGCCGAAAGGATGTGTTGTTGATTCAACCCAATGAAACAGTCAGGTTCATTGCAAAATTTGATGATTTCGCCGACACAACTTTGCCTTACATGTACCATTGCCATATACTGATGCATGAAGACGACGGAATGATGGGGCAGTTTGTTGTGGGTGGTGAAAGGGCTTCAGTGAACAACATCAATTCGACAGAGAAAGGTATGATGGTGTTTCCCAATCCAGCCAGCGAATCTATTACTATTAGCATCGAGGGTGCAGCCAGCTCCGGCGTATCAGGCATTGCAGTATATGACGTGATGGGCAGGAAGGTGTATGCAGGCACTTTGGAAAACACTATAACAATCAATACTGCTCAATGGGTTAAGGGGCTGTATTTCGTTACAGCTATTTCATCTGGGCACTCCATCCGTAAAACTTTTATGGTCCGGTAGCATCTGCATTATTAAGATTTGGGGCCGGGCGCCGGATTTTTCTTAGCTTTATGTAATGCAGACGGATAAATTTAGTGTAAAAATCAAATTATCCAACGGCATCTGGATATGTAACTGTACGGAGATTTTGAAGGACGACACGGTACATTACGAAATAGATATCACACTGCCGGCTGGTTATGAAACTAAAAAAAAGTTTAAAAAAACCAATTTCCGTTTCCAGCCCATTACGCTCGATTTCCTGTTCGATAAATGGCAGTTTGATGATGATGAATTCAGGGAAATACTGGAAGAAGGCCTTTCAGACCGGCTGGTGGCGCGGCTTTTATGATTGAAAAAATTGACTTGGCAAATAGATACAACTTATGTATCTTTGCACTCCCTTAGAAAAAATGGTTGCCGAATTACTTTTGCAAACCTTTACTTTTCTAATAATAATGGCTGCGTAGCTCAACTGAATAGAGCATCTGACTACGGATCAGAAGGTTTCAGGTTTGAATCCTGACGCGGTCACACAAAGGGTTCAGGTTTGAACCCAGGCAGCCACAAAAAGGGTTCGGTTTCGAATCCAGGCGGTCACAGCCACCAGAAAGGGTTTCAAGCAATTGGAACCCTTTTTTATTTTACCTTTCCGACTCCATTCCGACACTTAGCCTGTCAATATCATTTTTTAGAGATTAGATTTTTATTTAAATAATTAAATATTTAATGGTTAATCGTTAAGATAGTTTTTATTATTTTGCAAAAAAACAAAAATGCTTGCACCTCTCAAACAACATTTATTTAATGTATTATCCGAAATTAACGATGTAGTATGGTGTATTGATGCCACCACTTTTGAATTACTTTACACAAATGAAGCATGCTTTAGCCTATGGGGTTATAATCCATCACAAATGATGAATGACCAGTCTATATTCTTCAATTCTCTTCATCCTGAGGATATTGAAAAATGGAAACAAGGTATTTCTGATGCTATTAAACTAGGTAGATCTTATAATGAATTTAGAATAATCCATAAGAATAAAACAATTAAGTATATTCAGGGTGATGCAATTTACAAGACAGGCAGTGGTAGATTACCTGATACAATTACAGGTATTACCACTGATGTAACATATATCCATGAAGCCAATAAGTTCCTGTCAACTAAAAATGCGGAATTAGAATTTACTCTTGCAGAACTAAATTCAATAAAAAGTGATAATATAAAAGTAGGGAACTTGTTGCAATCATATCAAAAAGCAATAGATTCAAACATTATTTGCTCAATCACTGATAAAAGGGGCATTATTACCTATGTTAATAATAATTTTTGCAATATTTCTAAATACTCAAAAGAAGAATTGATTGGGAAAAACCACCGCATTATTAATTCTAAATATCATCCAAGAGAATATTTTGAAGAAATGTGGCAGAATATTTCCGATGGAAAGATGTGGAATGGAGAGATAAAGAATAAAGCAAAGGATGGTTCATATTATTGGGTTGATACAGTCATTATCCCTCTGAAAAATAACAATGATAATATAGATGGATATTTGTCATTAAGAATTCAAATAGATGATAAAAAGAAATTGGAAGAGGATCGGGAAAAATATTTAATGACAATTGAAGATATGCTTTTTATGGTATCTCATGAAATTAGAAAACCAATTTCAAGTTGTCAAGGAATAATACATCTTTTGAAAGAAGGGATACCTACAAAGGAAGGTGATTACTTTTCGTATATCTCTCATCTTTTAGAATCTACTACAGAATTGGATGTATATTCCAGAAAACTGAATGATTATCTTCAAAATAATATTAGAAGATAAGAGTACTTAATCACTCTTCTTATTTAAAATAATAAACATTAGTGTCGTCTTATTGATATGAAACATTTTGATTACAAACTCTGAAATATAATAACCATCCTTTTCCCTGCAATATCCCCCATATTACGGCCTTTCAAAGTATCTCTGGGAGTACCTTAGACAAAGTAATACAAACTTTAATTTTCCTGCCATCAATTACAAATCGCAGCTTTTTTACTAAACTCCAACCCTTCCAATAAATTGCCTTAATTTTGCAAAAATTCAATAATTTAATATGAATAAATCGCATTTAATAATAATGGCATTTTTATTATTATTAATATCGCAGGAAAATGCTTACTCACAAAAGAATAAACCTGACTCACCCAGCCAGCAAAGGCACTTGAAGAATCATTCTCCCTTTTCATTTGGAATGGCTGATGAAAAGGAACTGGTACTAAAAATATCATGGGAAAACCACAGCGAAATTGTCCATATTCAATACAAACTTTGTGGCCAGGGGAATACTTTGATTGAGGCAAAAGAAAATCTTTTAGGCATAGCAAGAAATCAATTCAGAGAGCTGATAACAATATTATATCAGGGCGCTCCCCGGAGCAGTGGCGCTCACCTTACTTACCTGTTGTCAGCAGAATGTGGTTCGCCGCAATATGGTCATGGCGAATTATTTGGCGATGGCGAATTTGCCGATATGGTCAATAGATTTTGTTCTTCAGGATTACGTGAGAGTGAGCTGAGTTATATAGCCAAAGTAGAGAATGAAAAGAAGAACAATTTGCCCAAAACATCGGGTACTAAATGATAAAATTGTTGCCGATCCATTATGAAACTTATTGAATAAGCAACAAGAGTCCTGCCCACCCGATAAAGGAGGCAAACAGTTGACCCAGCAACAATAAATAATTAAATAATCGTGAAATAGTAGGCTAAAACTACTGGTTCTGGTATTGACGGAAATGTCCGCGGCTTCTGTAGCTGCGTGGGCCATACCGGCGGTGCTTGCCCCAGTATCTTTCCCTTCCCGAGGTGCGCTTGTGAATGCCCCAGTGCCGGTGTGTCCTTTTGGAAGCATGGTAAGACCTGAATGGGGTCCCATGAGGATTGTGCATCTGGCAACCGGAAAATGCATAAAGCATCACCAGTAAAACTAAGGTAAAGAAAATCTTGGTTCTCATTTCGGCTCCAAGATAAAAAAAATAATTATTCACACAATGGCATTATTGAAATAATTATAGCAAAACCGGCAATTAGTTCTGAAATTCCACTTACGTTAATAGAATAGCTGAGAAATAATAACCTTATAAACAATAAGCAGTAATTTTGCAGTAATTATGGCAACCAAACTCTCGGTTAACATCAATAAAATAGCCACTCTCCGCAACAGCCGGGGCGGCAATAACCCCGATGTGGTGCAGGCTGCCATCAATTGCCAGAGGTTCGGGGCCGATGGTATTACAGTGCATCCGCGGCCCGATGAGCGGCATATCCGCTACAGCGATGTTAGAGAGATCAATAAGATCATCACCACTGAGTTTAATATTGAGGGCAACCCTAAGGAAGATAAATTTGTGAGCCTGGTACTGGAAATAAAACCTTCTCAGGTAACCCTGGTACCCGATGATCCGGGCCAGCTCACCTCCAACCACGGATGGGATACCGTTAAGGCGCAGAATTATTTAAGAAATATTATTGAGGTTTTTAAGAAGGAAGGCATCCGCGTTTCCATCTTTGTCGATCCGGTTGAGAGTATAGTTGCTGCTGCCGGCGATACCGGTACCGACCGTGTTGAACTATATACCGAAGACTATGCCCGAATCTATCTAAAGAACAAAGAGGAGGCCGTAGCTGCTTATGTAAAAGCCGCTGCCTCAGCCTCGCTTCATGGTTTGGGCATTAATGCCGGCCACGACCTGGATATGGATAACCTGGCTTTTTTCAAACAATCAATACCTGCCCTGCTGGAAGTATCTATTGGTCATGCCCTGATCTCTGATGCCATTTATTACGGACTGGAAAATGTAATCCAGATGTACAAAAGAAAATTATAAGTTTTAGTTAGTAGTTTTATGTTTAAATCACTCATCTGAATATCATGAAAAAACTTTTATTTTTAGCATTCGTTCTCTTTGCAACTGAAACAATTTACGCCCAGCGCTACCTTGGGGTAGCCACCGGCGAGTACAGCGCCATCAACAGTATGTTTCTCAACCCCTCCAGCATATCGGGCAGCCGGGAGAAAGTAGAGATTAACTTATTTGCATTTAATGTTGGGGTAGATAATAACCTCGGCACCTTTACGCAATTAAGTAATGTTGGTAATGGCAATGCATTTAATGTTACCGGCACCAAGGCTTTCAGTATGCTGGCTCCTGTGGCCGATATCAGGTTGCCGGCAGTTATGGTAAGCCTTAACGATCCTTTGAAACAGAGTTTTGCATTTTCCATCAGGGCCAGGGCAATAATCCAGTTGAATCACTTCGACCCAAACCTTTTTAATACAGCATCGAGCGGCGACCATTCAGCCAATGATAATTATGAATTCAATTCAACAAAATTCAATCTCACTGCCCATGCCTGGAGTGAAACCGGCATCAGCTATGCGCTGCAGGCAATGGATATGGGGCCACATAAATTAAAAGTGGGCATTACACTGAAATACCTGGGAGGTATTGATTATCTGAGTATAAAAGGTAATAACCTGGATGTATCTTACAAAGCAGGAAGTGATACCTTTTATGCCCGTAACTCTGATCTCGAATATGCCAGCAATGCTTTAAGTACGCGTAATGCAGTAACCGACGGCATTAAGCTTTCAGATATTACCGGATCACTATTCGGATCCAAGCAAGGTAGCGGTTTTGGAATGGATATCGGCGCTACCTATATTTATGACATTAACGGATCAGATAAACCAGGAGACCAGGATAATAGTAATGGAGTTCATAGGGTAAAGGCATCGGTGGCAGTGACCGATATTGGCGCTATCAACTACAAGGAAAATAATTATGTTGTAAATGTTACCGGAAACGGCAACATTACCGGATCCGGGCTTTCTGATAACTTTCAATCATGGGAGAAGTTTCGGAATTATATGGTAAGCAACCACTTTACAGCCGATACCGGATCTAAACCTACCAAGCTGCATATGCCCACAGCGCTGGTCGTTTCAGGCGATTACCAGGTTTACAGACACTTTTATGTCAATGCCATATATATAGCCAACCTTGCCAACAGGCAGAACTATGGTAACTCTTACTACAACCAGTTAACTATTACACCCCGGTATGATCGCAAATTATTTACTATCGGGCTGCCAATTACTTACAGCGCATTGGCCAGCGATATGAAGGTGGGTTTTGGGTTCAGGTTCTCCGGCTTTTTTATGGGTAGCGATGATATGCTGGCTTTGATGAGCAATAATCAGCACGGGTTCAATTTTTATATGGGAGGCTGTGTACCCATCTTTAAAAAAGCACATAAGGATCAGTTTGGCCCAATAGAATAATACATATGTTTGCATCTTTGAATTATATTATTAATTTAGTGCCTTAAGATTAAATGTACCAACTAAACATACTCCGGATGAGGCTTTTTTTATACACTTTCCTGGTTCTTGCCGGGGCAGCATTTTTATTTCCTGTTAGTTCATATGCACAGTTCAATTTAGGTATTGCCACCAGCAACTGGAGCGGTACCAATGCTATGAACATCAACCCTGCCCTGATAGCCGACAGCCGTGAGAAGTTTACAATAGATATACTCGGTATTAATGCCGGGGTAGACAATAATCTGGGTACGTTGAGCTCACTCACCGGTATTAATAATGCCATCAAAAACGGCAATGTAAATAACCTCTTCACGTATAACCACAATACTACCTTCAGCCTGATTGCTCCTTACCTCAAAGTAAACCTGCCTGGCTTTATGTGGAGTATAGACCGGAACAACAGCATAGCGCTTACCAACAGTGTGAACGCAATGAACCAGTTTAATAATTTCGATCAGTCATTGTTCCGTACAGTTGGTGACCCGAATTATGTAATCAATGGCAATGGCTCTACTATCCTGACTTCGAAAAACTTCAATTACACTGCTAACCTCTGGACACAGACCGGTCTTACCTGGGCTGGTGTGCTGCTCGACAAAGCCGAGCATGAAATTAAGATTGGAGTAACCCTTCGTTATCTTCGTGGCATAGGTTATATCGGCCTTAAAGGAAACAACCTGGATGTAGTATACAGATCAGGAACTGATTCAGTGCATGTTTCCAACTCCGACCTGGAGTTTGCCAGCAACATTCTCACAACCCGTAGTGCAATTCTAAATGGAACCAACAGCAGCAACCTGCTGAGTGAGATATTTACCAATGCCAATGGTAAAGGTTTGGGTGGAGATATTGGAGTTACCTACGACTATATGCCACAATACACAAGGGAGCATTATTGTATGGATGGTCATTCCGACCTGGTTGATGATTCAAGGAACAGGTATCTGCTCCGTTTTTCAGCTGCTGTTATGGATATTGGTTCTATCAATTATCCATCTGCCTACAACTCAAATGCTACCGTTAAAGGTAATGGCTATATCACAGGCAAGGGGCTATCCGACAGTGTGAAGAATTACGACGACTTCCGCAATTATGCCACACGGCATGGTTTTTCAGCCGATACTTCCCACCAGGCTACCAGGGTGTATATGCCTACTACACTCAGGTTGAGCGTGGATTACCACATGTTCCGCAATTTCTACCTGAATGCCATGTATATCGACAACCTGGCCAACCGTATGAATTTCGGCAACTCCTACTACAACCAGTTAACTGTAACTCCCCGTTTCGACAGGCGTATGCTGAGCATTGGTTTGCCACTTACATATAGCTGGCTTACAAGTTCGTTTAAAGCAGGCGTAGGGGTACGTTACAGCGGTTTCTTCATTGGCAGCGATGATGTGCTGGCAGTGGTAGCTAAAAACCAGAGCGGGCTGAATATTTATGTAGGCGGATATGTACCCTTCTTCAAACACAGGAAGCACGACCGCGACGGCGATGGCATTTCTGATGACGAAGACGAATGCCCGAATGAATATGGCAGTTGGGAAAACAAAGGTTGCCCCGAGCCTGACATGGAACATGGCGGCAGTGCAGATACATCTGATAATTGCCCTGATATGCCTCAATTGCACCGCTCTAAGGCAGGTCATTCAGGATCAAACATTAAAGCCGGTACTGTAGCTGAAAAGGATAATCTGGTAGGTGAGAAGAGGGAAGGTGGTGAAATGATTGAAGAGAGGAGGAATTAGTACAGGAATAAACATAATTTTTAAAAGTGCGGCAGGTTCGCACTTTTTTTTTGATAAGAAGACAAGTTTATTGCTGATTAAAAATCAGTCTTACAGGTAAATTTATAGATCAGGTTGAAAAGTCGGGGAACCAGCTAAAACGAAAGCCTCCAGATTTTCATCTAAGGGCTTTCTCTATGGAGAGAGAGGGACAACTTTCGAACTTTTTTATGGAGGATTTGATGGCTATAATGATGTTCAATCCTTAATTATGAAATACTCAAAATTATTAAAGGTATATGTAACGATTTCATTAAATTTGTTGAAAGAAAAACGAATCCCATGGCTAGTGAACACTTAAGAAGAAAGGTTGTTGTGTATACTCGCGATTTAATTGCTGCACATGGACGCACAAATAAGTTGCCAGCTACTATTATTGGCGCAGAATATGCAGGCATGAAAAAAGTAGATTGTAGTGGACGTGCTCCAACACCACTTTCAAATAGCCTTGAAGATGCATTGTTGAAAATTGCTCCCATTGGTACCAAGGGAAAAGATAACTATGTTGGCTGTTGTTGTGAAGTAAGAGCGTCTAATCAAATTTTACAACGTCGTATTGCTCCTCTTAAAAATATTCAATTTACTGACGCAATAAGGCCCAGAACGAATCAAGTAATTAGTCGTTGTCTAAATTGTCAAACTGTTTTTGGATAATGGCGTATGATATTTTAGATCAATATTCACTTGACATTAATTGGTACTTCGTCGATTTCTACAATAGGTTAATTGTTTTTGCGTCTGGCGGGGGGATTTTACCCACGACAATTGCTGAAAATGACAAAAACAATGAATTATTTCATCAAATTGCCTTTGATCTTCCTGTAAGATATAAAGTGGTACGTAATGAAAATATCTCAAATCAAAGGCCTTACAAACCAAAACCTTGATGTTTATTTTCGAGATTTTGAAGCGTTAGCTAGCCGCGGATTTTATGTTTTTGACAAACTAAAATTGAACAATCCAGAAGATGGGTATTATCTTCTTGTCGCTTATCCCATTTATAATACATATACAGATCCTTACCCAATAGAGAAAGAAAATCTGTCATTAATTCCCAAAGTTAATAGAGCAATTATTTCAAGAACAAATGAAATTGTATACGAGAGCAGCTTTAAAGCAAAAGATATTGTAAGTATCTTAAATAACTTCACGCTTTAGTTTTTTAATTGGATTAACATAAGCGAAAATGCGCTAAGGTGCTTTTTACCAGCCTCTTTAAATTGAAAAGGTTTCAGAAGAATTAATGAAATTGACTTATGCTGGGCCTAAGCGCTCACGATCTAATTTCCTCAAATGAGGATTTGTATCTACCATTTCTGTAGCTAAATCAAACCGATTTTCGCAACAAAGTAAAGTGCGGTAGGACTGCAACACTTGTAAGGAATTATAGAAGGTGACATGCCTCATATCATTCAGTTCTAGCACTTCATTTTCGTATTGTTCGTAGTGCTTAAACAGAGTTCTTTCTACAAGAACCAAAAGGTGGGTAGTTGATAACGGGATTGCGATTTCTATGCCTTCTGATTTATACCCTGTATCTGAGCGTTCCTCGCGTATACGGTGGGGATACTTCACTACCGGATGATCGGACGTGTAAAAAGGCATGGTGGTCGTATTCTTAAAAATCATCCAAATATGTCTATTAAGTATATCAATTAGGCGAATCTTAAATTCAGTATCAAATAAGATTAACTCCAAATGGCTTTTCTTAATGCTGTTCTCGGTATCTAGGCTAAGTACTTCTGCCATTTGATCGGTAAACAATCCACTTTGCATTAGAAAATTTTTAAACTGGGTCGCACTTTGCCGCATGTCCTCTCTATTTTCCTTGGTTCTAATAATTTGAAGCATGAGGAAATCACATAGCAAATCACGCATAACCACGTCAATCTTAACTATTTCTCCCATGTCAATTGCTTTAAGAATATACTCTAACGCTGGGGCAAGGACTCCTTCTGTTTCACTAAGATACTTCTAAACCGGTTGAGCCATTTCCAATACTGCATCAAATTCTGGTAAATCATAGAAAAAATTCTCATTCGCAATACTAAACTCGTTAGTAAGAAATATTTTTTTACTGTCTTTCTGAAATGCCCATAACTTCTCTTTATCATTTAAAAAGTGTCTTAAATAGAAGCGAGGTACATAATGCTGATTTTTAGCCATAGGAAAGCAATATACAGATAATTACCTGTGGGATTGATGATGAACCAACTTTCCTTCAAGATTCCACTGGTCTGTCTCAATAAATGGCTTTATCAACGGGACTTTTCGAACAACAAAACCCGCGCCAAGCGCGGGTTTCAATTTTCAGCGGGCTGTAAGGGACAACTTTCTCACTTTCTTGTTGAGTATTTGAATGCGATTGAGAAATTTTATGACCTACCACAACTACTACTTCTTCTATTTGCCCTCTATGATATTTATTTCTTTTTCTTTCGAAGCGCCATTAGATAATCAACGATCGGCACATCAAAGTCAAATTTTGCGAAAATATTCTTTTCATCAAGCCCCCCATCCCAAATACACGCAACACCCGCCGACATCTCTAGACCATTAAAAAATCTTAATCCGATATTGCTGCCTACAAACCCATAATTAAAATTCTTGTTTGTCTTTACATCAAGCACATTATACAATAGTCCGCAGGCATAAACATTGTAATACATGCTGTTCACAACTGGCTTTTTCTGCGGCGCATTCCAAGTGTAATTCCGCCCGTGCCACTTATATGTTTCCCCTGGCGCAAATGAAGAAGTATAGCCTTTGTCATATAGGGTTACCCTGAAACCTATTTTTTCAGTTGCAAAGGTTACGTTCTTAATCGACTGCGGAGCGCCATCTTTCGAGGCATCTAATTTATTTTTATCGTTAAGGAAACTAGCTACAGAGGTGCCAATTGTTATGAACGGGCGCGGATTTAGAAAAAATAGCTTCGTAGCAATAGGGTTACTTTTTTGTTTGCTTACAAATTCCTTATCCAAAGATAGTATCAATGACTCTACATCTACGTAAACCTCGGTCGTTTTTCCTGCCTCATCAGTTCCGAAATGGGTATTTTCAACCAATAAGTTTAATAATTGCTTCGGTACATTACGGTCAAACAAATAATCTACCTTGTAAGCGAACTCATTTAGAAATAGCTTTACAACTGTAATTTGCTCCTCGCTAATTTTCTCAAGTCCAAGAGGAGTTTTAGATATAGAGCACAATTTGTGTAGGTTGTCGGTAAAGTTCTTGTTATTAATAAATTTTATAAAGTCGGGAAGCTTTTTTGCCATATTTCACGCAGACCTGTTAAAGTATTGTCTTTACCATCGACATCCGTGAACTTCGAATTTTTTCGATCGGTATTTAACATTCCCATATATTGATACCATGTACTTATTTCTGTTGATGAAATTGGATGAGTGAATGTGAATTTTTCCTGAACTTGATCATCTTTTGCTAAGACATCAAATGCCGCCTCTAGATAATAGTTTAGCAATAACAAATTGTTCTGGTCTGTTTTTACACGGCCTTTATCCGTAACATTTATTACATACTGTGCATTCTCAATTTTTTTGTCTTCAGCTGCAGCTACAGATACCTGCTGCTGATAGTACTTCACAAAACCATAAATAAAAGCAACCTCAGTCATAGAATTAATAACAGCTTTGGACACAGTTGTTTTACTTTTCCCTATAGTGAGATCACTGACAATATTATGAATACCATAATATACTGGGAAATTATAAAGCCCATTCTCAGGGTCGCCATCATTAAAATAGTCAACTACAATGTTTTGAAATAGGCGGGAAAATACTTCCTCTTGCTTTTGTTGAATTACTTCAGCTAATACATCTCCATCGATATTACCTTTTGTGATACCCGACCCACCAGTGACCTTTAACGTAGGTTGAGCATTTCCAGTTAAAGCAAACATAAAAATAAGAACAGTAAAAAGCATACATTTTTGAGTCATATAAATTTATTTTTTACAAAAATATATCAGTGACAATCAATAAAAAACGTGGAAAATACGGTTTTTTATCTGGATAATATTTTTATATTGTGCGCAAAAAATGAACCTAAAGGGACTATTCGGACGACAAAACTCACGCCAAACGCAGGTTTCATTTTATCAGCGGAGAGAGGGATTCGAACCGCGAACCTACCGAATATAAATCGGGTTGTCCTCTTGTTCCCGTTTACACAGGAATGCCCCATCAGTGCGTATGTAACACATATATTATCCACTCCTCAGCAACAAAAAAAATAAATATGCTAAAAAATTAGGAAAAATCAATTGTTTATCGTACATTTGTCCAGAATTTAATCAAATATAATTAAATAATTAACTATTAACCCATCCAAATTCCATGTTATCTGTTGCAAATCGGGTATTGATTAGTTTGCGGCTTTGCGCCTCCGCGTGAAAATATCAGTGCACAATTTTAAATCTCGAGCAGTATAGTAATGATTAAAACGTGGTGAAATTTGCAGTAAAAAAATTAAAACACTGAATTTCAATAAGTTGCGCAAAATAAATCTGCAAAAAGACGCAATTTTCGATGAAAAGACGCAATTTTTTGAACGAAACACGCAACAATCACGCAATTTTTTTGACGAAAAGACGCAACTTTTTGAATAAAACACGCAATTTTTATGCTGAAAAAAACTCTTTTTCCCCTTTATATAAATACTTCTTCCCGTTTCTGAAAGTGATTCGCCCCGCAGGTTGGTTTCTTTGCAGTTCAAAACCGGATTATGAAGCACATTTTACTTTTTTCATTCCTGATATTCATTTTACAATCAGCCATAGCCCAGAAAAAAGATTCTGTATCGCTGAAAGAAGTAAGCGTAAAAGGCTACCGTACCATTACCGGCATGGGGCATATGAATGAGGTGCATGATGGCATTATCTATTCGGGCCAGAAAAATGAGGTGCTGATCACCGATAGTATGGATGCCAATACCGCCCAGGACAATCCCCGCCAGGTGATGGGGCGCGTGCCGGGCTCCAATTACTCAGAAACACAGGGTAGCGGTTTCCCTGCCAATGGTATTGGTTTCCGTGGCCTTAACCCTACCCAGAGCATTGAAACCAATACGCGCCAGAATGGGTACAATATAGCCGGTGATATTTACGGCTACCCCGAATCCTACTACCTTACTCCGCTTGAAGCTACCGAACGGATAGAGGTGATACGTGGCGCATCTGCACTGCAATTTGGCCCGCAGTTTGGTGGTGTAGTCAATTACATTGTCAAGAAGGCGCCTCAGGACAAACCATTTGAATTCAATACAGAAGAAACAGGTGGCAGCTATGGCCTCATGAATACCTTTAATTCGGTAGGGGGGACCTGGAAAAAATGGAATTACTTTGCTTTCGTCAAAGCGGAATATGCAAATGGCTGGCGGCAGAATTCTCAGATGGAGCAGGTGGCTGCTTTTGCAAGGGTTGAGTACAAGGCCAATGATAACTTCAAAATCGGGCTTGAATATTCACTGCTGCGCAACCTGCTTCATATGCCCGGTGGTCTGGACGATGCCCAGTTCAATAAGAACCCCGATCAGTCGTTCCGTTCGCGCAACTGGCTGGTTACTCCCTGGAATGTCTTGGCATTGACATCTGAATACAAGATTTCCGAAAAAACAATGTTCACTCTCAAGTCGGCGTTAAACATAAGCTCACGCAGCATAGTATGGCGCAACGAAGACGGCGGCCCCGAAACACTGGATACAATCGTAACTGCAACCAATAATTATATTCCCCGCGAAGTAGAGCACGAATATTTCAAAAACTCAACTACCGAGCTGCGCAAGCTCACCAACTATGACTTGGGCAATAAAGAACATACACTCGCTGCCGGAATCCGCTTTTTTGCCGGCAACCTGAAGCGCAGGGAAGGCGGCTTAGGCTCCACAGACATTGGTCCTGATTTCACCAATTATGATGCCGGCGGCCAGTATGAAAAGGACCTGAATTTTACTACAGTTAATGTAGCGCCATTTATTGAAAACACATTTCATATCGGGGAGAATCTATCCATAACGCCCGGATTCCGGTTCGAATATATCAAATCGACAGCCACCGGGCATGTACTGGATAGTACAGGTTCATACTACATCAATGTAAATGAAAGTAAGCCAAGAAATATAGCGCTGGCGGGTATTGCATTTCAGTATAAAACATCGCGTAGTACTAATATTTATGCCAATATCACACAGGCATACACACCTATTTCCTATTCTTTTCTCTACCCGATGGGCCTTAATATTGATGCTAAAATTGACCCCAACCTGAAAGATATAACCGGCTACAATGCCGACCTGGGCTACAGGGGGCATTTTAAAAGTTACTTCACCTTCGATGTAAGTGGTTTCTATATGGCCCGCAACAACAACATAGCATTCGAAACCAATAATTCCGGCCCCGCTACCACATACTTTGAAACAAATGTGGGCAATGCCAGGCATATCGGGGTAGAAGCTTATGCCGAGCTGAATGTTGTGAAATTATTTACAAAACATTCCCGGTTTGGTACAGTAACTTTCTTTAACTCGTTTGCCTACGATGATGCCCGGTATATAAATGGGTTGTATAAAGGCAACAAGTCAGAGTATGCACCCGCCATCATCGACCGGTTCGGGATAACCTATGCCTATAAGCGGTTATCAACAACCTTTTTGTATAGCCATACTACCAAATCATTTTCAGATGCCAATAATACAGTGTATAGCCCCGATGCAGAAGTGGGTGTGATACCAGCATATACGGTTATGGACTGGTCGGCAACGGCTAAAATCAAAAACTATAACATCAAATTCGGGGTAAATAACCTTACTGATGCTCGGTATTTTACTTTCCGCACATCTGAATATCCCGGTCCTGGTATCATTCCTTCTATAGGGAGAACAATTTATGTTGGGTTTGGCGCCCGTTTCTAATCGGGTTACCTCGATGTATATTTTGAACTGGCAAATGGGTTAAATGGCGCTGTAAACTGGATAACCGTTTTATTGTTTACTGTATCCATCGTGCCGACTACTCCATAAGTCGGAGATATAACAACATAGATGCCATTAGCCGGTGAAGTATAATAGTTATATACCACACCGCCATACGAGATAATTTTCGATACGCCGCTGGTGGCGATCAAAATATAATCTACTGGTTTGTTGGTTGTTCCGTATAAGGTAACAGCAGGTACACCATTTATTGTACCTGATACTGTAGGTATTGCATCCCCCTTTTTACACGCAACAATGCACAGTGCCGAAAATGCTATCAATGCAATGATCAATATCCTCATCATAATAATAACGCAATTTAACCTGTTTTGTTTCAATAGGTAGGGTCTTTTGCTCCGCCTGAGATTAAAGTTGGGGCTATTAAGTAGAAGCTTGTCAGTTTTTGGTATTGGTTAATTTTTACGAATCAGTGAATTTTGCACGAAATAGGGTAGTATGCACTATTTGAGAAATAAAATAAATACAACAAATAGGAGCTCCAGTTATTATTTCTGTTTAGAGGAGAATACCACCTCCATTAATTTATTGAAAAATGCAGAACAACATTGTATTTTTGCCCGATGAAATCCAACATAACCGTACAGGTAGAACTGGCAGAAGACAATATGCCTGAAAATATTGCCTGGATAGCGCCGGATGGAGGCGTTAAAGACTGGCAGAACTCAAAAGCCATGCTTATGGGCTTCTGGAACGGAGAAGCTAAAGAAGCTGCAAGAATAGATTTATGGACCACCAAAATGCTGGTAAATGAGATGAATGATTTTTATTTCCAGACATTTATGGGCATGGCCGATACTTACCATCGTGCCACAAAAAATGATGAGCTCTGCAATGAATTGAAAGCCTTTGCAAAAAGTTTCCATACTAAAGCGAATGCTGCTCTAGAAACAGGCGCGAATCAGTAAAAAAGCCAAATTCCAATCAATAAATTCCAATTCCAAACAACAAATTCCACACAAATATGGCTCTCGAAGAAAAAGTAATGGAAGAACTGAAGAACGCCATGCGCGCCAAAGATGAAGCCGCACTACGTTCGCTCCGCGCCATTAAGGCCGCAATAATTATTGAAAAAACTTCAGAAGGCGCGAGTGGCGCTATCAGTGAAGCTACAGAAGTTAAGATGCTGCAGAAGCTGGCCAAGCAACGCCGCGATTCGCTGGAAATTTTTGAAAAACAAAACCGCGAAGACCTTGCTTCAAAAGAAAGAGAAGAACTGGCGATTATAGAAAAATTCCTGCCCAAACAAATGAGCCCCGATGAATTAAAGGCCGAACTACAGGCTATCATCAGCCAGGTAGGCGCAAAATCGCCGGCCGATATGGGCAAGGTAATGGGCGTAGCCAGCAAGCAGCTTGCCGGCAAAATAGATGGCAAGGCTATATCGGATATGGTGAAGCAGCTGTTGGCATAAGAAGACTCAACCTTGATGATTCAGATTTGACAACTTTTAAAAAGTTGTCAAATCTTATAGTACACAACAAATCATTACGTGATTAAATCTCGTATCTCTTTTTTCAATTCTCCTACTAACGACTAACTACTTTAGACTTAAGCCTCCCCAATGATCCTCGACGTAATCGGCATTATCCTTATTGTCCTGTTTTTTATCAGGGGATATATGAAGGGGTTCATCCTTGCGGCATTCTCTGTGCTGGCTATATTGCTGGGAATCATCTGTGCCTTAAAACTTTCGCAGTCTTTTGCAGCATGGATGCTGGCCAAGGGGTATGTTTCCTCGGGCTGGGTGCAGGTAGTAAGTTATGTTTTGCTGTTTATTGTGGTTGTTATTATAGTACGGCTTATTGGTAAAATTATTGAAAATGCCTTTGAGGCCCTAATGCTGGGCATTGTCAACAGGCTTATTGGCGGCTTGCTTTATGCATTTCTGGGAGCTGTTTTGTGGAGTTCATTATTGTGGATCGGCAGCCGTATGCACATCATTACTCCCGAAACTATTGCCGCATCACACACTTACGGAAGGCTGTCGCTGCTGGCTCCGTGGTTTTTTGAGCAGGTAGGTAAATTGTTGCCATTTGCCAAAGATACATTCAGCAACCTGGAGCATTTCTTCGATACCATCAATCAGAAATTACCAGATCATGTGGGTGCTCATTGATAATTACGATTCGTTCACTTACATATTGCTCCATTACCTGTTGCAGACAGGTAATGAATTCAAAGTATACCGCAATGATGAAATTTCCCTGAGCCAGTTAATTGATATCAACCCTTCAAGAATAATCATTTCACCTGGCCCCGAAACACCTTTACAGGCAGGCATTACCCTGCCGGTTATTGATCATTTTCATAAGCATACACCCATCCTGGGAGTATGCCTGGGTCACCAGGCTTTAGGCATGTATTTCGGTGCAAAGCTGGTGCATACATCTTACCCGATGCATGGCAAAACCAGTGAAGTGCATCATGCCAATCATCCATTGTTTCAGGGCATCCCTGATCCGTTTACCGCCATGCGCTATCATTCACTGGCTGTTGATGATTTTGAGCATACAGGGCTGCAGGCCATTGCACATACTGCCGACGGAACAATTATGGCACTGGCACATAAACAATATCCTTGCACCGGAGTGCAGTTCCATCCTGAATCTGTGGGTACTGAATTTGGCCTGCAGTTGTTGAAGAACTGGGCAGGGATTGGCTTGTAAACCCAATAAGTTCACCTAACTTTGTTATGAAGCATAAATTATCTGGAATGCAATACACTTATTAGATACTATTACATAAAGAACCAGAAGGCTGATGCACTAAGCTATTTCCCCGGTTTCAATACCGCCTGATACTCTTCAGGATGGGTGATTAATGCAAGGGCTTTATCCAGCTCCTTATCATACTGCAACCCCTGAGCTATGCGGCCGCGCACATAATAATACCTTGAGGCAATCTCATTCTCCAGCATATGCTTTACCTGGTCTTTATGCTTCAGCAGGTCCTGCTTTTTGTCGTGCGATAGTTTTGATCTCAGCGCTTCGAACTGGTCTTTTGCATCGTCGTAGTATTTTTCTTTTATAGCCATTTTCTGGAGCGAATCCAGGCCATGCTCCGTTTCAGTCTGGTAAGAATAATCCCTGTTCCCCAGCCATTTTGAAAACTGGTTAAACTCATCATCGCTCAGCGAAAACTTGCTGGCCGGGGGTATTGATGTGTGCTTGCTGGCATATTCTGTGGCGTAATCGAAGAAGTAGTTTTTGGTATAAAGCGTAACGGATATCATACTTGTAGGTTCATCTTTTATATGAATATCGGGCTCAATACCACCACCGCTGCGCACTGTACGGCCCATTTTTGTTTTGTAAGATTTTTTCAGCGAGTCGGGCACATTACCCACACTGCCATCAGGGTTGCGGTGTGCATAATCAATAGCCTGTATGCAGCGGCCGCTGGGGGTATAATACCGGGCAATGGTCAGCTTGAGGCGTGCATTAAAACCCAGTGGCCTTGTTATCTGCACCAGCCCCTTGCCATAAGATCGTTCGCCTATTATTACACCCCTGTCGAGGTCCTGCATAGTGCCAGCAACAATTTCGGATGCCGATGCAGAAGAATGGTTAACCAAAACTGTCAGCGGTATATCCTTATTCCATACCATTGATGGAGTCCGGTACTCCTTATCCATATCGGGTATCTTTCCCTTGGTGCTGACAACAAGCTGGTTTTTATCTACAAAAATATTGCACAATGCTACAGCTTCATCCAGCAATCCACCGGGGTTATTCCTGAGGTCAAGTACTAACCCTTTCAGTGCAGGTTGTGCGCGTTGGAGGCTGTCAAAAGCATCCTTTACCTGCCTTGCGCATCCCTGGGTAAACTGGGTGAGGCGCACATAGGCAATATTATTCTGTTCGCCAATTAGACTGTAATAAGGCACACTAGAAATTTCAATTTCCCCTCTGGTTATCAGCTTTTCAGATTCGAGATGTGAAAATGCATCTTTGACCTTCATTTTAATCTGGGTGCCAGGAGAGCCTTTTAGCAGAATGCTGAGTTCCTCAATTGTTTTACCCCTCACAAACTGGTTATCTATCGATTCAAGCATATCTCCGGGATGAAGACCAGCATTCTGGGCAGGGCTGTTTTCATACACATCGCCAATATAGATATCCTCGCCTTTTTTGCGCATACTGGCGCCAATGCCACCATACTTTCCTGTGGTCATGAATTCATACTCTTCAATATCCGACTCGGTAATATAGTTGGTATAGGGATCCAGGTCTTCAAGCATTGCATCCACACCAGATTTAACAAGTTTGCCAGGTTCTATCGGATCAACATAATAGGTATTCAGTTCCCTGAAAAGGTTGGCATAAATATCCAGGTTTTTAGATATTTCGAAATAGGGGTCAGTAGTTTTGCCATGTATAAAAAGAAACGCAGTGCCGGAAAGAAGCACTCCTGCAATAAACCCCTTGGTTTTATTAAAATTTTTCAAAAACGCCATAGCACTATCCTGATTTTTAAAACAAAGCAATGTACGAACTTTAAGCCTTTGAAATGTTTGCTTAATAATAATTTGGCTATAAAACCGTTGTAATTGTTATAAATATGGTAATTTGTATCGTAATTATTAACGTCTATCATTATTAGCCTGGTCTTAATCTCCACAAGGTGTTCGATTATGAAACAGATAACTGTTGCCTTTCTGATGCTCCTTTCCTGTCTCTCAATTCATGTGGCAGCCCAAAAACCGTTTAGTGAAGGAACAATAGTTTACCAGGTAAAAATGGGCCCTGACGATCCCGAAATGAAACCCGGAATCTATACCATTACCATTAAAGGAGATCAGATCAGAAAGGAAATGAAACTGTCTTCTCTGGATTATACCATTATCATAAATTGCACTACTAACAAAGTATTATCGCTGCAGAACCGGAACGGTAAAAAGTATGCCATCGAACTAACGATGGAGGACCTGCTAAAAGACCAGGAAAAATTCAAGGTTTATACAATAACCAATGTGAAAAATGAGAATAAAAAAATTGCTGGTTTATCTGCATATAGCGGCAATATTGTTTATCACGATGGTTCCCGAACTCTTATCACTTATTCAAAAGACTGGAAACCACTGCAACCTGTTACTTATGAACGGTTCCCTGCTGCCGATTTTCTGCCGCTTGAATTCTTTTATAAAGATGAATCCGGATTGTCTGTGCGGTTTGAAGCGATAAAAATTGAGCCCGTGCCTGTAGATAATGCGGTTTTCAGAGTGCCGGCAGACTATAAAATAATATCCCATTCCGAATATCTGCAGATGACAAGGTAAATCTCAGCAACACTACTCCTTCCGCAATACTGTCTGGCTGACAACTTTGCCTGCCTCGGAGACATTCAGGAAATAAATTCCCTGAACAAGCTTGCATGGAATATGTATCAATCCATTGTCCGGTTGCACCTGCTCTCTTATCATCAGTCTTCCCAGCATATCTGTACATATAAGGCTAAGGGTTTTACTGTTCAGCCCGCTACTGCAATTGATTATAAGCTCAGAGCCAACAGGATTTACTACAACTATATGTTCTTCAACTCCAATGTTGCCTGCAACTGCCGACGGTACGATTTCAGGGTCAGGAAGGCTGGTGCCGGTTGTATTAGGCCACAATAACAGATCAACCATAACGGGGTATTTGTTCGACATCTGGAATAGAGAATTGATTACAGAGGTTGGTGCAGAAGTGTTAGCTGGCAGGTCATTTACAGATCTGCTAAGACGGTGTCCATCGTTACCTATTGTGCGGTAGGAATGGGAGCTGTATGAGATGTAATTGGCATTATTAATAATCCAGGGAGAGAGGAAAATGTGGTCATACCAATTCTTTCCACCGCCACTTGTTCCACAGGCATTTGGTAATGTTGCTGATACTCGTGTTGATGTTGTCAGATAGGAGGTGAATGCCCCAGGATTGCCATCCCAGTCTGCAGGATAAGAAAGGTTGTGATCGGGATTAAAAGGAGGGTCATAATACCTGAAATTGGTATCCGCAGGATTTGTGAGCGTTTGGTAAACAGGCTCAGATGTGTTCCGCACATTAAAATCACCCATATTAATCATGTTGGCAAGGTGGGTGAAGTGATTTTTTATGTCTGTCATCTCTCCGGCAATCTGAGCACCTCTAAGCGCCTGGTTACTGCTTCCCGAAATGTCATGGTTGTCGGTTACGTAAAGGAATGTAGTGTCGTGTGTAGTAGGCAGGTTCGGGTCGAGGTAGTAAAATTTGTACGTATCAAAATCTTCATTGCCCGCGCCGCTGTTATAGGCGCAAACAATACCAAGATAACCAAGTTTATGCTGGTTATAAAAAACAAGGCATTCTGTATTTGATCCGGAAAAATTGGTATTCATACAATAATTGAATCTTCCTGGAAAAGCCAGGTTAAGCGCATATTGCAAAATTGAATCCTGAAAACCTATTGGTGCATCATATGCAAAGTCAGTTGGAGAAGTCTGTATAGAGCCCATTTTTTCCAGACCAATTATATCTGGGTTTGCAAATTGTACTATGGTGTCAAGATAAGCATTGTACTTACTGTCTGGTCCCTGGCAAGGATTGAATTGTCCGTAACCAAGAACATTATAAGCCATTACCCTCAAAGTATCAGGCTGCGCATAAACCTGGCTGCCACCTAAGAAAGCCATCGAAACAAAACAAAACAATATCAGTGGAATTTTCATCATCATAAAATATTTAAAAGCTGGTGGATATGGGCAATAATTGGCTTGCTGCCTGTTGATTACTTTCATTTACTTTGCTGTTTATTAAGGTTATGCCAATCGTTATAATCAGGATAATGGCAAGCAAACCTTCCCGCTTATTTTTCATTGAATTGATTATGAAAAATGTCCGCTATCGTTATGAGTGATAGCGGACATTCTGTTAAAAAATAAAACTTTATTTTAATGTTGGTTACCGGTACCGTTCGACTGGTAGCAACCAATATCTACTCCCGGAGGAGTTATGGAGGTTACCCCAAATACCGGATCAATTGGCACTGGATTAGATAATGGGGTGAAGCTGGTAGTCCCTTTTCCAATTGCAGGTGATCCGCTCGCAAGATGGAAATCAAATCCGCTGACATAATTAATGACTGCCCCTGATGGACAAGGAAGAGGATAATTTACAAAATTCGGATTGTTCTTTTTGGTCTGTGAACTGCCATCATAAGTAGCGCCAACTACATAAGTGCTGAAATTAGGAATCAGAGCCGATGGTGAAGGAATGTCGGTTGTCTGTGGTTTGGTAATATAGCCTACAGGATAAAACTGGTCTACAATAGAATCTGCATCACCGTACTGATAGATATTGCCATAATGAGTATTGATAGTATCTGCTGCAGGATTACCTACAATACGGTATCCGAATTTACAGTTAACAATCAGGTTATTGTATACCATTCCTGATGCGCCCTGTTCCAGATTGATATCTCCTCCACGGCCTGTCTGAACCTGGCGGTAACCGCCATTTACGTAGGTATTGTTGTACATATCAAAACGGGTTACCGGCGCTGTAAGGCTCGAGCCCTTGTCGGAAGCTTTGGTTCCGTTGGTTGCAGTGCCTATAAACAGATTATATGCGGCTATTCCCACACCTCCTTGTTTAGGGTTAATACAATCGCCACCCACTTTGCCTTCCTTTTCAAATGTGCTGCGCATAATACAGAACTTACCATTAGGGCGCATACCATCATCTACACCGCCATATAACCAGGAATCTTCGAATACAAATATTCCGTTCGGATTGGTGAAATATACTCCGTATGCCTGGTTGCCTGCCTTATCAGCACTCATTGGAGGTGTTGTGCTGAATGTGCCACCAAAGAATTCGAGGTGGGTCCATTTCAGGATACACATGGTGCAGCTTGTATCACACTGGATACCGCACCACAGGTTAGCGCTGATATAAGCAGGATCGCTTGATGTATTCTGCGCACTTGGCAGGTTGTCTGCCTTGGTTATACTTTTTACAGTAATCCAGTTAGCTGAATCTTTAGTACCCAAAGAAATAAAGGCACCCTGCACCAAAATGTATGCTGCCGGATTTTGCACATCAATAGTTACGCCGCGCTGCATCAGTACTGTATCCCCGTAGTTAATGGTTACCGGACAGGTAAGCTTGTAGGTTTTGCCCGAAATCATTGTGCCCTTAATTGTACCGCACAGTGTATCGCTTGATATAAACGCACCTATCTGCGTTTGTTTTACCGACACATAAGTTGCATCGTTCTTCTTTTTACATGCTGTAAATAGCGCAATGCTTGCTATTATAGCCAGAATGGTAATACTCAGTTGTTTCATATATTTCTGTTTTATTGGTTGTTTATTAAAAAATGATTAGTCAAATTTGTAACGGATACCTACCAGGTAATTCCTGCCAATCTGTGTTTGCTCTACCAGTGTTTTTCCATCTTTCAGATTCTGGTAATTGAAATAGTTACTGGCTACCGCTGGGTCCTTGAAAATTTTGTTGGATTCTTCCATTTCAACAATTGTCTTTGAATTGAGGATGTTTTGCACCTTAGCATAAACAAACAGATGTTTTACTATCCTTTTCTCACACGAAAAGTCAAGGAATGTAGTCCCCTTCTGCCAGTAGTCAAGGCCCTGGAAGCCCGATGCGAGTGTAATATGCCTTCCGGTATATTGCAGAGAAAGGTTGGCATCAAAGCCTATTTTCGGATTCTTATAAATAACAGCAAGATTGCCGATATGGGCAGCCTGCCCCTGCAGCGGCCTTGTGGTTGATACCGGATCTCTTTTGGTTTTGCCAGAGGAATCCTCAAGGTATATTACTGGTAATGTTATAGCCGAATGTGTATAAGTATAATTGCCCTGTATTCCGAAATAATGGAAGAATTTTGTTGCTTGCAGCTCCAGGCCAAAATTCACTGCATTGGAAGGTACATTCTGAGGCTGAATTGCCTGTGCCGATGGACCTGTATGTATCAGGTAATACTCTATCGGGTTGCTGATATTTTTGTAGAATACTCCTCCCAAAACCTGGTCTACACCTTTTGGAAATAATTCATAGCGGGCATCCAGGTTTTGTGCTACAGCATGTTGCAAAAGCGGATTGCCCCATTCAGGGAACACCTCTCCCGGCTTATGATTGGCCAGTAATTCGAAAAAGCCAGGCCTTGATATAGATTCAAAATAGCTGAGCCGCAGATTTTCTTTTTTACTGAGTTTGTATTTGATGCTTGCACTGGGCAGCACATCATAATAGTCATAAATGCCTGCCACCTGTGATTGCTTGGCAGGGTCGAGGTCTACACTATCTTCAACATGGGTATGTTCAATTCTTGCTCCTCCCAGCACTTCCATTTTATTGTCCATCAGGTGCACTTTGGCCTGTGCATAATAACCCGAAATGTTCTCAGTTTCATGGTAGGTGTTGCCATTGATATAAGATACACCTGTTGCGCTTGTTGAAAGGCTCAGATCACTGTCGGCAATGTTTTGCACACTGGTATAAGGAATTTTACTCCTGCTGGGCTGCAGGCTGTATTCATTATAGTAATTATCGCGGGTCTTGGCGCGGAACATACCTCCTGCCTTGAAATTTACTTCCTGCCCCAAAAGCACTGTATTATAACTGAGGTTAAGGAATCCCTGAATGTCCTGGTCTCTGGTTCGCTCCCAGCTTTTGGTTGTAGTAGTGCTCTTTAAAATCCGGGTGGAGCTATCAATACCTCCGGTTACCGGGTTTCTTGAAAAGCTTTGTTCTGTCCCGAATTCTGTATAATCAGGCACATCTCCCGTAGCCTTTGAATAAGCACCAGTCCAGTCCAGTTTAAGACCTCTAGCCAGCGCATGTTCTCCTTTCAAAGTAAAATTGGCGATACTCTGCTTTGTGAAAGTGGTCCTGTCTTTGAAATCCACCACTCCGAGGCCGGGACCAGGACGGTTCACAGCAGTGATTACAGTATCAATAGTATTCCTGTCCTGCCACTTATTCATTTGTACATACAGTGCATATAGTGTAATAACATTTTTCTCGTTAAAACGGTAATCTATATTGGTATGCAAAGCAGTGCGTTTCTCTTGGGTGGAATAGGTGCGGATATTCAGGTCATCGAACATATCAATATTGCCGGGATTAGGCTGTGAAGCCGGGGCAAAGAATATATCATTGCTTTGTTTGTAAGTGTTCTGATAGCTGCCTGAAAACATTACACCCAGCTTTTTATTCTTCAGAAAACGGTTGCCAAGACTCAGGCTGAAGAGATCATTAACAGGGCCCTGGATCGGCTTTATCACTGAACTTCCCAAAGGAAAGTCTTTGGACGTTGCTTTATAAGTTAACCCATGCAGCGTGGTCGGGTCGTTGGCTACAATGGCGCTTTTATCAAAACTTTTGTAATGCTCATCCAACAGATTCTGGTTGTACCCGGTTGCCGCTGATGCATAGATTAACAGATGGTCAGGCGCCTTTTTCATTACCAGATTGGTTACTCCACCCACTGCATCTCCTTCCATTTCCGGGCTCAGCGATTTAATAACTTCTACCCTGTCCAGTATTTCAGCAGGAAACAAGTCCAGTGGCACAAAACGCCCCTTATCATCAGGGCTGGGTATTTTTACGCCATTTACTTCTGTATAATTATATCGCTTGTCCATGCCCCTGATAGCTGCATAACGTGCATCCCCGTTGGCATTTCGCTCTACCTGTATACCAGATACTCGCTGTAGCACATTCGCAACAGTAATATCGGGCAGTAATTCAATTGCTCTCGCAGAAAGGATATTCATTGTCTGCATTGAATTCTTCTCCATGTTACGAACCTGCTCATCACTGCCATTTTTTACCTTACCGGTTATTTCAACTTCGCTAAGGACTTTCGAAGCAGGGGTAAGCATCTGCTTCATAATTAGTATCTGGTCCTGTGTCAGTGTAATATGCTCTTTGTAAGTTTCAAACGAAGAATATTTGATTTCAAGGTCATAAGACCCTGCCGGGATACTTGTAATTGTAAAGCTGCCATCAAGGCCGGTTACAGTGCCAAACTGAGTGCCTGTAAGTATGATTACAGCGCCTATAAGGGGCTCACCTGTGGCTTTATCGCTTACCTCTCCCTTGATTGTGGCAGAATAACTTTTAAAAGATAAAAACAGTAAAAAGTAAACTATGACTTGTGTAAAAATCCTCATGCTTTTTTAAAAATTTGCTCAAAAGTATCGGGCATGATTCAGATTTAAACAGGAGGAAAGATTTGGTAACATAACCATAATTCAGAGGTAACCGTACCTTAATTTTAAGGAAATGATTCCTTAATATTCCGGTAACATTGAATACAGAAATGCTGATGCCTGATGCATTTGCTGCACCAATAGAATTCTGAAATGAAAAAATGGTTTTCATTCGATGAATAAATGGCCAATATTTAATAGCTTCGTAAATTCTCAGTAATTCTGATTAAATAAATGAAAAAGCGCTCACCTGGTCTTATTTATAGTATAACAGTGTTGTTGCTCTTAATATTCTTACCTCAATTTGCCTACAGGCTTTTTTCTCAAACTAAAACAATCCCAATTGTTGCTGACCTGCCCCGCACTGATTACAAAGTAATTGAAGAACATAAAGACAAGGATGGTAACATCATCCGCACAGTACAATTCAATAAGGGCAAAACCCGGTATACAGAAACCCAGCTTATTAAAATATCCCCCAATCTTCATCTGCCGGTTAATGCAGATACACTCAATAAAGATTCGGTTCTGGTCGTCGTTAATAAATCCCATTATATCGTAGAAGTATATTACCGCAGACGAAAAATAAGGGAGTACAAAGCAGTTTTTGGTCCCAAACCTTTGCAGGATAAAAAGATGGAAGGTGACCGGTGTACGCCAGAGGGGTGGTTTACTATCAAAAACAAAAACCTTTCTTCAAAATACAACAAATTCCTTGGGCTTAACTATCCCAACGATACTGCCATAGCCCGCTTCAATGATATGAAAGCAAGCGGAATAGTACCAAAATCAGCAAGAATAGGCGGTAATGTAGGCATTCATGGTATATGGAAACGGGGAGATGATCTGATAGAGAAGGGTGTTTGCTGGACGGATGGCTGCATTGCTATCAAAAATAAGGATGTAGATGAACTCAGTACTTTTGTTGAGGTAGGAACAAGAGTGTTCATTAAGAAGTAGAAATTTATATTACCCCGGCCTTCTCCTGCACAAATTGCTCATAAGCGTTTTTCCAACCCTTCCATTCATTGTCTGTCCCCAGTGAAAAATTATGAAAAATGGTTGTGAGTGTACTCCCTGTCTGCTCGAGAATTTTGCTCATCGCCTCCAGTTGTTCTATGGCTTTTGATGCTGATAAACCATACCCAAAATGAGCAGTGGTATCCATAAAGCAGAAGGGATGTATGCGCAGTGAAGTTGTGACTTCATTTTCAATATCATACCACAGAAATGAATTTCCGGTGCCTGCCCTGAACCCAAGATGCGAACCATAGCCCATAGTGTAATCATGAGTTATACCATTATTCAGCAGCATCCGGTAAGTTGCCGGAACCTTAACCCGTATATAATGCTGCCTGGAAATGTGAATTGGTTTACCTGATATTTGTTCTACCACGTTCTTTTCATTCTGCACTTTATCTGCTTCATTTGAATAGTAGGATGGATGAATACCTGTTTCTCCATCCCTCGCGATATTTTTGATTACCCTTATCATAGCCGGGTGTTGCGGATGAATGTTTTTATCGAAAGCTGTAGTTTTAAAAGTAGCGAGTATAAAATAGATTGGCTTGCAGTTATACTCTTTGTGCAATTGCCGTAACCATCTGAAAGAATCGTATGGATCCTTTTGCTGCTTCTTCAATACCAGAGTGCGCTCGCTGATCTGGCCCACATCCATTTTTATAATAGCTCTTACATAGGCGCCGAGTATTCTTGCTATCCCCTTATGTAGATGTGAGTAGGCCATATCAATATCATACGTGGGCTGGAAGTGGAATTGTGAGTGCGGTATCTCAATTCCGCTCATGGCAATCATTTCTTTTCTCACCAGGGCCACCCACTCATCAGCCACTGGTCTCATCAGCCATCCGTTTTTATGAAGTATACTGGTTGAAGCTGGATACCGGCCATGTTTATCAGGTGTATACTCGTCATATTCTTCATATCGCGACAACAAGAAAAACAAAGAAGAGAACAGATCGAAACCTACAGTATATTCTTCATTGTCAGAAGGAAATATAACTGGTAGTTCTTTCCAGTTGCCTTTAGAAACGATGATTGACTGAAATCCCTTTTGCCACAACAATCCAGCATCAGGCACAGATAAGCTTCCTCTTAAATGTTTTCCGTACGCAATAAAAAATGGCAGCCCTGCAGTTTCACTTTCATCATGGGTAATCCGGTAATTAAGTTGCATGCGTTCCTTCAGCAGCCAGTCTAAGACAAAGCTAAGACGGTTGCTGGCCTGCGCGCAGTATACAACAATTGTGTCCATATTCCGGAAGTTAATTATGTACCCGTTCTTTCCACATTTTATTAAATGATCGTTCTGCAAAATGCAACTCACCCCTGTCTTTGCACCAGCTATCTTTAAACACCTTATTCACCACTTTATCTTTAATGCCTGCTCCGGCCATATTAAGCAATCTGCGGCTTAGCATTGCACGTTTCCACAATGTCCAGGAAAAATTCTCCATGTTGTCATTCAACCGCATATCCACCATTATGGCTCTGTTCTCCAGCAGCATCCCATGTATATTTATCTTTAGTGGGCATACCTCGGTGCAGTTGCCACACAGGCTCGATGCATAACTGAGGTGTTTATATTCTTCAAGTCCGCTCATATGCGGAGTAATGACTGATCCTATCGGCCCGCTGTATGTAGCTCCATATGCATGGCCGCCAATGTTTTTATAAACCGGGCATGCATTCAGGCAACTGCCGCACCGTATGCAATACATGCTCTCCCTTACCTCCCGGCGCAGCAGGTTGGTACGCCCGTTGTCCAGCAATATCACATACATTTCAGTTGGGCCATCAGTTTCATTTGCTTTCCTTGGACCTGAAAGGATGGAGTTGTATACAGTAAGTTGCTGCCCAGTGCCATATGTAGCCAGCAGAGGCCAGAAAAGGTGCAGATCACCAACAGAAGGAAGCAATTTTTCAATGCCTACAACAGATATCAATGTGGGAGGAAAAGTGCTGCAAAGCCTGGCGTTGCCTTCATTTTCTGTTACGCATACTGCTCCGATATCTGCCAGCAGAAAATTGCCCCCGGTTACTCCCACCTCTGCACTAACATATTTTTGCCGAAGGTTCTCCCGGGCTATTTTTGTTATTTCCGGAGGCGTCAGATTAGGCTCAGTGCCTAGTTTATCATAAAACACCTTGGCTACATCCTCTTTGCTTTTGTGCATGGCAGGCGTAACAATATGGTAGGGTGGTTCTCCATCCAGTTGCTGTATATACTCCCCAAGGTCTGTCTCTACCGATTCTATGCCATTTTTTGCCAGGAAATCATTCAGGTGTATCTCCTCTGTTACCATGCTTTTGGCCTTTACCACCTGCCGGGTGTTCTTCTCCTTGCATATTTGTAATATTGCCTGTTGTGCCTCTTCTGCATTTTCTGCCCATATCACCCGGCCGCCATTTGCTGTAAACCGCTGCTCAAATTCTTCGAGGTATTTATCCAGCCGTTCAATTACTTTCCACTTTATATTTTTAGCTTTTTGCCGTGCAGATTCAAGCTGGGCAAACTGCTGCTTGCCCTTAACTACACTGTCATTATACTTCTGGATATTAAACGCCACTTTACGTTTATGCTCCAGATCACTGGCCTTTATTCTGCTTTTAGCTAGAAAAACGGATTGTTGTTCGGTCATAAAAACTAATTAAATAGAAAATCAGGTATTACAAACCTGAAAACCTGCAGGTAGCCGACAAATAATTATTCCCGGTATTAATCAGATAACCTCCGGTTGAAAAAGTTTAACCGGGCCTTCATTACAAACCTACATAAAAAATCGGAAAAGGAGAATGAGAAGAAAGGTAATTAGTTTCAATAAAATGAAGCTACTCGCATTTTAACCACCTTAATTTTAACCAGCCTTATAATTATAAATACTCATGCTTATCAGAACTTAGTATGAATGCATGTTGTTATTGTTTTATATAGTAGGTGGCTATCCTTTTTATCAGATAAAATATCAGGTAAGTTGAAATAAGTGTTACTACAATCTGGAGATCGGCATAACTACCTATCGACAGCATTATCAGATATCCACCGAAAATGGTACCAGTTAAGTTATATGCTGAATAATAGAAATTAGTTGAATTCCATAATATTGCAATGAACCCACCAAAAAACAAACTGCCAAATAAGACGCCAATCCATCCGAAATCCAGATAAAGTTCGCCTGCAACGGTCATATTTATTGAATTGTTTATGGATCCAAAGTCGTTTACCTGGCCTGCCCCTATCTCAACAGCAAACCAGGCTCCCAATTGTATTTTAGGCTTATCGGGCCACAAAAACCTTGGAATAAATGCAATAAGTATAGGTGCAGAAGCCTTCCCATTGTAGGGGCCATTATTACGTTCCACAAGCTTTACCACATTGGTCATTTGTGCCACATTGGCGCTCCTCGAAAGTAACCCGGAAGATGCATTTTTATCCGGTTCACTAAGATAAGGTACAGCAGTATAATCTTTTTCCCCTTGAAAAGCATTTATAAAGTTAGCCCGGTATTTAGGCAACGCTGTAAAAACACTTCCATAAATTATCAGGATAATCACAAGCGGGAATATCCGGTAACTGAAAACATATTTTATATCACCTTTTCCTATGAAATAGCCTGTGAATAGGTAAAATGTGGGTAATATCAATTCAAACCTCAAGTAAGATGTAAGTAATGAAAAATAGGTTTCTAATAAATACAAAGTAATTGCATATATTGCATATGTTTTGTTTCGCTCTTTTGCCCAAAGTCTTGAATAAAATAGAATACCTATAGTATTCAGTAATATAAAAAACTTGCCTAACTGGTTTCCTCTTACATTAAATCCTTCACCTATAATGAATAATATGTTTTCAAGGAATAAAAATACAAACATGTATTTTAAAATATTTTTATTAGATACCTCAAAGCTGATTTTGGGAATCTGTTTATTTATATATTTATTGTAGCCAATTATAAACATTGTACTTGAAATGCACCAGATGGTTGAAGCATCTAAGATGTATTTAGGGATTATATATTTATACGTTTTAATGCGTATGCCAGATTCTACCATGTCTACCAGGCTTATATTTCCAATATTTACAATTATAACGCCAAGATAATAAATAAATATAGGGTTAATTGGGTTTAGTTTATTCTTTATGTGAATAATTGTTAGCAGCACACAATGTAATGTCAACAGGACATACATGTCTGAACCGGTGACAAATTGGGATGCAACTATGTATAAAATCAGGAAAAAAATGTTGATCATTAAACTGGTTTTCAGGAATTTCTCTTAATTTTTATTTGAATAATATACATAGGAGAATAAATGTAATGCATGTTAATTTAATGCTATGAGATATATGGTTTTTGTGTTTCTGGTACTTGTAATTTATACTTCATAGTGGTTATTTATGCTTTAATAAATGACCATGGCATTATTATTGTTTTTTTTATTTCAAAAAATTATGCTGCATCTGCAATTTACTGTGTTTACTTAAATACAAAAGTCGGAAAAAACAGACATTTTTAATAAGCTTTATTAATAATATTTAATAGTATATGTATGGCCGCTAGTGCGGGTCATTTTAAAATATTTGGTATTCGAAGTTACACTAAATGTAAGATCTGGTATCCTGTTCAATTTATAGCTCATCCAGAAAAGAGTAAATTTATTATAGGCATCATTAAGTGTATAAAAAATATAATTAAATTCTAAATTTGAAATTTTACCATAAAAAATATTGACTCTGTTTTGCGAAAAATAGTTCTCAGCTTTGAATTTTAGTTTCTATTTTTGTGCAAGCAATGGTTCCTGACCACCGGTGGTGTAAGGATGAAAAGGGAACCGGGTGAGAATCCCGGGCATTACCCGATGCTGTATGCTCCGTTTAAAGCTTTTTCGCTACCTGTTTTGCCACTGCCCCGATGACCCGGGATGGGAAGGCCTCGAAAAAGTGGAGTTAGCCAGAAGACCTGCCTTTGTCCCCCAATCAAAATTGGGTTTACTTATCGCTGCTTTCGGGATCAAAAGCACAGATGAGACTAACGTGGGGGTAGCCTGCATTTTTCTGTATCTGGAATATTTTGACCTGGTTGCGGCATTTTGAAAATTGGTTTAATAACAATTTCTATATGCGCATTAGTACATTTTTGTTTGTTATCTTTATTTCTGCTAGTTATAACCTGCGGGCTCAGACTGTGGCCACTTTTGATGACCTGATACTTGCTCATCCCGACACATTCTATGTCAATTATTCAGCATCGGGTAGTGATGTTGGTTTTAATGATGGTCTGGCCCATTTCCCCTGTGTTTACGATACCTCCTTTGGTGGTTTCTGGAGTTATGGCTTTGCCTATTCCAATATGACCGACAGCGTGACGAGCGGCTACACAAACCAATATTCGGCAAAGACTGCAATAGGATATGGCGGCTCCAACAACTATATTGTTGCCTATTGCTACAATCCGGTGACTTATGATAATTCAATGGTAGTGAAGTTAAACGGGGCAGCCTTGAATCATCCGGTTTCGGGTTGCTACATTACCAATAGTACTTATGCCTGTAATAGTATGAAATATGGCGACATGTTTTCGAGGAAATTTCATAACGGCGACTGGTTCAAACTGACTATAAAGGGATATAGCGGTGGCACATTGAGTTCGGACAGTGTGACGTTTTACCTCGCAGATTTTCTGTTCCCGGATACCACAATGAATTATATCGTAAAAACATGGCAATGGGTAAACCTTGCATCGCTTGGGAATGTAGATAGTCTGCAGTTTTCTTTGAGTTCTACAGATAACGGCACTTATGGAATGAACACACCTGCCTATTTCTGCCTGGATAATTTCACAACAAATGAAACTGCCGGTTCTGGTTCTCTGAATACAGCACAGGAACAAGCGCAACCTGTGGCAAAGATTTATCCTAATCCGGCCAGAAATATTTTGTATGCCGAAATATTTCAAAATTCTGTACAGCAGGCAAGCATATCAGATTTGTCAGGCAAGGTTATTACGACATTTCCTGTTACCGGTAAATTACTGGAAATAAATACCTCAGAGTTGATACCAGGAAGTTATATACTTCAGTTAGCCGGAAGCGGGAAGTGCGCAGCAGTACGTTTTTTAAAACAGCAATAAACCCCTTTTATGAAATTCACAGTTATATCCCTCATTTCATTTCTATCCTTTTTCTGCAATGTGCTGGCGCAATATGCACCACAGGCAGGCCTCACGGGCAGTACCGCTATCAGCGCCACCAGTGGCCGGTTTGCAGCATGGGCAACTGGCTGCACTATTCAAAGGGGATTTATGGATATTGCCAATCCCACTTTGGGTTATGCCAGTATAGGAGACAGCAGCCAGGCTATAGGGCCTGCCGATGATAATACAGTGAGTCTGGGAGATAGCGGAATCGCAGATTTAACATTTATCCACCCAATTTATAATGGCCCGGGCCCTGATTTTGCGGTATTCGAAAACGGGTTCAGAAATGCCACTGACTCTTCATTAGCCTTTCTTGAACTGGGTTTTGTTGAAGTTAGTTCAGATGGTATTCATTACTTCCGGTTCCCGGCCAATTCATTAACACAAACTCAAGTGCAGGTCAGCAACAACAGTTATATTGATGCTGCAAATTTGAATAACCTGGCAGGCAAGTACGTTGGCATGTATGGAACACCTTTCGACCTCGATGATTTGATTGGTATCCCAGGTCTTGATGTAAATAATATTACTAATGTGCGAATAGTGGATGTAGTAGGACCAATAAATGGTCATGCTTCACTTGACAGTGCCGGAAGGAGAATAAATGACCCTTATCCAACACCATACCCATCTTGTGGGTTTGATCTGGATGCAATAGGTGTGATCCACGAACTTTATGAGTCCGTGAAACAATTGCCAGGCAACATTTCGGTAAATATCTACCCTAATCCAGCCAGCGATGGGGTAGTTGTAAGTATTACTAATCAATTTCCTTCAGGGCTGAAGGCCTCTCTTACAAATATTACAGGTATTGTGCTGCAACAAATCATATTGTCCGATAAGAACAACGAAATTTTGATGGGTCAATATCCTTCCGGAATGTATTTTCTTACTTTAAGTGATCTTAATGGAAACAGATGGTTAGAAAAGATTACAAAGCGCTGATTGTTTTACTATGCTGTATGGCGGCTTGTGTCAAAGATAAGCCCCATAATATAACTAATACTGTGCCTGGCGCTACCGGCAATGTTTACATTGCGTGTGAGGGAAAGTATAACGATTATAATGCCACACTGTATGCCTATGCTCCTGCTACAGACAGTGTATTTGGAGATATCTATCAGGCAGTAAACAAGCAACCGATGGGGGATATATTCCAGAGTATGCAACACATTGGTGATAAACTATTCGTGGTTGTCAACAATTCAAATAAAATAGTTGTGCTTAATGCGGGTAACTGGATGCTTTCAGCAACATTGAACATACCTCAGCCACGCTATATTTTGCCCATCAGCACCACCAAAGCCTATGTATCCTCTGAATACCACAACAAAATCTTTATCATCAATCCGCAGTCAATGCAGGTTACTGATTCTATTATAATGCCTGGGAAGGCGGTTGAGGGAATGTGCCTTTATTACAATACGGTTTTTGCCGGGTCATGGGATGTCTCGGCAGGCAATAAAATTTACAGCATTAATACACTCACCAACACGGTTGTGGATTCTATCAAAGTTGCAGGCAATGCCCCCCAGGAATTATTACTGGATAAGGACCAGATGCTTTGGGTGCTGGCTGGAGATGAACCTCAGATACCGGCTACATTAACCAGGCTGGACCCATCCACCGGTAATATATTGCAATCTTATTCTTTCCCTTCGGAACCTTATGTAATGAAACCTGTGTTTAATACTACGAGGGATACTTTATATTTTATTGAGGCAAATTTATTTGGAGGAACCTCAAATTACGGGATATACCGCATGGGAATCTACGAAAAATCAATTCCAAACATACCCTTTATTCCTGCCGAGCAAAACCAATATTTCTATGCATTGGGTATTGAACCATCTACGGGTAATATTTTTATAGGAGACCCTAAGGGCTTTGTTCAGCAGGGCACTGTATATATTTATCGCCCTGATGGTACATTGATAAAGAATTTCAATGTAGGTAAAGGGCCAGGGCATTTTTATTTTGATGAGTAAAAAGATTATAATTCAGGATTGTTTTCATCCCGGTGTTTGGAGGCACAAACTTGCATTAGTACTGATGTTGTTGTTCTTTTTAAATAAAATTCAGGCACAATCAAAAACGGACTCTTTACTTCAGGAAGTAAAAATCCATTCCAGGCATAAAATATCAAACGATACCCGTCTAAATGACTTCTCACCCGGGCAAAAAATAAAATCAATAGACAGCGCTACTTTACAGCAATACCAGATGCAGAATATGGCTAACCTGCTTACCCAGCAAGTACCCGTATTTGTGAAATCGTACGGGTTTAATAGTCTGGCAACGCTTAATTTCAGAGGGTCATCCTCTGCACAATCTGCCGTTTTATGGAATGGAGTCCCTGTTCAGAATGCCGCTTTGGGAATAGCCGATGTATCTGAATTGCCTGTTGCCTTTATGAATAAAGTGAACATAGTTTATGGCGGTTCAGCAGCATTATGGGGTAGTGGCAATGTTGGCGGGGCTTTGTTGCTTGAAAATGATGCGCCGGTCTTTGATACCAGTAAAAGGAAGTTGTCTATGAATGGAGCCACTGGCAGTTTCGGGCAATATTCGGGTGGGCTTAATGGAATGATCAGCGGGCAACGATGGTTTTTTTCAGGTAATATTTTTGCTCAGACTGCTCAGAATAATTTCCCCTTTACAAGTGAATCAGGGATCAAAACGAATATGCCCAATAGCAAGCTGGGCAGCGATGCTATTTTATTAAAAGGCGCCCATAAATTGGATGATCGGAATATTATCAGCCTTACCGGTTGGTATCAGCAGTATAAAAGGGAGATACCACCTGTATTACTGGAAACCTATTCGGTGAAAAATCAAATTGATGGCTCATTAAGGTTGCTTGCCGACTGGAAAAATCAATCGGGCAGCAATAAGTGGTATGCCAAATCTTCATTCATCCGCGATAGGATCAGTTATACCGACAGCTCTATTCTGCTGCATACCGAGAATGTCGTTTATCAGTATTTTCAGGAAGTGGGCTGGAAAAAGGAATTAGGAGGTCTTGGCAGGATTCTACTTTTTGTCCCATTGCAGATTTCATGGCTTCCACAGCAAGGCAATGTAAATACAAAGCAGCAGGATAAGCTGGCCATAGCCAGCGCATGGGATGTAAAGCGTTTTAATGAAAGACTGGATATTGCACTGAATGCAAGGGCCGAAAGAATCATTAACCATAGCGACAGCCAGGTGCAGAAAACTGTTTTCTTACCCGGAGCCAATGTTTACGGTTCATTGTTCCATTGGTTGCAGATAAGAGCTAACATACAATATACGTATCGCACGCCTTCGCTGAATGAGTTGTATTACTTTCCGGGTGGCAATATCAATCTTAAGCCTGAACGTGGCTGGAGTGAGGATGCCGGATACACAATTAAACTGAAAACAGGCGGTTTTACGTTCTATCATGATGCATCATTATTCAGCAGAGATATTCATGACTGGATAATATGGTTGGGTGGTGCAATATGGACGCCGCACAATATTGCCGAGGTACATAGCCGCGGAATGGAAACTGAAAATTCTATTACTTATACCGTTGGCGACTGGAAATTCCATGTTGGTATTAATACCGCTTATGTGCTGGCAACTACAACGTCGAGCTATATTTTTAATGATGGCAGCATTGGTAAACAAATCCCGTATGCGCCACGATACAACGGGCAAGCTAATTTAGGCTTCAGTTACAGGCTGTTTTCATTTAATTATAATCATACCTACACCAGCTACAGGTTTCTTACTACAGACGAATCAGAAAATCTGCCTCCATACCAGACAGGGAATGTGCAGATAATGTTCAGTAAAATGATCAAAAGACACCAACTTCGTTTTACCGGGCAGTGTAACAATATCTGGAATGAGAGTTACCAGGTTGTGTCCTATAGGCCAATGCCCGGAATCAACTGGTTATTTGGTATTAATGCAGAGATTATTTCAGCAAAATCAATAAAACCGTGATTTGCCATTATTGCCATGGTGGTAACTGGCCGGGTATTGATGGTTTGCGCAACTGCTGAACTCCATAAGCACAATTAAAAGGGCCAAAATGGTCACTATCCTGTATTTCATTTCCTGAAAATTTTAGTTTCGGTTTTAAAGGTAAGCAATAACCTGAATTATTTTATAAGCTCAGATAATATTACCCCAAATATATGCTCATTGTCATATAATCATTTGACAAGTATCATGAAATTGAGGTTACGGACTCACTAATATTGCATCTTTGATTCAGTTATTATTCTGATCAGGAATGCCATTTTTATTCAGAGTCCATTAAAATTCAGTTTTATGAAAGTATTGCTATCCGCTTTTTGTTCATCCTTATTGGTTATCTTATTTATTGTTTCAGCTGATGCACAGTCGCAATCTGTCAGAAATGGGTTTCTTAACCATACTGGTAATGTGAACATTCAGACTGGTTATTTTATGCCAGGCATACAATCAATACTGCAAAATCAATATGCCCGAAGAGAAGAAAACCGGAAATATGCTGCAAAAACAACCAATATCTCTGGCGAAAGGTTAAAGGCTTTTTGTGGTTATAATTTACACGATACTTCCTATCTGCCCTATGGCAGGTCAGATTCCGGGTATTATTTTTACAGCGGATCAAGGAGCTCGGTCTTCAACTACCAGATGATGAATTATCAATCTCCTTGTTTTGCAACCTATACTTCCCCTGTTGGAGATAATTACCCTTTGAACCTTTTGATGGAGCCGGGCAATTACAGCCCTATGAGGCTTCAGTTATTTTCTGATAGTGTTTATGTATGGAATTCATTTAACCCATTGGGGGCCCCATATGGATTTGCTGATGTTGCCGGTGATCTTTATAACGATACCAGGTTAATACACTCCTCAAACAAGTATTATCCTGCTATACCGGGCCTCATGGACAGGACTGATTATTATTACGACAGCCTGGGAAATTTCACAGAGGCTGTATCTTTCAAGTATGATACCATCACTCACGCCTGGGATACTTCAAGAACTGAAATCCTGGTTTATAACAGTTTCAATCAGTTGACTGTAGACAGTGTAGCTATAAGAAGCGGCAGTGGCATATGGTCTGAATCAAGCAAATCTGTTTGCACTTATGGTACTTATAGCACCCCAAATAATATTATCTATTATGCCGACAGCTCTGGTTACTGGCAGCCTCAGACAATGAGGTATTTATATTACAACAGCGATTCCACTTTACACAGCGACAGTATGTGTCAATATAATCTTGGATTATGGATACCCTATGCCAAAGACTCATTCGGATATACCAGTGGTATCAGTTATTTTACTTACGGACAAACAGAAACATATGAATCAGGTTCGGTTTGGGACAAATGTACTTATACCAAGAATGTAAACTTAACAGGGTTGCCCGATACACTTTATTACCGTTATTATGGCGGCGATTACGGCCCTGTATCTACGCAGATGGCAGGCAAAAAAGTCTATTTCGTATACGATACAGCAAAAAATCCCACTCAATCCCAATCATTTAATTATTCACTTACCGATACCCTGGCTGGCACAGGTAGTTATGCATCTTCCGCCGAGCGGATTTTCTATTATTATTATGAGTACTATAACGTTACCGAAGTGCAGCCTATTTCTATGAAGGAAGAAGCAATACTTTTCTACCCAAACCCAACTGCAAACGAACTGACCATTGCGCGTCCCGATGCAATAACCGGAACAAGTACACTGATAAAAATTACCAATCAGGTCGGCCAAACTATTACTGAAATAAATTTGCCTTGGATCAATAAATCGGAAACAATATCACTTTCCTCATTGGTACCCGGCATCTATTTTGTATCTGTTCTGGATAATGGAGGTAAGCTGATTGCTACTCAAAAAATAATTAAACGGTAGCTTACTTCATACTACTTGCGTTGTAAGTGCTGAGAATACCAGATCGAAATTATAAAATCGGTATTGGTATTTTTTGCCGCCTTAAAAATGACATTTGCATATTGCGCCTTCGCGCCTTCGCGTGAAATTTTTTCATGCCGATCTTTATAGTCTATTTGGTATTAGTTCATTGCTGAGTATTGGTTAATCGTGCAAAAAAATTAACAAAAAAATATTGCAGGCAAGAAAAAGTAACTAAATTGTATTAGTTTTCACAAAAAAAATAATACTATGAGGAAATTATACTTGCTCCTGCTAGCTTCAATTTTATTTAATACTGCCGACGCACAGTGCACCAATGGCAGGTATTGGAACGAAATATTCCCGACTGTAAACAAAACCACAGTTACCTATTCTACTGTATACAGCCAGCAGATGGATATATACCAGCCTGCTGGAGACACGGCATCGGCAAGGCCGCTCATTATTCTTGCCCATGGTGGTAGTTTCATTACGGGTCAGGGCGACCGGTCCAATGACTCAACTATAATTAACCTTTGCCAGCGGTTTGCAAAGCGTGGCTATGTTACCGTATCTATCGATTACCGCACTATGGATGGCATCACATTTGTTCTGAGCGCTGATTCTGCAATTAATGAGGTAGCCAGGGCCATAGGCGACGGCAAAGCTGCAATCCGTTATTTTATGCACGACAGGGCTACTACCAACACCTATAAAATTGATACAAACAATATTTATGCCGGCGGCAATTCTGCCGGTGCAGTATTATATATGCATGTAGGCTATATCGATAGCCTGGGTGCCTGCCCTGCAGCTATAGCCGGGGCTATTACTGCAAACGGCGGTTTTGAAGGCAACAGCGGTAATGCAGGCTACACCACAAAACTGAATGCGGTAATCAACCTGGCGGGTGCGCTCAATGAAACATCATTTGTGCATACCGGCAGCAAACCATCGGTAAATGCGCAGGGAACCAACGATAATACTGTTCCCTATAATTGCGGTTATCCCCTCAGCGGAGCTGTACTTGTAAATCTTTGTGGTCTGGGAGCGCTTGAACCTGTTTATGTTTCAAGCGGTATCAACCATATGAGCCATATTTTTCCGGGAGATTTGCATGTGCCATGGGCATCTGATCCTGTTAAGTTCAACACAGTTGATTCTATGATCAGGGTATTCCTGTTCAATTTCATCTGTCCGGGAGTTGTGTACACTGGCGTTAATAATGTAAATCCTGTTGCCGAATTATCCATTTTCCCCAACCCGGCCACCAGCGAAGTTAACATCAGTTCATCGGCAACTATCAATGGTATTGCTGCCTACGATCAGACTGGCCGCACTGTTTTCTCAGCCGATAACCTGAACAGAGATAACTTCGAAATCAATACTTCCCGTTTTATCAAGGGTGTTTATTTTGTAAAAATCAGGTTCAATAACGACCTGATTGCCCCCGTTGTGAAACGCATCGTTGTCGAATAGCATCTGCTTTATTTACTATTTTTAATGGCTGAGGCTTATGCCTTGGCCATTAAAAACCAAATAGACATTATACAGCGCCATTGGTATTCTTTGCGGCCTTAAAAATGACATTTGCATATTGCGCCTTCGCGCCTTAGCGTGAGATTTTTTCATGCCGCTCTTTATATTCTAATCGGTATTAGTTTTATATTGAGGTGCAATCTGTTTATGGAGTTCTCGAATCGCAAACTTAGTTACAACCCCCTGCTATATTACGCAGCACTCACTCTCAGTGTAGTGGCTTTGCTGATTCCTGCCATATACAATCATTACCCCTTAATGAACCCCGATACGGCCACCTATCTGGCATCAGGTTTTAAACCCGAAACCCCGTTCGACAGGCCCATAACCTACGGGCTTCTGATAAGGCTATTCAGCCTCAACGGCCTATCTCTTTGGCTGGTTGTTTTTATGCAGGCATGGCTTGTTTCGTGGTTGATTTTTAAAATAATCAGGCGGCTTTTTCCTATAAACAACCAATTGCTGCCTGGCCTGCTCACCGTTTGTTTTTTAGCCATTGGCTCATCCTTATCTTGGCTGGTAAGCCAGGTGCAGCCCGATGTTTATACATCCATAGCGCTTCTTTGCCTTGTGCTCATACTGCTGAATAAAGAAACCCGGGGCAGCCTTATATTGCTCTGCATTGTCTTTTTTATTTCGGTAGCAGTGCATATGTCGCACCCCATGTTGTTTATTATTTTGGCCTGCCTCATAATACTAACAGCCCGGTGGATTACCGTAAAAGAAAACACCCGCAAACTGAGGCTCAGGGCCGCATTGCTGTTGCTGCTATCCGGGCTCAGCATCGTATTTATGGGTTCTGCGTTCTCTAAGTCAAAGCATGTTTTCTTTATGGGCTCACTACTCGAGAAAGGCATACTGAAGACCTACCTCGATGATCAGTGCCCGGTAGCCCACTACAAACTATGCGCCTACAAAGATGCATTGCCCGCCAAATCAGATGACTTTATCTGGGACGAAGCAAGCCCGCTATACAAAACAGGCAGCTGGCAGGGCAACAAAGAAGAATACAACCACATCATACACGATATCCTTACCACCCCCAGGTACCTGAAACTCTATTTATCGGCCACAGCCGGCCAGGCCATAGATCAGGCTGTTACCTTCGGCATAGGCGATGGCAATGGCTCCTTTCCGCCGGGTTCCAATGTCAATAACCGGGTTAAAGAATACTTCGCCCGCGAGGCCGCCAGCTTCGATGCCGGCAGGCAAAACATTCAGTCATTCGATCATAACCTGCAATGGCCCAACCGCGTTTTTACCATTATTCTGGTACTAAGCCTGCTCATATTAGCACTTAACTTATTCACCAAAACCATTAAAACCCCGGAGGCCCGCATGGCTATATCCCTGCTCCTTGCAGGTATTATACTCAATTGCCTCGACTGTGCCGCCTTCTCTATACTCAATGGCCGCTTTGGCTGCAAAATGATATGGCTGATACCTTTTTGTGCGGTTATTGGTTTTTTGCAGTTTTTATACCCCGCAAAGGATAAAAGCCTGCAATGATTTGAAAGAAACGGCAGTTATAAACTGCCTAGATTGCTAAGACACAGGTCGGCTACGCACCGGGCTTTGCTACAGACCTGCGCCAGAAGGAATTTGTTTGGTTATCCCATCTCCTTAAAAAAACGCGATGGGATAATGGTAAACGCTGAAAGCCTTGCTGGTGGCTAATATAAATTAATTTACGATTATCTCATGTTATCTCATTTTTGCGGGATTGGGAGTTTGGGCTTGGGAATTTGTGACCCTCGCTTCTGTAAGAAACGGCAGTTATAAACTGCCTAGATTGCTAAGACACATGTCGGCTACGCACCGGGCTTTGCTACAGACCTGCGCCAGAAGGAATTTGTTTGGTTATCCCATCTCCTTAAAAAAACGCGATGGGATAATGGTTAATGCTGAAACCCTTGCTGGTGGCTAATATAAATTAATTTACGATTA